>JAFTVH010000141.1 GCA_017465845.1 Lachnospiraceae bacterium | reverse complement strand
TGAGGTGCGATAAATGAAGAAGACACTGTACCTGAAATTTATCCTGGCATACTTTATCTTCGGGGTGTTCGGGTTCGTCATTATCACCACCTTTGTGCCCAATATGATCAAAGATCATCTGGTCCGTGAAAAAGCCGATTCCCTGTACTCCGAAGCCACATTGATTGCCAATACTTATGCCACAGGCTTATACAAAAGTGAGATTACCCTTGAAACGGTAAAAGCCCAGTTGGATGCGCTGTCGGTTTACTTAAACTCCACCATCCGTATCATCAATCCTTCCGGGCGCCTGGTACTGGATACCACAATGCCATTGGACGTGGAAAATGTCATTGTTGTAGATGACTTTGACCCGACCGTAACAAGAGGTTCTTATTACACTATAGGTACTTTTTTTGATGATTTTGAGACTGCGGTGCTCAGTGTCATTGCTCCCATCACCAATAATTATAAGGTAAAAGGCTACGTAGTCATTCACAGCAGTATGGCAGACATCGAACAGTCTGCCGCAGGCCTTTTAAATATTTCCTACCTTACACTGATCATCCTGTTTCTTTTATCCATGATCATCCTGATTTTTTTCACGGAAATTGTCTATATTCCCTTGAAAAAAATCACCTATGCCACAGAGCAGTATGCCTCCGGCAATATGCGCTATGAATTTCAAATAGAAAGTGAAGATGAAATCGGATACCTGGCCGCCTGCATTTCCTTTATGGCAAGTGAAATTGCCCGCTCCGAGGACGACCAGAAAAAGTTTGTTGCCAATGTCTCCCACGACTTCCGTTCCCCGCTGACCTCCATCCGCGGTTTCCTGGAAGCCATGATTGACGGAACCATTCCGCCCGAAATGCACGAAAAATATCTGACGATCGTACTAAACGAGACCGAGCGACTGACGAAACTCACCAACAGCCTTTTGACGCTGAACAACTTGAATACCAAAGGCATGATGCTGGATAAATCGGATTTTGATATCAATGGTATTATCCGCAAAACAGCTGCCTCCTTTGAAGGCACCTGCAAACCGAAAAATATCAATATTGAACTGGTCCTCACCGGAGATGAATTGTATGTAAATTCAGATGTGGACAAGATTCAGCAGGTGCTTTACAACCTCATTGATAACGCCATCAAGTTCAGCCATCACAGTTCTTCTATCCGGGTTGAGACTTCCGAGAAAAAGAACAAGATTTTTGTATCGGTTAAAGATACCGGGATTGGAATTCCCAAGGAGGACTTGAAGCTGATCTGGGACCGCTTTTACAAGTCCGATTTGTCAAGAGGTAAGGATAAAAAGGGAACCGGACTTGGGCTTGCTATTGTAAAAGAGATCATTACTGCCCATGGGGAGCATATTAATGTGATTAGTACTCCGGGGGTGGGAAGTGAATTTATTTTTTCTTTGAAGAAGTCACAGTATCATGACGAAGAATATTAATATGTATAAAAAATCGGGCAAAGCCTCAAATCTAATTTTCGAGACTTTGCCCTTTTTCTGTTCTATTATTATCTCCCCAGATTTCTTTTAACCATATTCATAATCTTTCTCACTGGATAATAAAGCACCAGCATCAATACGAAATTGGCCACACCATGTGTAATATCCCAGGGAATTCCGGCTATCCACCAGGCAAACGCAGCAGATACCCCTGCCCTCAAATCCCCTCCCGGCGCATTGATGAACACGTAGGGAATCGCACAAAGCAGACCGAAGCTCAATCCAAAAGCAGCCGATATCATGCTCCAAATCCATACCGAATCTATTTTTCTCAGTAAATGTGTAATCAGCGCAAGCAGCGGCCACGTATACAGATACATGAGCAACCACAGTCCAAAGGGATAAATGGCAGCCTCTATCAGAATGAATACGGGAATCACGAAGATAATCTTCCACCCAAAAAAAAGTGTGAACATAATGACCCAAAATGTGGTTAGTTCAATATTTGGCAAAAATGTCATTGCCATCTTACACACTTCAATAACCGCCACCATCATGCCTATCAATGTAATATCCTGAACCGTCAGCTGAAGAAGCTTTTTTTTATCTTTCCGAGGAGAACTCTTTCTTAAAATCATACCCTTATTCTCCTTTTTCTCAGCGTTAGCAGCTTTACTGTGCTGCTGTATATTCAATCTTGAAAGCATCTCCATCCGTTACAGGCTGTGTATCCACACCATAATTACAGTACTCATCATTCACATAAAAGCTCCAGTAAGCACCATCTAGTGTATAATCAGCCCTAAGACCATTCACGATACTGATTGACAGACCATACTGACCTTCTTCGCCTTCAAAGGTAAGCCCTTCGGCTTCTTCCATAGCCTGGCGCAGATATTCCGCATCAGTCTTCAGTTCATACACCGTAGACTTCTTCTCATTGTCCACTACTTCGATGGTGATCTCCTTGCTTCCCTCTACCGGCTTCGCTGAGAATTTGGCATATAATAAAGCCATAAATCCCACTACAACCACCAGTGCGAGTACACCAAGACCAATCTTCCATGCACCTTGTTTTCCTGTTACCTTTTGTTTCTTTCCTTCTGTCATCTTTCTGACCTCTCTTTCTGCCCTCCCCGGGCTGTAAATTTCGCAGGTCATGAGCTTTTGGTGCAACGTAAAAAACCTCCCGTGAATATCATTTTTCACAGAAGGCCACAAGGATTATAAAATATAACAGCTTCAACTGTTACTTTATAATCATCCGTACTAACCAATTCCTCGTGGTCCTACAGTACCCACTACAGGCAGGTCTTCTGGCTCGGGCCTCATCATCTTGTTTTGCCTTCCCGGGTCTGCCATCACCTTTTCAGTGGCATGTTCCCAGTGACTTGTAAACAACATTCTAGTTCTTCATCAACCTGTTGTTCAAACAAGACTCTTCCCTTACAGCGACGAGATCGCGCAGGATTTGCACCTGCTTCCCTTTTCACCGGATCAAGAGTTTTAATCTCTTATCCGACACCTGTAATGTTTGCAATGTTTAATTACAAAAAACAGTTTAACACTAATAAAGCTAAAAGGCAATAGATAACTGCACTTTTAGCTTTACTATAATTACTTTATTATCAATTAATAATTTCCCGTAAAGAAATTACTTTCCTTGGGGAACTCATATCCCACAAAATAACTATTGAAATCCAATTTCAGATAATCACAAAGCTCTGCAAGCTCAACCATGGTATTATCATTAACCGGAATACCATTCTCTCTGCGATCCTTCTCAGCAAGAACTTCCTTCTCGCCGTGAGTATAGATACGCTCCGCACCTTCTGCCTTTGGACTCTCGCGCAACGCCTGCAGATACTCTGAAAAATGCTCCCTGATCTTATCTGCATCGCCAAACACTGCCGGGTCTAAAGCAATAAAGCCATGACAGATACCTGTCTTATCCTTGAAAGTACAGCACTCATTGGAGGTAACACCCAGAGAGAAAATAGAACTCATCATTTCACAAAGCATACCGTATCCATATCCCTTATGGTTTCCTGTTGCCTCACTTGCTCCGCCAAGAGGCATGATTCCACCTCCATTTTTTCCAACAATGTTAGCCAGGACTCTCGGAGCCTCAGTACATTCCTGTCCATTTTCATCCAACGTCCAGCCCTCGGGAAGGGGTTTGTCCATCTTGTTGTACATCTCCAGCTTTCCACGAGTAACTACAGAAGTGGATGCATCAAAGAAAAACGGATAAGGGTCCGCGGGCATAGCCACCGCAATCGGGTTAGAGCCAAGCATAGCCTTCTTACCAAATGTAGGCACCATGATTGCCTCAGAATTGGTGCAGGACATGCCGAGCAGTCCCTGATCACATGCCATCTTCGCATAATAACCTGCAATGCCATAATGATTTGACTCTCTTACGGTCACAATACCAATGCCGGTCTTCTTCGCTTTCTCAATCGCTTTATTCATGGCAAACGCTCCGATCAGCTGACCCATACCATTGTGCCCGTCAATGACTGCGGAAATAGGTGTCTCAAATACCACCTCCGGTTTCTCCTTTGGGTGGATCGTTCCCTTTTCAATCCCTTTGTGGTAACGGACCATTCTCTGCATACCGTGACTCTCGATACCAATCAAATCTGACATCAGCAATACATCTGTAACAACTCTGCTCTCTTCATTCGTGAATCCAAATGCCTGAAAGACATCATTACAGAATTTGTCCAATACTTCATACTTCCACTTAACATACCCCATTTTGCCTTCTCCTATCTTGTATTACTTATTATATAATTGGTATTACCAATTATATAATAAGCATACTACTTGCTCTTTGGAAATGCAATACCTAAGACCCATAAATTTTGTAAACAAAAAAGAAAGCCGATAAAAGACACACACTGAAGTGCTGTCGTTTATTGACTTTCATCAGTCATATCATTTTATGACTGTCTCATCATTTCCACAATATAGTTCTCAACTGTTCTCATATGTTCCTGCATACAGATTTCTGCCTCAGATACCCTGTGATTCACAATTGCCTCTACAAGTCTTTTATGCTGGTCATCTACTTCCTGCTCAGAATGATTCTTTTGCATAATATAAGCCCGTATGCCGCTGATAACATTTTCTGTCAACTGCGTAGATGCACACATCACATTAAAGATCATCGGATTTCCGGCAATTTTTCCGATCTTAATATGTAAATCCCTGTCCAGATTCGCACGGACACGCTCATCTTCCTCCGCTTCTAACCTGGCTAAAATCAATTGAAGTTCTGCTGCATCTACCGCCGTACATCGCTCAGCTGCCAGTCCCGCTGCCGCTTCTTCAAGTGCTGCTCTCAACTGCTGTGTTTCACGAACACTGCTATTATTCAAACGGAACAAAATAGATAGTGGACCAATTAAACCGTGTTCAATATCCTCTGATATATAATTAGCACCCCCGCGGACAGTAGTAATAATCCCAAGTAATTCAAGTGCACGGAGAACCTCCCTTACAACCGGTCTGGAAACTCCCATCATTTCTGCCATCAGGCGCTCCGCCGGTAATGCATCGCCGGGTTTCAATATTCCTTTTTGTATATTATCAATGATCTGATCCAGAATTTCTTCAAATGGACGTTCTCTATTTACTTCTTTAAACATAGTTCCTCCTGCCAAATCAGACGAAAGCATGACAAGCTGCAAAACAGCTTATCATGCTTTCACACAATAAATATAAGCATTCCCTTTCTTCCCTACTCGTTCCACAATCCCCATATGATAAAGAATATTCAATACCACCTGAGACTGCTTCTCCGGAATATGCGCTGCTTTCGCAAATTGCTTTACCGTAAAGTCATCTTCCAGCTCAATCGGCACAAACTGCATATAATCCTGTGGGCACTCAATATCGACTACCTTTACAATGTCGGTTGGAATGCGGTCGTACCTGGTTGACCCTTTCTTCTTATCCCTGCTCCAGCCATTCAACAGCCGATATTCTTCCATATCCGTCAGAACAAACTTCAGCTTAAGATTGGGGTCCTTCAAGAACATTTTTATTTTATAAAGCTCTTTAAAAGCCTCATATGGATTTCCCCGCTTGGGAGACTTCCGTTTTTTACTCAGCTCCCCGCTGTTCTCATCAATCCAGATGACCCACTTTTCCCGGGGAATGGGATAGACTATAGTGACAGGATACAGCGGCAGGAAAACCGCCAGTTTATCCCTCATACGGTTGAACTGTCTGGTCTGAATTTCAATGATTTCCTGCCCGTTATAGATATCTGCTACATACCTGTCGATTGGAATTTCCTGCTTATCTTCATCCGGCTCATAAAAATTTTTAAAAATAGCATGAACCGTTTTTTCTCCATAGGTACCGATGCCCAGACGCTGCCTGTCAATTCCTATGATTTTCTTTTTCGCTTCTTCAAATCGTAGTGCTTCCTGATTCTGCATCTTTTAATAATGTATCTTAGCCCTTTAAGCTGATAGGCGGCTTCGGCTGGTTCATGCTTCTTGCACTTGTCTTGCCTTCCACCTTGATTTCGCCTGCAGCAAGCAGAGAACGCTTGGTCAATGCAGGACCTACAAGCTCATACACAAGAACACTGAACAATACAACATTTCTTACGATTGCGCCATCAGACAGGGAAGCAGCAGTAAGGGACATGCCCAGTGCCACACCGGCCTGAGGGAACAGCGTAATACCAAGATTCTTAGTAATCTTCTTGCTGCACTTTGTCATGGTACAGCTGCTGTAAGCACCAAAGTATTTACCGCAAGATCTGGCTGCAATGTAAAGTACACCGATCAACAGTACCATCGGATCACTCAAAATCTGCAGATCCAGTTCTGCACCGGACAACACGAAGAATAAAAGATTCAAAGGAACTGTCCATCCATCCACACGATTCATCAGCTCTTCTGAAGTCTCACAAATATTGCAGAATACGGTACCTAACATCATACATGTAAGAAGCAGAGAAAATCCGCAATGGATACCACCTATTTCAAATTGCATCATGGAGATGCCTGCTGTCAGCATAACAAATGCAACGGAGATAGTCATACGTTTACTTCTGGAATGGAAGAATATTTCCACATAATTCAGCAGAAGTCCCATGATGGAACCAAGTCCCAGAGATAATACGATTTCAAGAAGAGGCTCAACCACCATACCGGTTACACTGATACTTCCCATTTCAATAGCATTTGCGATACCCATAGATACTGCAAAAAGTACAAGACCGACTGCATCATCAATTGCAACAACTAACATCAACAGACTGGTCAGAGGACCTTCTGCCTTATACTGCTTGATAACCATCAATGTCGCTGCCGGAGCTGTTGCAGAAGCAATCGCACCTAATACGATAGCTGAAGGAAGAGAAATAACAGACGGAAAAGCCAAATGCAGTACAATCAGAACGATATCTACCACTATGGTTGTAACCACAGCCTGCAGGATACCTACGACAATGGCCTGTTTTCCCATATGCTTCAGCTGGGACAATCTGAATTCATTACCGATTGTGAAAGCAATGAATGCCATGGCCACCTGAGAAACGATGCTGAAAGTTTCCACCTGTTCCAGCGTATTGAATCCAAATCCAGGAATATGTAATGCACCAAGACAATAGGGTCCTAAAATCAACCCGGCAACAAGATATGCCGTAACTGCCGGCAAGTTCAATTTCTTGGCTATACGGGACATCAAAAGACCTCCTATCATAGCCAGTGATAAACAGATTACTAAAGTACTCATCTTAATCCACTCCTTAGATACTCTAAAAAAAATATAAAATTTTTCTAAAACAAGAGCATGATACCACTTTCCCAATCAATAATCAAGTTAAAATTCCGACAACTTTTATAACTTTTTTCCCCAACTTTTCTACCATATTTATGCCCCGGGGAACCTACTTGATTCGGTATTCGGTTAAACTACAGCCTCTATCAATACCTTATTCCCTACTAAAACCTGTTTTACGCCGATTTCTTTATTTTTATTAAAATTAAAACTAACCATATATCCTTTCTCTAAATCATAGTAATCAAGATAATCTGATAACTGCTCTTCCCCCCTTGTATTATACTCACGACCTCTCCATATTTTCATTTCTATGACAAATTGATCACCTTGATAATCAACTATTATATCTGTCCTTCTCATATTTCTGGTTCTGCTCTCAATATAATAATTTCCCGTTCCATTTATTATAGGACGAAGAAAGAGCAGGAAATATCTCCGTCCATCCTCTTCCAGAAAATCTTCAGATTTATCACCATATAATTCATTAAAATACTTCACAAATTTTTTAAGTATAAGTTCCATATTCAAATGCCCATTACAAATAAACTGATTTTTATCCTGTAATGCTGCTTTGTACATTTCATTTTCCTGCATCTCATTGCTAGTGAGGAACATATTATACAATCTTGTCTCAAATATTCTGTTTGCTACCACTGCATAACCATCAGATTCCTTGATAAATCCAAACATAGTAGCCATGCTGATAGATTCATTATCTGCATTATAAGCAATGCTTTGTCCTTTAAAAAGAAGTGACCATAAAACTTTACGTAAATCAGGATAATCATTCAACTTATTGATTAAAGATTCAAATAGCGTATTTTTTTCCGTGAGAAGAATTTTTATTGCCTCTAAAATCCCTTCTTGAGTCCATGCTGCCGTTTTATTCTGGTATTTATTACTTTTAGCAATCTTTTCATCTGCTAATTTGCATATCCGTGAAACAAGAAATGGATAACCACTTGTATAATCAAAAATCAATTTAGCAATTGCAGAAGTATCCATCCCGGTATTCCAGTCCTGCTCATATGCCATTAACATACTTTCAATATCTGAAGCCGTAAAACTCATATCTACTGTAAAATCCGCAGCAATATTCCATGGGCTATTCATTTTATGATCTTCATCAGGACGAATTTTTTGTTTTAAATTCTTAATGTCATAAACACCTGCCAAAATAACAGACCAGAATGTAGGTCTTATCATACGCTGATTGAAATATCCTCTTAATTGTGCAAGAAAATCAAGAAATACTTGATTATTTGTTGCGCTATCTACTTCATCTATCATCAAAACAATCTGCTTTTGAGACTTTGCACACCAATCGCTTAAGCATTTAAACAGTATAGCTAATTTATTTTCTTTGTCTTTAGCCTGAGAAAACAACTGCAGTTTATTAAAAATATCTTCCGGAACTATTTTTTCTTGTACTGACGCCAAAATCTCTCTTGAAAATGCAGCTACGAAAGCAACCTCATCCTCAAAATCCCTGTGACTAAGCATCTGAAAATCAAGGCTCAATATCACATAATCCGATTTCAGATATTGTGCAAGTGCCTGAAGAGTCGTGGTTTTTCCGTACTGTCTTGCTTTAGTTATCGAAAAATATTCCCCGGCATCTACCATCTCTTTTATTTTGGCAAGTCTGTCAGACATATCTACCATATAATGAAATTGTGATATACATACTCCGGTAACATTAAATTTCTTTCTCATACCACGATTCCTCCTTTTAGTTATGCCCCGGGAAACTTATTCCCGGGGCACAATGTTATGATATTAAATCTCTTCCTCAGACTCCCGGCTCTCTAATTCAGCCTCTTCGTCATCGCTTATCTGTTCCATAGCTTCTTCCACGTTATCAAACTCCTGATCGCCATTGGACACTTTTTCTCTGACCTTTGCAATCTGTGCTACCTTAACACCTTTTTCAAGATTAATCAGCTTCACACCGGAAGTAATTCTACCAAGAATACTGATATCCTGAGCTCTCAGTTGGATAATGATACCTTCTGTGGTAATCATCATGATCTCATTATCATCATTGACAGCCTTGACGCCGACTACATCTCCTGTCTTTTCGGTAATCTTGTAGCACTTTACGCCTTTACCGCCACGTTTCTGGACAGTAAATTCTTTCATATCGGTACGTTTACCCATACCGTTTTCAGATACGAACAACAGCGCTTCGCCCTGATTATCCAGCTGCATGCCTACAATTTCATCGCCGGGATCCAGATTCATACCGATGACACCCATTGAAGTACGACCGGTAGGTCTTACATCAGTCTCCTGGAAACGGATACACATACCCTGCTTGGTCACGAGGAAGATATCATTGTCCTTTTCCGTTGCCTTTACTTCAATCAGTTCATCATCCTCCCTAAGGTTGATGGCTGCAAGACCGTTCTTACGGACATTACTGAATTCCATCAGTGAAGTTTTCTTCACCGTTCCTTTTTTGGTAACCATAAAGAGATTCTTATTTTCATCATATTCCTTAATCGGAATCATAGCTGTAATCTTTTCACCCGGAGACAGCTGCAGCAGATTGATAATCGCTGTGCCTCTGGCAGTTCTGCCGGCCTCCGGAATTTCATAAGCCTTGATCCTGTAGACTCTTCCCATGTTGGTAAAGAAGTTCAGGTAATGGTGGGTGGTGGTCATCAGCAGATCTTCAATGTAGTCATCCTCAATGGTCTGCATACCCTTGATACCCTTACCGCCTCTGTTCTGAGCCTTGAAATTATCTACTGTCATACGTTTGATATATCCCAGGCTGGTCATTGCAATGATAGTATTTTCTCTTTCTATCAAATCCTCCATGGAAATATCAAATTCATCAAAACCAATTTTACTTCTTCTGTCATCACCGTATTTTTCCGCAGTAACAATCATTTCATCCTTAATAACACCTAAAAGAATCTTTTCGTCTGCCAGGATAGCCTTCAACTCTCCGATGCGAATCTGCAGTTCTGCATGCTCCTGCTCCAGCTTCTCTCTTTCCAGACCGGTCAGAGCTCTCAGACGCATATCTACAATAGCCTGAGCCTGGACTTCGGACAGCTCGAATCGCTCCATCAACCTTTCCTTAGCAATCTGGGTCTTGCGGCTGCTTCTGATGATACTGATTACTTCATCAATAAAATCAAGAGCTTTCAGCAGACCCTGTAAAATGTGGTCTCTTTCCTCTGCCTTGTTAAGGTCATATCTGGTTCTTCTGGTAACAACCTCTTCCTGATGTGCAAGATAATGCTTTAACATATCAAGCAGGCTCATGACCTTAGGCTCATTGTTGACCAGAGCCAGCATGATCACACCGAAAGTATCCTGTAACTGTGTATGTTTGTACAGCTGATTCAGAATCACATTGGCATTGGCATCTCTGCGCAGCTCGATAACGACTCTCACACCTTCTCTGTTGGACTCATCTCTGATGTCTGTGATGCCGTCTATCTTTTTCAGCTTTACCAACTCTGCAATCTTCATGATCAGGTTGGCCTTATTTACCATATAAGGAAGCTCTGTGGCAATAATCTGGCTCTTTCCGTTAGGAAGTGTCTCAATATTGGTCACGGCGCGTACCCTGATTTTACCGCGGCCGGTACGATAAGCCTCTTCACAGCCTCTTGTACCGAGGATCAATCCGCCGGTAGGGAAATCAGGTGCCTTTACGATTTCCAACACCTCTTCGATTGTGGTATCTCTGTCTTCATTTACTTTATTATCAATGATCTTTACAACTGCATTTACTACTTCACGTAAGTTGTGAGGCGGAATATTGGTAGCCATACCTACCGCAATACCGGTAGTACCATTTACCAGCAGATTGGGATAACGGCTGGGAAGTACAACAGGCTCCTTCTCCGTCTCATCAAAGTTAGGAACAAAATCTACCGTATCTTTATTGATATCGGCCAGAAGCTCCATAGAAATCTTGCTCAGTCTCGCTTCCGTATATCGCATCGCTGCCGCGCCGTCACCGTCCATGGAACCGAAGTTACCATGACCGTCAATCAACGGATAACGGAAAGACCACTCCTGAGCCATATTTACCAATGCACCGTAAATGGAACTGTCGCCGTGAGGGTGATATTTACCCATGGTATCACCGACGATACGGGCACTCTTACGATGAGGCTTATCCGGACCGTTGTTCAGCTCAATCATGGAATAAAGTACACGTCTCTGTACAGGCTTCAGACCATCTCTTACATCAGGAAGGGCACGGGAGGCGATAACACTCATGGCGTAGTCAATATAGAAAGTCTCCATTCTTTCCTTCAAGTCTACCTCATGAATCTTATCTATCTCCACATTCTTGTCAAAAATATCGTCATTCATCTATTTAACCTCTTGTATTCTTCTACTAAATATCCAGATTCTTGACGAATTTGGCATTCTCTTCTATGAAATCTCTTCTGGGCTCAACCTTATCCCCCATCAATGTGGTAAATGTAAGGTCTATCTCTGAAGCCATCTCTTCGTCATAAGTTACGCGCATCAAAATGCGGTTGGCAGGATCCATGGTAGTATCCCAGAGCTGTTCTGCATCCATCTCTCCCAGACCTTTATAACGCTGTATCTTGTTGTTCTGGTCACGTCCTACTTCCTGCAGGATGCTGTCAAGCTCCTCATCACTGTAGGCATACCACACCTTCTTATTCTTCTCCAACTTATAAAGAGGCGGTTTTGCCAGATATACATGGCCCTGTTTGATCAGCTCCGGCATGAAACGATACAGGAATGTCAACAGCAGTGTACTGATATGTGCACCATCTACGTCCGCATCGGTCATCAGTATAATCTTGTCATATCTCAGCTTAGTAATATCAAAATCTTCATGGATACCGGTACCGAAAGCCGTAATCATAGCCTTTATTTCCGCATTTCCGTAAATCTTATCAAGTCTGGCTTTCTCTACATTCAGGATTTTACCTCTAAGAGGCAGAATTGCCTGGGTCGCACGGTCTCTTGCCGTCTTGGCACTTCCGCCCGCGGAATCTCCCTCTACAATGTAGATTTCACAATTCTTCGGATCTTTATCGGAACAGTCTGCCAGCTTACCGGGCAGTGTCATACTGTCTAAAGCAGTCTTTCTTCTTGTCAGCTCTCTTGCTTTACGGGCAGCTTCTCTTGCACGTTGGGCCAGAATAGATTTCTCACAAATGGTCTTAGCCACGATAGGATTCTGCTCCAGGAAATAAGTCAGCTGCTCACTGACAATACTGTCAACAGCATTTCTCGCCTCAGAATTTCCCAGTTTCTGCTTGGTCTGGCCTTCAAACTGCGGATCCTCAATCTTAACACTGACAATAGCAGTCAGACCTTCTCTGATATCTTCACCTGTCAGGTTCTGCTCACTATCCTTTAACAGCTTACTGCCTCTTGCATAATCATTAAAGGTCTTTGTCATGGCATTTCTGAAGCCCTGCAGATGCGTACCGCCTTCCGGCGTGTTAATGTTATTTACAAAACTGAATACACTTTCATTGTAAGAATCATTGTGCTGGAAAGCAACTTCCACAGACACATTATTCTTCATTCCCTCAAAATAGAGGATATTTTCATACAGAGGCTCCTTGCTCTTATTCAAGTAACTTACAAATTCCTTGATACCGCCTTCATAGTAAAACTCAATGACCTTCTGCTTCTTGCCGTTTTCCAACTTTACTGTGTGAATCTTACCAATACGTCCGCCTGTTTTTCCTTTTGGAGCTTCACCATTGGAAGAAACACCCTCATCATTTGAAAAATCTGAGGATACTCCCTTTTCTTCAGCATCCTGCAGTTCTTTATCCTCTTCTGCACGTCTGAGCAGCTCACTGATCTGCTTTTCTTCATGCTCTTTTTCCATGCTGTCATTAGCACTGCCACTAATAAGAGCCTCCGCTCCCAGGCCACTTTCGCCGGCCTGTTCCAGCACTGCTTCCTCATCCGCTCTGGAATCTCTCAGGATAATGCGCAGTCCCTTGGTCAGGAAAGCCATCTCACGAAGTCTTCTCTTCAGCACATCAAAATCATACACTGTGGTCTCTGTAAAAATAGTAGCATCAGGAAGGAAAGATACTTTGGTGCCTGTTTTCTCAAGGCTGCAGGTACCAATCTGCTTTAACGGATAACATACATGACCTCTCTCATATCTCTGTTTATAAATCTTTCCATCCTGGCAGATTTCTACCTCCAGCCAGTCAGACAACGCATTTACAACAGACGCACCCACACCATGCAGTCCTCCTGATACCTTATATCCTCCACCGCCGAACTTACCGCCGGCATGCAGAATGGTAAACACCACTTCTACTGCGGGAAGCCCTGCTTTATGATTGATACCTACCGGAATACCACG
>JAFTVH010000140.1 GCA_017465845.1 Lachnospiraceae bacterium | reverse complement strand
TATGCTAAATTAAAAAATGCCGGCGCCCTGCCTGCTTCTGGTACCGAAAAGATCGTGGCGCTATATGTTCGCGTGTCTACCGGCTACCAAGTAGACAAAGACAGCTTACCTTTTCAGAAAAAGGAATTGAATGCATATTGTAAGCACGTTTTACACTTGGATAATATAGAAATATTCGAAGACGCCGGAAAGTCCGGCAAGAATACCAACCGGCCCGGCTTTGAAAGAATGATGAAGAAAGTACGCGCGGGCCTTGTGTCCCATGTGATTGTTTATAAGATTGACCGTATTTCCCGAAATTTGGTTGACTTCTCGCTAATGTATGATGATTTCAAATATAACCGGGTGACTTTCATTTCCTTAAACGAACAATTCGACACATCAAACGCGATCGGCGAAGCTGTATTAAAGATTATTCTTGTATTTGCGGAATTGGAACGGAAATTAACTTCGGAACGTGTAAAAGATATTATGATCGGCCGGGCGCAAAGCGGCTTATGGAACGGCGCCCGGGTGCCGTATGGTTGGGATTGGGACGACGAAGCCAAATTCCCGAAGCATTCCGAAGTTGAAGCCGTATTCGGCCGGCTTATGTATGATATGTACGAAGAAACCCGATCAAGCTGTAAGATCCGGGACTATTTGAACGCAAACGACATACCGACAAAGCGCGGCGGCGAATGGACTTCGAAAACCGTCGCCGACTTCATACGAAACCCAATGAATAAAGGCGATTACCGTTACAATTACCGGGAAAGCGCCCGGGGACGTAAAAAACCGGACGAAGAAGTAATTTACATTGAAGGCGTATTCCCGCCACTTGTGGATCCGGAACAATGGAACCGCTGCAACGCTATCATGGATCAGAACGCCGCCGCCAAGCGTTCGGCGGGCTTCTCTCATAAGCGTGTACACGTTCACGTCTTCGCCGGGCTTTTGGTCTGTGCTGATTGCGGCGCCTTCTTCCAAGCGGTAAAGAAGGATAAGCCCCGCGAAAACGGCTTCGTTCCTTCCCTTTACCGGTGCGGCGCCCGGTTTAAAAAGAGATCCTGCAACGCGGGCGGCTGTTCTGATGTTGTGATCGGGCCGTTTATATTTAATTACGTTTCGAATATGGTAAAAGCCACCAAGTCACGGTCCCAAATATCCACCTTGGCAGATCTTGAAAATACCTTGTTAAACGGTCCAGAATTCGAAGATCTGGCAGGCATTGAACAAACTAGCCTTGAAGCCACTTTCGCGGCGCTGCGGGGGCGTACGGCTTCCGGTGGCGTGTCGTATATACCGACGCCGCTTAACTCTGCGGCGGGCGGCGCTGATACTTTGGAAATAGAGAAGGCTCGGAAGGAAAAAGCGCAAATCGAACGCGCCTTAGAACGTTTGAAGAAACTTTATCTTTTCGACGACGAAGGCATGGACGAAAAAGAATACCTTGCAACCCGTGGCGAATTGTCCGAAAAGCTGATACGACTTTCGAATATGATCGCCGACGCTGAACAATCGGCATTTGAAAGCGAATACGGCGAAATGGCCTTCGTGAATTCCGCTTCGTCCTTCTTGGTGTCTTATAAGATCCAATCCGGCGAACGAATTGTATATAACGAATTCGCCGCCGCTGTTGACGACGACGTGTTGCGAAACTTCGTTTTGCTGATAATTGATAAAATCGTAATTAAGGCCGGGAAGGTTTCTTCGATCACTTTTAAAAATGGCCTTGAAAACAAATTTGTATATAAGGAGTAGGCAGCGGGACCGCAAAACAAAAGGCAGCTTGTAAGCATAATTTACAAGTTGCCTTTTCAGATTTCCTTTATTTATGCGGGTTTAAGCTGTCACGGGTGCGACATTCATTTGACAACCGAATGTGGTTACACAGCAAGTCGGCTTCCTGCCCAGCTCTTCACCCAGTTTTCTCACATGCTCCGCAGCTTTTTCCATATAGTAAAACTGTCTGTCAGTTTCTTCCTGTGGTATATTTTCTTGCAATTTATCTGAATTCATTTTTCTTTTGCTCCTATTCTTATTAAGCATATTTCTGCGCAATTTTAATCAAAAGTTCTGTTATCTTCTCCATGGACTGCACGCATGTATATTCATATTTTCCATGGAAATTCTCACCGCCGGCACACAGATTGGGACAAGGAAGCCCCATAAAGGACAATCTTGCACCATCTGTACCACCTCTGATCGGCGTTACTTTCGGTTCAATGCCCAGTTCCTTCATAGCCTCTGCAGCATTATTAATCAAATGCATATGAGGTGCAATCACTTCTTTCATGTTGTAGTAAGAATCTTTCATTTCTACCACAATGGTACCTTCACCATATTTCTGATTCAGGAAAGCTGCTGCATTTAAGAACATCTCTTTCTTTTGCTCAAATAATGTTTTATCATGATCCCTGATAATATAATCGGCACGCACTTCTTCCACTGAACCATTTATACTGTCCAGATGGAAGAACCCTTCATACTTTTCTGTATACATAGGATTCTGGAATACGGGTAGCAGGCTCTGAAATTCCTGGGCGATCAGAATAGCATTCTTCATCTTTCCTTTGGCAGAACCGGGATGCACATTCCTGCCATATACATGCAGCTTGGCACCGGCTGCATTGAAGTTCTCATATTCCAGTTCACCTAATGCACCGCCATCCACCGTATAAGCAAAGTCAGCTCCAAACAGCTTCACATCAAAATAATCTGCACCACGTCCAACCTCTTCATCCGGTGTGAAACCGATTCTGATCTTCCCGTGTTTTTCCTCAGGATGTGTCACAAAATATTCTGCCATCGCCATAATTTCCGCGATGCCGCCCTTATCATCTGCGCCAAGCAAAGTAGTGCCATCCGTTACAATCAGGTCCTGTCCCACATATTTTGTGATTTCCGGGAAGTCCTCCACTTTCAACACAACGTTTTCTTCGTCATTCAGCAAGATGTCTCCGCCATCATAATGCTCCACCAGCCTGGGCTTTACGTCTGCACCGCTGACAGCCGGAGAGGTGTCCATATGGGCAATGAATCCAATCACAGGAGCCTGCTCACAGCAATTGGATGCCGGAATGGAGGCGTAAACATAACAGTGTTCCTTGTCATATGTGATTTCCGAAGCGCCCATGGCAGTCAGTTCTTCTACCAGCACAGAAGCCAGATTGTGCTGCTTCATGGTGCTGGGTATGGAAGCGGATTCCTCATCGGAACAAGTATCTATTTTTACATATCTTAGAAAATTATCAATTGTTTTGCTCATTTTATGCTCCTATTTATTTCGTTTTCCTGTTAATATGGTCTATTATACCGTAATCATTCCAAAAAAGAAATATTAATTAAAATTTATTTATAATTTTGCGGCTCCCCCTCCGATCGCGCCTTCGTCTTCAAGTCCTTCGCAACCACATCCCTGCACACTCCCCCTCCCATCACCAGGACGCAGATGAGGTTTGGCACCGCCATCAACCCATTACAGATATCCGAAAAATCCCACACCACATCCAATGCACACACTGCCCCAACAAAGCACATAAATCCATATACAAACCGATATATAATGCAGTATTTCTGTTTTTTCACCAGAAATTCAAACGCCTTTTCCCCCTGATAAGCCCAACCGATAATCGTGGCAAACGCAAATAGTACAATCCCCAAGGTCACCAGACAAGCCCCCATATCTCCAAAGGTGGTGGCAAAAGCTGCAATCGTCAGATCAGTCCCAGTCAGCAGATTCCCCTTCCCGTCTTCCAGTCCCAGAACACCGGAAGCAACCAATGCAAGACCTGTTACACTGCAGATCACCACCGTGTCCAGGAACACTCCCGTCATGCTGATATATCCCTGTCTGACCGGGTCATCGGTGTGCGCCGCAGCAGCGCTGATACCTGCTGCCCCCAGCCCCGCTTCATTGGAAAAGACACCTCTTGATACGCCCCAACGCAGTGCCTGCTGCATGGAAGCTGCCAAATGACCGCCCACGCCTCCTGCCACCGCTCCGGGAGAAAATGCCATTGCAAATATCGTCATAATTCCCGAAGGAAGATTTCTCCAGTGTACGATGATCACCGTTATTGCTCCAAGCAGATAAAAAACAGCCATCACCGGAACCATGATACAAGTGACTTTCGAAATCGAACCGATTCCGCCCAGTACTACCAATATGGTAGCAATCGTGATAATCAATCCTGTAAAAGAAGGTTCCACGTCAAAAGTGCTTTCCAATGCAGAGGCAATAGAATTGGCCTGGGTCATATTCCCCATACCGAAAGACGCCAATACGGCAAATACAGCAAAAGCAACCGCCAGTAAATGCCCCATTCGTTTCAGCGGAAAACCTCTTTCCAGCGTATACATGGGGCCGCCGCAATACTCCCCTGCTTCGTTCCTGATACGGTATGTAACGGATAACGTACTTTCCACGAATTTCAGTGCCAGTCCGATCAAAGAAGAAAGTATCATCCATACCAGTGCTCCCGGTCCGCCCAATACCATTGCAGTAGCAACACCCACGATATTGCCGGTTCCAATCGTAGCGGCCAATTCCGTCATCAATGACGAAAAAGGAGAGATTGCTCCCTCCTTTGTACCTTTTACAGCCTGACTGCCATCCTCTTCTAATCCGAAAGCACACCTGAGTGCATAGCCCAATCTGCGAATCGGCATGAATTTCATTCTGATCATCAGTAAGATTCCCGTCCCCAACAACAAACATAAGAGCCAAGGACCCCAAATCATATCGTCAATCTTTCGCAGATAACCTGCCAACGTATCCATAAAACAGACTCACTCCAAAACAAAAAGCATCCGGCAAACGGATGCTTTTGTATACTGTTATCAATATATATCCATAGTCCCTGCCAAATATTCCTCCAGATATTCTTCCAGTGTGATATCATTTTCCATAATATATTCTGCGGCTTCCGGACCTACATAGCGGAAGTGCCATGATTCATAGGTGATACCCGTAATCTCTTCCTTATCATCCGGATAGCGCAGGATAAATCCATACTCAGCGCAGTGTTCCCTCAGCCACTTGTTCTCATCAGTATTCTTCTGGCGGGAATCCAGCATCTGATAATCCAAGGCCACGATATCGAAAGCAAGTCCTGTAGCATGCTCACTGTATCCGGGCGGCATAGTATCCTTCGTTGCCTCCTCATAAGCTTCCAGGTAAGTATAACCTTTCCTCCGCAGTTCATCAATGTCTTCATCCAAAAGCTCCTCCTGCCGTTCCACGGAACGATAAGAAGAACAGATTTCAAAGCTTAGGCCCTCTTTTCTGCCTGCTTTCAACATAGCAACAAGCGCATCATAGACATCCACACATGCCCGGTTGGTACCGTCCGGCAGCGTCTTTAATTCTACCTCATAATCATCTGAAAGCTTATGCTCTTTATTCACCAGAATCAATTCCGGATGCTCGTCCCACAGCGTTTCCAGCTTCTCGAGACGTTCCTCCTCCGTCAGTTCCTTTGTATCACTGCCGGCTTTCCCATTATTTGATGTACTGCCTGCCAACGAGGAACTATCCAATACATCAATCTGCCCTACAGAAGCGCCTTCCTGCCCCGCTCCGTACTGCTGATTGCTGCCCTGTACTACATTATTTCCCTGCACTTCACTACTGTTCTGTGATCTGTTCGCCACTGCCTCTCTGGCAGCTGAATCCAGCCCCGTTTTGCGTCCCAGGAAAAATGCTGCCAAAACTATGACGATCAATATCTCCATTTTTACAAAATTACCGAGTAGATATCTTTTTCGTTTGGCTGAATAACTTTTTCCCCCTTTTTGCTCTCGATGCTGCGCATGCTGTATGTTCTTCCCTCTGTTTTCACCTGTTGCCATTCCTTCTGGTCCATCCTCTCTATCAATTATTTACTCCTTGCTCTCCTGCCTATCCATAAAGATGCTGCCTTGTTCCCCGCCTCTCTTCCGGCAGCAATTCCAAGATTTCTTTTATCCCGATACCGATTCCGTACATCCCATCCTGTTCCGTCAAAAATCCCGCATCCAGTGTCAGCTTCCCGTTATCAAATGGCAGCTCGCTGACAATCTCACTGCTGTTACCTACAATAGAATACTGTGATAAGATAACCTCTTCCTGGATTATTTTTTTCTCCTTTTCAGACGACACTTTCGCTTCATTGATATCGATTCCCATGGCTTCAGCCCATTCCATTCCCCAGCTATAGCCGCCGTAATAGCTTTTTAACGACAGCAGATCATAACTAAGGTCATACCATTCTCTTCCGTCAGCTTTGAGATTCGCCAAATAATTATCCCATATTCCATCATTATAACATTCCATATAATAAATCGTATAATCCACGGCATCGATCAAGACACGTACCTTTTGACTTTCAATAGTAAGCTCCAGATACCAGCATGGAATCACTACGCCATTCTCTGTATCACTGCTGTAGATCAAATAATAATCCCAGTCTGTCAAATTTCTGCTGTCATATAAACCCTTATAGGTCCACAGTATGCCGACTGACTGCAAAAGATATGATAGCTCATTTTCAAAGGTATAGACAAGAACCTCGTCTTTATCTGCCTCCTGCTCCTCTGAGGAAACAATATAATATTGCCTGCCTTCTTCAATCCCTTTGGCAAAAGCATCCAGGCGCTCAGTCCTGTCTGTAAGATATTTCAGGTCTAACGCTTCATAATCAATACCGTTGCGCGCCCTGAATTCATAATCCTGCAATAATTTTGCATCCTGCACTTCCAGAACGATACCCGGCATATAGAAAGCGCCAAACACCATGCATACAAGTACTAAAATACTTACGATATAGATTTTTTTCCTTTTCACGCTTACTCCTTTTCCGGTATTGAAATCTTGATCACAGTACCTTCTCCCGGTTTGGAATCTATCTGCAGTTTTCCGTCATGGCACTGCACGATTTTTTTACAAAGTGCCATGCCGATGCCTGCGCCGCCTTCTTTTCGGGACCTGGACTTGTCCACCATATAAAACGCTTCCGTGATCCGTTCAATTTCTTCTCTTGGTATCCCTCGGCCGTTATCCACTACCTTGAACTCATATCCTTCCGCGAGCTTCGTCCCCTTCAACAGGATAAAACCGCCGGGTTCCACCGCTTTAGATGCATTGTCTAACAAATTATAAAGCAGCGACAAAAGAAGATCCTTGTCCCCATAGATTTTGCCTTTTTCCAGAATCACCTTTCCATTGATCTGCTTTTGCTTAAAAACAGGGCGCATGGTATTGCGAATGTTCTCCTCCAGTTCCCTGGTATTGATTGGCTTTTTTACAAGAGGCGCTTTATCCAGACTGACCAGTTCCAGAAGCTTATGGGACAGACTCTCCAGCCGTTTTCCCTGGGTGAAAATATAGTAAGCCGCTTCACTTTTCTCTGCTTCCGACATTTGAATGGTGCCAAGCATATCGGCGTATCCTATAATAGACGTCAGCGGTGTCTTCAGTTCATGGGCAAAAGCAGCCGTAAAATCCTCCTGCTGCCTGGCTTCCAGCTCCTTTTCTTTCACCCGTTCCACCAGTGCATCAGCCATTTGATTGAAATTGCGCGAAAGCTCTCCTATCTCATCCTGGGCATTATTATGATTCCGCTTAGTCAGATTCCCTTCTGCAATCTGTTTTGCGGTTCGATTCAGGTTAGCGATAGGTCTTGTAATATACCTGGATAACAGAAAAATCAGCGCAGTACCGGTTACCAGAAGCAATGCCAGTACAAAACGATACTGTTTCATCAGAACTTCACGATACTGATAAATAGAGGAGATATCCTTGCAGACTGCCAGATACAATACTTTCCCGCCATTCATACTTCTACAGGACGATAATAAATAATAAGCTTTTCCCTGTACCACCACACGACTTCCATAACCCTTTTCTTCATTCAACTGCTTCTGGATACCGACCAGCCCCTCCCGAATTGCTGCCTGGGAAGCAGTAAAAGTTCCATAGGCAGGCTCATAGTCCTCCGTAAAAACATAATAATTTTTGCCATCCCCGGCCAGATTTCCTATAGCTGACTCTGCAGCCCAACGAAGTGCATACTCTCCTCCATATTCCTCCGGCACACCTTTATAAGCCATTTCAAAGACATACTGAAACATCTGGCTCTCCACACTTCCCTGTTCCAGTTCCCTGTCCAGAAGTTCCTGAAAGAAAGATGTCATGATCCAGATTCCAAATATGGTAAATATCATTGTCATAAGTGCTGTCATGGCAAAAAAGAGTTTATCGGCAAATCTCATCCAGGCTATCCTTCCAGGCGGTACCCCACTTTATAGACCGCCACAATATGTTCTTCCCAATGCAGCTTCTTCTTAAGCCTCTGTACGTGAAGGTCCACGGTGCGGCTTTGTTCTGCATATTCACCTTCCCACACGCTTTCGTAAATGGTATCGCGATACAAGGCAATATTACGGTTTCTCACAAATAATAGCAATAAATCGAATTCCTTAATCGTTAACGGCACCTGCTGCCCGTTCTGGGTAACAATTCTGGAAGCAGTGTCAATCACTACATCAAAAATCTCAATCGTCGTTTCTGTCTTGTTATATCTGCGAAGCACAGCTTCCACCCGTGCTAACAGCTCCACGATTTCAAAAGGCTTGGCCAGATAATCATCAGCGCCCATCCGAAGTCCTTTTACTTTATGTTCTGTACTTCCCAAAGCCGTCAGAAATATAACAGGCAGTTTTAAGTCCTGTGCATATTCCATCAACTCATAACCATTGATGCCGGGCAACATAATATCCAACAGTGCCAGATCAAAATGCTCACTTTCCATCATATCAGCTGCGGTCTCTCCATCAAAAGCGCAGGTTACCTGATATCCCGCTCTTGTCAGGTTGATCCTTATCAGTCTGGAAATAGGCTCTTCGTCCTCTGCCACCAGTATTTTCAGCATCCTCATCTCTCCCTCCGATTGTAACTCACAGAAAGTTCTACTGTAATATAACTTTCCATACCATTTTGCAGGAAATGTGTATCAAACTTGCATCCCTTTTCTTAATAATGATTACAGCTCACATGAATGGCGATGTACGAACTGACGCTTGGCTGTACCGACTCATTGTAGCACACTTTCAGGCTTCTTACATACTATAATATTAACCAATTTCTTAGATTATGAAAGGAAATCATATGCAGGATTATTGTTTTGATGAGCACTTTGATAAATATCCCCTTGGTATGGCTTACGTTCCGTGGCAGCATTTCGAGACTATCTATGATAACCTGGATGAAGCGTACCACGCCGGTACCATTTTCCCGGAACTGGATAAACCTTTCACAGGAAGGAGATGTGTCTGATGAGTCAAAAAGAACAAATGCTTCATGATATCGGCATAGTGGACTTCGTACTGGTAGACCTGATGCTCTACCTGGATACTCATCCTTTCGACAGGACAGCCATGGAATATTTCAATCACTACAACAGGATTAAGAATGATATGGTAAAAGAATTCTCCGAAAGATTTTTCCCAATTACCAAAGATCATGCGGAAAGCGAAGAAGAATGGAGATGGGGCATGGCTCCGCTTCCATGGGAAGGAGAATGTTGATATGTGGAGTTATGAAAAAAGACTGCAATTCCCTGTAAATATCAAGGAGCCAAATGCCAAGCTGGCTCAGGTCATCATCTCGCAGTATGGCGGCCCCGATGGAGAAATGGGGGCCAGCATGCGTTATCTGTCACAGCGTTATGCTACGCCTTACCGTGAAGTGGCAGGACTGCTTACAGACATCGGTGTATCGGTATCGAAATTGCACATCTTTGATTTGAATAAAGCTCTGGAAGTATGATGCACCCCCAGTGATTTAGGGATTATCTATGATTTCCATGGCATCAATATCGGTTGTATAATCCTCGTTCCTGCCATAGGAATGAATGGTCAACTTCATTCCAAACGGCACGCATTTCAACCAAACTTCAACTGTGTTGTCATGGTAGATTACCATTTTATCGAGAATCTCACGATATAGGCTGCTATTAGTCTCACCAAAAGTCATAATCTCGTCTAATACAGTAATATTTTGTTCAAATACATCAATCAGCTTAGAGTGATGCTTATTTTCTTTTTCAGCATTTCCCAGCATAACAGAAAGCTCTTCTAACTGTTCATCATACCATTTTGTCTGTTCCTGTAAATCTGCCTTCGAAATCAAACCATCCAGCATTAAATCTATGGCTTTTCGTTTCTTAGTATTTAGATTGTCCAATTTCTCCCGGATATTCTTAGTAGTAAGCTTCTTAACTGCTATACCTTTTATCTCCTTGATTTCCTGCAGAACTTCCTTCTTTAGTTCCTTTTGGTTGGTCTGCAGCTGACAGATGCAGTAATGTACACAGGTAAGTAAGGCACGCTCATTGATAGAACCATTATCACAGCCTATTTTTTCACCGGTATCAGAAAGCTTGCCGGTACCATGATTAGCGGCCGCATAGCATCTCCATGCTTTATAGGTAGTTCCATTTTTCAATTTTTTTATACGGCTGACATAGCGCTGACCACATAAACCACAATAGAGCTTTCCGCTGCACCAATAACGGTTACTGTGCTTTGCTTTTATGTCCCCAGCAGGTGAACGTCGAAGCAGTTCATCCTGAGTGCGATTCCATAGATTCCTATCGATAATAGGTTCATGGTGGTCTTTCAGATAAACCATTTCTTCATTACCTCGATTGTACTTTTTTGCATGTGTCAGATAATTCGGGGTAAAAGTTTTCTTCTGACATAAGTCACCTACATATTTCTCGTTTCGTAAGGCTTTAAGAATAACTGTATTAGACCATACCTTGACACGTTTTGGACGCAAACCTTCCTCTAACAGTTCCCTTGCAATCACATGCGTTCCTTTTCCTTCGTTCGTATATTTATGAAAAATAGCGCAAACTATGGGAACTTCCTCCTCATTAACTGTAAGCTCACCATTACGAACAGTATAGCCGATCAAATCCCTGCCAAAAACAACACCTTGCTCCATACGGCGTTTCTGTCCCCATTTGACACGTTCAGAAGTCTTACGACTTTCCTCCTGTGCAATACTTGCCATAATCGTCAGACGAAGCTCTCCGTCGGAAACTCTTGTGTCAATGTTATCAATTGTGAAAATAACACCAACACCTTTATCCTTAAGCTTTCTGGTATAGGACAGTGTATCCACCGTGTTTCTTGCAAATCGGCATACTTCCTTAGTCAAAATAAGGTCTATCCCACCTTGCATGGCTTCCTCAATCATGGTATTAAATCCGGCACGTTTCTTGGTTTGTGTACCACTGATGCCTTCATCATAATACACATCCTTCAACACCCAATCATCATGATGCGTAATGTAGTCAGCAAAATATTTTCGCTGGCTTATCAGGGAATTGGTCTGGTCATCCTTATCTGTTGAAACTCTGCAATATGCAGCAACTCTGAGTTTATTATAATGATGCGAAGCTTCATTTATCATTTTGTGTCCTCCTGTAGTGATGTGCAGGCAAAATACCAAGAATTTCGTTCTAACAAGCTATTTAGTTGCGTATCTGACAAAATATTCCTTTTGTGTAATTCTTTATATATGCCACGTTTTAATGCTCTTTTTAACTCCTCTTGCTGTGTATCGGTAAGCACTATATCCATAACCTGCTTATCCGTTGATTTTTTTGTATCCGATTCAAGCACTATAAATTCCTTACAATTCCTGCTCATTAGAATGTATGATTGCTTTTTTGAAATAATCCGTTTGTCCATGCTCTACAAGAAATTTTTCTGATTTTAACCGAATCAAGTAAGTCCCCCGCTTCAAGCGCGTGGAGCACTGCGGTGGGTTGGGGGACTTACTTGTGTCAGGTGGAGTACAAACTCCACCTGACAAACCGCGATAGCGGTTATGAGGTTATGAGCAAGTAGCGAAGCGGATTGCGAATATCCGCTTGATTACCATTGCAAATTTGCAATTGACATCTGAAATATCTATTACTATACTAAATTTATGTTCAATTATGAGGTTTTACGGACTTGTCAAGTTGTTCTGATTGAGAAAATAGTAGAAATATAGTATAATATAGTTGGATAAATATGAATTTGGTGGTGAGGGTTGGAATGCAGATATAAGATTATTTACCAATAACTTATCTGCAACTTGAAGTTGACAAAGTGCATTTGCCGAGAGATAGATAATGACACCTCGCTTTGGTAGAATTATGCTATCAAAACCAAAGGAGGTAACACCTATGAATTTAGGCGAAAAAATCTACAAACTCAGAAAGGAAAAGGGTCTCTCACAAGAAGCACTTGCAGAGCGTGTGGGAACAACCCGACAAGCAATCAGCAAGTGGGAGAACAATCAAGGGTATCCAGAAACAGAGAAGCTGTTAATGCTCTCCAATGTTTTTGAGGTGTCCATCGACTTCTTGCTTAAAGATGAAAAAACAGAAACAGGGACAGAAGAAAAAGGGTACTATGTAAGTCGTGAAATGTCTGTTGGCTATATTGAGAACGAAAAGAAAACAAGCAAATTTTTTGGTGCAGGATGCGCCCTGTTTGCCTTGTCTGGTATCCCTTACATTGCATTTAACCGTACCCTCTCCATGGGATTGCTTTTAGGAATGTCTTGCTTTATCCTTGCAGGTATTATCGCTATCGTAGTTTCAATGTTTGTATCGAAAGACGAATATAAAATTTTGAAAAGAGAGCCGCTGCTTTTTGATTATGATTTCTTGAAAGGGCTGACAACCGAATATCTGTTACGAAAGAAGAAATATGTAATTGTGGCTATTGTTAGCACAGTTCTATTTATCGCTGGTCTATTGATACTTGCGGTTACTGTTCGAGGAATATTTCCGTGGACAGATTATCATGTTTTCGTCTTTCTAGCTTTGGCAGTTGGAATGTTTGGCATTGTATTTTCTGCTGGCACAATGGAGGCTTACGAAATTTTAGTGCATAATGATACCCATTCAAACAGTGTATGGTTTAAGGCTAAACGTAAATTAAAATCAAAAATCGACAAGTGGTAAAATAAAACGAGATTTACACTTGAAACTTTCAGTTTGTCGAAGAGATAAATTCCAAATTTATAGAATTAATTCTAACCACATACGCATAAAATAAATAGGGGTGATTTACATGACATCAATTGAACAAGGTTGTATTGATATTTGGATAGATGAAATAGTTCCCTGCCTCAAAGACACGGAAACAGGTGATATCAAAGAAACTTTCGTATTCAAAATCGAAAGCCGTACTTATTTGAAGAAATTCCAAAAAGCCAACGGCTGGCATATCAATTGGAATGAAATACCTAAGAATGTTGAAGTGTATGCCCTTGCCTTAAAGGATGACAATTCTATCCAAGGCTTGGTAGGTATCAGAAACGATAAGGATTCCCATGCCGTTTATCTTCATTGGGCATGCACTGCCCCACATAACAACAAGCATGAATATGGTAGTCAGAAATATGTTGGAGTAGGCGGTCATCTTTTCGCCATAGCTGCCGACAAATCTATTGAATGGGGATATGAAGGAGCCATTCATGGATTTGCCGCAAATGAAGAATTATTAATGCACTATATGAATGTATTTCATGCGGAGTATTTGGGAATGCTTCATCAGTACCAGTTCTTTATTGATGAGGAACAAGCAAAAAATTTATTGGAGGTGTATCATTATGAATGGAACGAGACCTAAATTCATGGAAAATTCTACCATCCACCAGAGCTACTATGAGCAGCCGAATCCATATGTTAATGCACCATCTTGTCATGTGAATTTGCTTGAGCTTTCAAGATATGCAAAAAAATGTGGAAAGAAGTTGGTAGAGCTTACTCAGGAAGAAGTTAAGAAGTTTTCAATTTAGTAAATGGCGGGAGCAATCCCGCCGTTTCTGTTATATAGGTGATATGTCAATTTCTACATCATTTATTTTTTAAGTATTCCGGATGTGCAATATCTATACCAATACAGGTACAGAAGAACTGGCTCACTTGGAAATGGTAGCCACCATCGTACACCAGCTGACCAGAAATCTCTCTATGGAAGAAATCGAGGCAAGCGGATTTGCACCGTACTATACAGACCACACCGTAGGTGTCTGGCCTCAGGCAGCAGGCGGTGTTCCTTTCAATGCCTGCGAGTTCCAGGTGAAAGGTGATGTGATTACTGATCTTGTGGAAGATATGGCTGCAGAACAGAAAGCCCGCTCCACTTACGACAATATCCTTCGTCTCATTGATGATCCTGACGTATGCGAACCGATCAAATTCCTGCGCCAGCGTGAAATCATTCATTTCCAGAGATTCGGTGAAGGCCTGCGCATCGTTCAGGACCGACTTGACAGCAGGAACTTCTATGCTTTCAATCCGGGATTTGACAGATGTAAGGACTGTGATGGTACACCGGTAAAATAACACGTATGAAGTGCTTCTCATGTTAACAGAATTCCCATAATAGCCCGATATGGATTAATATCCTATGCGGGCTATTATTCGTGGGGACTTTTCATTCTGATATTCATTCCCTTTTATTTGATGATTTTCTATAATCCTTCGGCGACATCTGATATTTCCTGCGAAACACTGC
>JAFTVH010000139.1 GCA_017465845.1 Lachnospiraceae bacterium | reverse complement strand
ATCGTGTATTCCGCAATCTCCACATAAGATTGATACTCCTCCCCGGCATAAGCCCTCAGGCTGTAAACCGCCGGATTAGAATGAATATATTTTGCATTCACTGCACATAGTAAAAATTTCATGATTACTCCTTTACAGCCCTTCCTGATGGTGGCTGTGTCCGCCCAACAGCCAGGGCGTGCCCAGTTCCTTCATCACCTTTTCTTTCAGTACCCTGTCCAATTCAAAATTACCTCTGACAATTCCAGGGGCACCATGGCAGATGGCCATGGATGGCAAGCCCGGGAACTCCAGTGTCTTCTCTGTGGGAAGCGTTTCAAAGAAATGAATGTCTTTTTTCGTAATATGCTTCGCGGTATAATAAAGCGCCCCATTCGGCGAAGACGGATGCCATCCCTGCAGCTTTTACAGGTCTGCGACAAGCTGGGTATCCTGCTTATGGACGAAGCCTTCGACATGTGGAATAAACCCATGCGCAGTCAGGACTACCATCTCTGGTTCCCCGTCCGGTGACCGCTGCCGTCTGGAACGCAGGTGCGGGACCCGCTGACACCGATCCTGAGGATTATAAAGAAGACTACAAAAATCGTTTTATAAAGCTGAATGAGGAGGGTGTGGATGACAGCTGGGCTGAGCGTACAGAATCCTTCCTGGCTCCAACTGATATCGCCGGTTATAACTATCTGTACAAACGTTATACCGCCGACCACGAGAAATATCCGAATCGTGTGATCTGGGGTTCTGAAACACACGCTCTCACGTTTTATGACTCCTGGCAGGCAATAAAGGAAAACAGCTACGTACTGGGTGATTTTACCTGGACAGCTTACGACAACCTTGGGGAGGCCGGCACCGGCTGGCACTGGTATGATGTGCTGGACACCTGGACCTTCGAAGAAGAGTACCTCGGCAAGCCGATAAAATGTGATGTCTATACGGATGCTGATGAAATTGAATGGTTCTTAAATGGCAGGTCACAGGGACGCAGCATACCCGAGAAAGCCATTGCAACCTTTGATATTCCTTATGAGAAGGGTGAAATTTCTGTTATTGCTTACAAAAACGGTGTGGAGTACGGACGCAGCGCCCTTAAGACTGTCGGTGCTCCTGCCGCCGTCAAGGTGGTACGCAGAGTAAATGTCGGATAAGCTGTAATTCCATACCGACAAATACACAAACAAGGAGACTATCCGAATCAAATGGTTCAAAGGTCTCCTTGTTCCTTACAATACCTCTACGATACAGCTATGCTTCTTACTCTCTTTCTCATAAGCAATTCCAACCGCAAGAATCCTTCCTGTATATCGTGGCTCTTCGCCGATTTTTCCGCTAAACCTAAGAGCATATTTCCTGTCCTTAATCTGCTGAATTGCTTCTGCCGCAGTGTGATCCACCTTTAATTCCAGGATAATGCAGTCATCATCTTTTTTAACCGGATAAAAGATAAAATCAACATAGCCTCTCCCTGCTTTATCCTCTCTTTGAATAACATAGGAGTCCCGTGCTGACAGGTATACCAGATTTACGACTGCTGTCAAATCTGTTTCATTATTGTAACTTAAAAGTGGTATTTCTGTATCGTGAGCATACTCCAAAATCTCCAGCATAACAGCGGTATCACCCGCTTTAGTAGCTTTCAGCATTCGATCTGATTCCTTAGCCAGACGATATACATACCCCAGGGAAGATTCTTTTTTCAGCATGTCTCTGAATTTGTCTGCCAATTCTTTATTCGGTATGCATACTTTTCCATCTTCATAACTCAGAAAGCCGTACACTACCATGGCAGAAAAAATCTCATCTCTGGTACTCAGATTCATGGATGTTGCAGCATATTCCTGTACCTTCGCAGGCACAGATATTCCTGAAATCATCAGTGCAAGATCATCCCTTACTTCTGCCACATTCTTCTCAATATAATAAAAAATCTCATCATATGGACCGGAACTGGTCCAATAATTACTGATTTGATTGTCACTCAGAGCACAGACAACCGACCGCGGATTATACATCCGCTTACCTGATACTGTATGGTACCCATCATACCAAAGACACAGGTCAGCGCGACTGACTTTCGGATGCTTTTCCAGCTTCAAATATCGTCCGTACAGCTCATCCACCTCATTTTCCGTAAAACCAAAATAACTGCTGTACATCTCTTTAGCAGCCATAGTATATTCCTGAAAATCATTAAGTTCAGAACCACTGGAGTATTTCGCAATAGGCAAGATGCCTGTCATATATGCAAACTCCATGTAAGCATTACCCTTCATCAGATTTTTCAAAAAAGCCAAATACTTTTCTTTATCTTTATCTGATACAAAAGACATGTGAAACACAGCGTCCCACTCATCTAATATGAAAATAAAACGTTCCTTTTTCTGCTGGTTGACGCGCGTCAAATCCTCCGCCACGGATGCTTTTTGTCGGAATTCCACATCCGGATATGCCGCTCTGATATCCTCCTGCAGCAATTCTTTGATATTTGCGATATAATCATCATACTTGCAGCAATCATCATCGTATTTGCTGAAATCAATATATATGACATTATGGCTGTTCAGATGCTTCTTATATTGTGAAGCCTTAGATATTTTTAATTTATCAAAAAGGCTTCCGGCATCTCCTTCTTTTACAAAAAAAGCTCCCAGCATACTTGCCATAATGGATTTCCCAAATCGCCGTGGTCTTGTAATGCAGACAAAACGCTGGGTTGTTCCGATACGTGGGATAAGCTCAGCGATAATCATAGATTTATCAACAAAGTAAGGACTTTGAACCGCACTGCCAAACATCGTATATGCATCCAGGTTATTCAGATAATACCCCATGGCCTATCGCTCCTTTCCAAAAGGCGCTGCTTTATCTGTTGCTCTTATAGTTTACCATAGCCATAGCCTTTTCGCAACACAAAAAGACTATGGCTATAGGCGGTCCCACTATGGCTTTCATTTTTTACATTCTTTCCAGAAATATATCACGTATTTTTTCAAGCTGCTTCTCGGTGATACCGCAGGAGAAAAGGAAGCTGACAATCTGATTCTGAATGATTTCGCCGGGATACTCAGCCAGAGCACGGAGGAGTGACTGCCAGTATTCGTTTTCCCGACATCGGTCACCCCAGACACAGAGGGAAGTGATCTCATAGTCCGGGAAAAGGTCTTCCACACTCATTCCCAGAGCGCCGCCTAGCAGGAATGCCAGCGTTCCGGTGCGGTCTGCACCGCCCCAGCAATGATAATAAATTGGATAATTACTTTCGTCGGCAAGAATATCGAACCTTGTCTGATGCAGCAGCCATATTTAGTAAACCAGTTTTCTGAAATTCTTCACCCTGTGAAAGGAAATAAAATTGACATTATGCGCACTGGAAGCCTTCTCATTGCCGGAGCGGCTGGTAATCACGAGATCCTCTCCGTCAAATGCCATACTTGCGTAGTGCCTTGACTGTTTCTCGGAGGGACCCGCTGCAACGATTCCTGCAAAACACCAGTCCACACAATTTTTGGAAAAGTGCAATACCAGTCGCTGGCGTTCATCGCAGGGAATATTGTATCGCTCCGGACCGAGCAGCTCCTTGCGGGTCATACTGTCTGTGGCCTGTGTACTCAACAGCCAGTAAAGCTGCATCTGCTCGTCATAAAGCATAAAAAATTTCATCTGACCGCCCGGCATGGGAAGGAATATCCAGTCCCTGCCGGAGGGAGCCTTCATCACCTCAGTTTTCATAGAGCCATCAGGCTGTTCTACCACCTTGGCAATGGCACAATAGCCCGTACCTGCGGTATGTGCCCGCATAAATAAATGGAAGGTATGGCCTGTCTCATCATACCAGTAATGCTTTGGATCCATGATCTGTACCACATTGGTTTCCAGCCAGCCAACAGGCTGCGCCAGGTATTCATCCCCCTCCCGCTGATCTTCCTGCAGCATGGTTTTATAAAAGGGAATGCCATGATAATTAAGCGCAGCTTCATCCACCACATCACAGAAACGAAAGCTCTCCGCATAGGTCCAGTTCTCAGGTTTCAGCAGATCATCATTGATATTGCCGCGCATCAAGACAGGCATTCCAAAGTTCACTTCCCAGTTCCACCCGCCCGGCACAAAGTCCTGAGGTTTGATAACAGGAGTCTCCATAACCATATACACCTTGTCATCCCGGTACCACACATTGGTAGCCGCCTTGAGAGACGGACTCTCTTTCTCTTTCGTGAGCTGGCTATATACACTCCAGGTCTCTCCGTCATCATCCGAGCGAATGATCCGCAAACCGTCTAAATGTCCGATTACGTAGATGCTTTTTCCTGCAAGAAAAGGTCTTGCGTGACGGAATGGGAATTCGTGCACCATGCGCCAGGTCTCTCCGTGATCGTCAGAGATGTAAATCAAGCCAATGTCATTTACTATCACACCATCCACTCTCTTACCGATGTCCATCGTAGCGATCAGCCTGCCGCCCGGCAGCACGCAGATCCCCGGTGTGTAGGGATAAATATTTTTCGGATCCTCTGACTCATAAATCGTTACAAAATCGTTTGCTAAAAATTCCATGCCTTTCCTCTCCTTTGTCTCCTTAACTCTTAAACTTTTCACGATAGCCCGCAGGTGACAGTCCGAAGTGCTTCCTGAATCTCCTACAAAAGCTTGTCGCCTGGCTATACCCCGACATTTCTGCAATTTCCTGAATGCTGTAATCCGTGTTCAGAAGCAGCTCACTCACATAATCAAACCTCTTCTCCGTAATATAATCCGACACATTGCGATTCGTCATAGCCTTGAACTGATGGCTCAAATTAGAGATGGTCATTTGGAATGCATCCGCAACTACACTGACGGAGAGATCCGAATTATTTCTGTTCTGGTCAATAAAGGAAATAATCCTTGTCGAAAGATCATCTTCCTGAGGCATCCGGTTTTTATCCTGCACAGCCGATACAAATTGTTCCCTGATACGCAGAATGAACTCTGTAAGCTCTTCCGCATTTTCCGATTCCCATACTTTTTTCTTTATGGCAGAATATTTCTCCAAGGCATTCAGTTCCAATTCTTCATCTGCTTCGCAGAAAACATTGACAATATCACAGCAGAGCAGAATATATCTGTTGTATTTATCCTGTTCTGCTCTTACGATGTCCAAAAGGATGTCTGTCATCAGCAATACTGTATCATAATCTGCAGCTATCAGAGCACTTTTCAGCGAATTCAGTTCAAATTCCGGATAGATATATTCTTCATTTTCGCCGTCCCGTTCCTTCTTATATACCACAAGGAAATCATCCTTCTCACTACTGCTCTCCATCAAATGTAACGCCTGTGTATATGACTTGTGGATATCCTCGTCCCATTGGCACTTTTTGCCTACATAGAAGTAAACTGCCATGCCCAGACTTTCACTCATCTTTTCTGCAATTGACTTCAAGTAGGGATATAATTCTCCGGAATCCTCCTTCTTCATGCCAATCACACCGATAAATATATTTTCATCCACATTTTCAGTGAGATGAATTTCGTATTGTTCTTTCTGAAACATCTGCCGGATATCGCTGTTGTCAATGACCCGGTTTTCACGATTCACAAGCTTAATAAGCAGCGCACAATACAACCGGGCATACTGAAAAATACCTACACCCGCCAATTCCTTTTGCAATCTCTGAGGGGAATTGTCCTTCACATAGAGCAATCTGTAGAGGATTCTTTCTTCCCTCTGCTGCCTTTTCAAAAGAAGTGTTCTTTCTTCCAGTTCATTGACAGCATAGCGGAACACACCGATTTCTCCAAGATTCTCCGGTATTTCCTCCAATTTGCCTTCAACATATGTTTTCAATTCATCTATGGGCTTTTTATTATATGATGTTAAATATAACACCAGGCAGAAACCGGCAAACATGATCAGGGTAACACTGATGAAAAAAGTCGTTCTTGTCTGCCGTACCTGACCCATAACACTGTCTCTCTCTATGTATCTGACCACTCTGACAGAATCACCTGATTCCTCAATTGTCATCAGCTCACTTCCGGCCTCAAGCGTCTTCTCCACCGAATCGAGTGGAAACAATTGTTTTCCCTCAGAATCGTACAACACTGTAACGGCATTATCCATTTCCAGCAGAACTTCCAGTTGCTCCTCGTCCACATCAAAGATCCAGTAGTCATATTTCATCCTGCTCTTTTTGCGATGTACATACATGATTCCCTTCTGTCCCGTCTCAGAATCCTCCTCATAGGATATCCATCCGTAATGCTCCAGATTCTTCAGATATTCCGCCAAAGAGAACCCCTCCTGCCCTGAAACCTTGTACTGTCTGAAGAATCTGACATTATAGGTTCCCGACATTGTGAAAATACAATCCTCAATCCCGCTGTTATAATAAAAAATGTCTTCCAGAATATTATGCGTCACTGTTTCCGATATCAGCAGGTTGCAGAGTTCTGTTCTATTGTACATCTTCTTCAGATGTGCAATGTCTGTCAGCTTTAAACTGCTGTTTTGCGCTGCGATTGCATGAAACTCCTCTTCGTGCCGTTCCAGCTCATCCACAACCATCCTAAGGGACTGCTGCATATGAAAGCCCACCTGTTCTTCCACAACATTCTCGAAATAGTTCATATAGAAGAAGAAATAGATAATAACCGGTAATATGAACACAAAGATCAAGCTAATAAGAAATCTCCAATATATACTTTCATTCAATTTCTCTATAACCTTCTTCATACACTCCTCCATATCCCTGCAATGAGCTTTCCCTTTTTATTCAGATGCATTAAAGTATGCGAAACAAAAGTATCCATGTTTCGCATACCTCATATGCATTTACTTATTCAATCCATAAATAACTCATTTTGATACTAAGTGATATCTTAAAATTCTCCATCAACATAACGCTGATACCAGTTAATCCAATCATAATATCCTACCGCTTCCAAATCATCCAGATATTTTTCCCAGGATTCATCCGTTACGCCTTCGGTAATGCTTGTTGCCTCGAAAGTGTTTATAACAGGCCCCAGTTCCACTTCAATAAAGCTTCTTTCATCAACTGCTTCTGCACTGATGAACTTGGAGGGAAGCTGATATTCTATCGGCTGGAGATAGTCGAATAGCTCGTAAACATACTGTGTACGTGCAACCTTCATATCAACGGTCACCTCATCCAGCGTTAATACTGACTGTCTGTCGCCCATTAAAAAGCCATATGTGTAACAGTAATTCGTTGCAGTCCAGCCTTCCGGCAGCTTTGATACATCCGGTGAAATTGTCACCGCATTGCCATTCTCATCATAATCCCATGCCATACCCTGCTCACCTCTGAAAGAAGTAAATTTCAGCTCCGGGGTAGATGCCATATAATTCCACCAATGCAGACACGCTTCGATATTTGCGTCTGCTGAAAATGCAACACCTGTACGATTACCATTGAATTTATTCTGGTATCCGCTCTGCACATAATCCACTCCCTCCATCATGCCGAACGGAGTGCAGACAACATAGTCCTCTGCGTATGCTTCTCCGGTATATAAAGAGGCTGCCCATCCATAGAAGCATCCGACCAATCCACTGGAAATCTTTGAATTATACTGCTCAACAGTCTGCGAAAAGCCTTCCAGATCCAAAAGCCCATCATCTGCTAACTTGTTCGTATATTCCAGGAAATTACGGTACTGTTGCGTATCAAGCGTGGGTGACACAGTCTCACCATCAAATGCATACTCCGCACGGCTACCACCTGATGAGGCAAGTCCCCAGAAATTCATAAAGTTATACAATTGGCCGCAATATAATTTATCGCAGAATGACATCGGAATTTCATTTCCGGCATCTCCATCACCGTTCATATCATTATCACGGAATGCACACAAAACCTCATAAAAAGTCTCCGCAGAATTCGGCATATCAAGTCCCAGTTGATCCAGCCACGCCTTATTCATAAAGAATATCGCATTTGTCTGACCGGTAGGCTTAAATTCAGCATTAGTCATCAAAGTACGAATAGAACCATCCTCCCAGACAAGTGACTCAAGTCCGGCCGAAGTTGACTCAATGTCCTCTAATATATCCGGCGCATAGGTTTCCAGCAAGCCTTCCTCAGACAAGTCATAGAACAACTCCATATTTGAAGCAATATCACTTTCACCTACCAGACCGATCATAATATCGGGCATGTCTCCTGCCAACATAACACCGACCATCTCAGCCTGAGCACCACTATCTATCTCAATGATATTGGCTTTAATGCCTGTCTCCTCCTCCAGAATATTCAAAATTACTTTGTCCTCAGGAGTTCCCTTATCATTAGGATTATGCACGATTGCAACCGTTATTTCCGTCCCTGCGAACGCATCCGGGGCGATGCCTTCATCAGCTGTTTCTGATTCTGCCGAAGAACCGGAGTCTGTAGCTGTCTGCGATGTTGTCTTTGCAGGTACGGTTTCTTCACTTTTCCGGTCTTTTTCCGAACCACAGGCTGCCGTGGAAACCATCATAGCACCTGCCAGCAACATTGCCAATAATTTTTTCATTTTCATAAATTTCACCCTTTCTTGTTGAATTAGTCTTCTATAATTATTTCTGCATTGCGCACTACAGAAAGTAATTATCCTTTAATGGAGCCGATCATTACACCTTTTACAAAATATTTCTGTATAAAGGGATATACGCACAGAATCGGTGCTGTAGCCACTACGATTATGCTATATTTGATATTTTGCACCAGATCTAACATCTCAGCCGCAGCATCCGCATCTATCGTCGTATCACTTGCCATAGCCTGAGTCGTGATCAGAAGCCTTCTTAATATCAGCTGCAAAGGATGCATATTCTTATCCTGCAGATATATCATGGCACTGAAGTATGAATTCCACATTCCCACTGCATCATATAATACTATAACCGCTATGATTGCCTTAGACAGGGGCAATACAATTTTAGTAAAAAAATAGCCGTTTCCGCACCCGTCGATCAATGCCGCTTCTCTCAATTCTTCCGGTATATTGCTCTGCATAAAGGATCGCACGACGATCATATTGTAAACAGATACAGCTCCCATAATTATGATACATGTACGGGTATTGAGCAGACCCAGATTTTTAACAACATAATATGTAGGTATCATGCCACCGCCAAAATACATGGTAAAGGTAAAAAATATCATAATAATACCACGTCCCGGCAAATCCCGCCTGGAAAGAGCATATCCTCCCAACATAGTACAAACAAGCGCGATCAACGTTCCGAAGACGGTATAATAGATCGTATTGGCATATCCAATCCAGATTTCTCTGTTTTTAAAAACCTCTCTATAACCGTCCAGCGTAAACCCTTTTGGATATAACAGCGGATCTCCGAAATTTACATACTTCGGATCCGAAATAGAGGCAATCAATACAAAATAAATCGGATAAGCTATGGCGATCACTACAATGAGCACGAGCACATTGCAAATAAGATCAAATATAATATCGTCCCAGGATTCCTTTTTCCTTCTGCTTTTTGCTAAATTCATGTCCGACACTCTCCTCCCTGCTTACCACAGACTTGTTTCGCTGACTTTTCTGGAGATCTTATTAACAGTCATAAGCAGCACAAAATTAATAATGTTATTAAACTGACCGATTGCAGCAGAGTAGCTGTATTTTTTGTTCAGAAGCCCCATCTTATAAACATATGTGTTAATAACCTCTGAAGTCTCCAGATTCAGGTTATTCTGCAGAAGGTAAGCTTTCTCATAACCCACACTCATAATGCTTCCGCACCTCAAAATCAGCATAATAATAATTGTTGGAAGAATCGAAGGTATGTCGATATGGTACACCCTTTGCAGTTTATTTGCTCCGTCAATCATAGCTGCTTCATGAAGCTCCTGATCCACACCGGCAAGTGCCGCCACATAAATAATGGATCCCCAGCCAATTCCCTGCCAGATTCCCGACCAGACATACACATGCGGGAAATAGCTTGCTTTCCCTAAAAAATGAATATTTCCCGGACCGCCGACCAGCTCCAGCAAGCGATTAATAAGACCGCCCGTAGGTGATAAAAAGATGGACATCATTCCCACCAGTACTACTGTAGAGATAAAATGCGGCATATAAGTGATGGTCTGCACAACCTTCTTCCATTTTAAATTCCTGATATTATTCATGACCAGTGCAAATATGATAGGTATCGGAAATCCGACTACCAAAGAGTATATGCTGATCCTCAGAGTGTTCACCATAAGCTTTTTAAATTGTATAGACTCAAAAAACTTAATAAACCACTTAAATCCTACCCACTCACTTCCCGCGTAGCCCTTAACAAACGTAAAATTTTTAAACGCAATCTGTATACCATACATTGGCAAATAATTGAAAACCAAAACATACAAAACTGACGGTAATAAAAAAAGATACAGCAGCCAATTTCGCTTCATCAGCTTTAATGTATAACTTCTCTTTCTTTTTTTCGCGGCATCTTTTACTCCTTCTGCCATTTTATACATCATTCCTTTCCTGCTCTTATTTATGTACTTTTTATCTGCTCTTTTCGGCACCTAATCAATCAGACATATTACATACTCAAATCATACTTTTCTCACATACAATTGTCAATATTCAGTATTTGAACACCATTCATCCCCGTTTTTCCTCTATTTTTCTCACTTTTTCAAATACTGCACATTGTATTTTGTGCATTTTGACCAAACCAATTGTATCAATCCCCTTCTAAACATGGGAATAAATAAATTCCAGCGCCCCGGACACACAGAGCTCTCCGAAGTTTGCCGTCAGCACTAAATGATCACCCCTTTTCACCGGCATACCATTAAATGTTCCACAGCCCGAAAGAATACTGACGCAAACAAAAGGATATTCAAAATTCAGCTTTGTCTCCCCCTGAAGTTCAACCCGATAAACACTGTAGTAGCGACATGTAACCAGATGGCTGATTCTTGCGCCCTCCTGCTGCCAAATCTTCTGCTGCGTTTTTTCAGCTGCAAAAGGGGCAGCCGTAACTGCCAGTGCCTGGGGGATATGCAATTCACGGGGAATGCCATCCACCTGACGACCGTAATCATAAAAACGATATGTCACATCACTGCTTTGCTGCGTTTCCAAAATCAGTGTTCCCGCCTTAATCGCATGAAGGCAGCCGGGATTGATCTGAAAAAAGTCGCCTTTACGGATGGGGATTTCCCGAAGCAGTTCCGACCAGTTTCCTTCTTCCACCATTCTCTTCATTTCCTCTCTGGATGAGGCATTGTGTCCGATAATGACTTCAGCATCCCTTTCACAGTCCAGAACATACCAACACTCTGTCTTGCCCGGCGAACCTTTTTCATGAATGCCTGCATATTCATCATCGGGATGGACTTGAATACTCAAATTCTCCCGGGCATCAATAATTTTTATTATAAGCGGGAAAATATCACCGGGCAGATTGCCAAACAGCTCCGGCTGCTCCTTCCATATCTGCCCCAGTGTCCTGCCGGCGTCTGCGACAGGACAGTCGCCGTCCGGGTGACCGGAGATTGCCCAGCACTCCCCGGTATACTCAGAGGGAATTGTATATCCGAACACAGTGTTTAACCGTTTTCCGCCCCACGGTTTCTCTCGAAAAACAGGAGATATCCTTAAAATTTCACCGTTTGATCTATGTTTTATTTCTTTTGCCATCGCTATATCAATCCTTTGGTTCTGACTCAAACCCTTGCTTCAGCAGTGTTTTATGAATCGCAACCGTAGTGCCTTCATACATGTTGACCACTTCATAAGGCCCCATATCTGCCGGAACGACAATAATATCAAGATAATTCTGCACATAATACCGGCTTGGGTCGCGCAAAGAACGCACCGTAACCTGTTCCCCGTCTACCAGCGTAAGAACATGGAATCTGCCGGCTGTATCATCTTTATAACTGTCGGTGAATCGAACATTGCGAAGAGAGAAATACAACAGATCATGTTCACCGACAATGTATTCCTTCCAGTCTGGGCCACTGCGCACTATCCGGGGTTTTTGCACCACATTTTCATTGATCCAGGAAGTGGTCCGGCCCGGCTGCAGTACACGTTCACCGTGATATGTGTGCAGCGGGCGGGGATTTCCGTCGAGATCAAGCCGCAGGTAATCGTACATCTTATAGGTATAGGATCCGACAGTCAGACTTCCGATTTCAAGAATCAATTGGTTGCGTCCTGAAGCATGGATCGTACCGGCCGGGATCATCACCTGTACACCGGGACGGGAATCCACTGCATTGATATATTTTTCATAGTCAACAGGCGTCTTATTTCTCTCAGATTCTTTTACAGCATCCACAAAGTCGGAAATTTCCACGCCATCATTAAATCCGAGATATGTCTTAGCTCCCTGGTCGGCCATAACCACATAGTAGCTTTCATCCTGACGGTCGAACTCACCGTTTTCGCGGCGGACATACTCTCGCACAGGATGGCACTGAATGGACATGTTTCCGTTGGAATGAAAGGTATCATCATAGTTAAAACGAACAGGGAAATAATTGCCGAAATATTCTACGCTGGCTTTTCCCATGAGTTTTTCGCCTTCTGCCTGCACAAGCGCATAAAACGGGAACTCAAATTCCATACCGTTAATAATAAATACTGTGGAAACCTCCATAGGAATCATGTCAAAAACCCATGCACAGTTTTTCATGCTTTCGGGAAGATTCCGCAAGCGTTTTACATAATAGCCGCCCCAGACGCCTTCCAGGTATACGGGACGACAGCGCAGAGGATATTCCAGTCCCCTGGTAAATATTTGTTTCATAAGGGCTACAGTGATCAGAGTCATATTATCAGAGTTGCTGCCCGCAATATAACTGTCCAGATTATATTGCCTGAAAATACGCATTCGACTGCGCATGGCAAGTTCAAAGTCCACGAAATAGCAACGTCTTGCAGCCTGTTTGAAGTTCCATTCCGTGCCGTCTACCCACCCTATATTTTTATACTGTCCGGCTTTCACATTAAGGATGGCTCTAAGCGGAATAATGTCGATCCAGGTACGATACTGATAAATATCAATGAGCGTGCTGCAGAGTGCACCGTGACCATAGACGATCAGTACCTCTTCGCTGTTATGGTTCTGTATTTTATCCTTAAGCTCGTCAAGCATCTGACGCACCATAAGGTCTTCGTACTCTCCTTCAAACAATTTGCCGTAAAGTAAAACCGGATCTTTCTCACGATCTGAGGGGAGATTATTTTCAAGAATCTCTTCTGTAATACTTTCGGGAGAACGAAAAATCCTCCGAATATCAAAAAATGCAACTGTAATTCCCATTTCAGCAGCGGCAGCTTTCAACTGATCACACAGTACGGTAAAAGAAGCTGTAGTATAGCCATCGATACCTATCGTTTTGGCTCCCGAAGCGAGTATTGCAGCAGCCGTTTCAGCATTTCCGAAGCGGGCAAGTTCAAGCTGAATGTCGGAATCATCAATATAATTTACGGCTTTAGGATCCGCATAATCAGTAGGATTGAACATAAAAGACATAATACATATTTCCTCCTTGTAAATTAATCAGCAGCCACAGATTTCTCGGAAAAATCTACCTATATCAAAGCAAATGAGTACTGTAATGTCAATTTGACGACCGTATCCTGTCTTAAATTGACAACAGATTGGCTTGTTTTTTCCTTAACTTAAACCATGTGGGGGAGTAATATATAATTGCGTTTAAGAAAAAAGCAGCATAGCGTACTCGGGAAAATCTATGCATACTTTCCATATAGCCAAAGAAAGGAAATCAGTAATGAACCAAATTGTATCAAGTGTAGTTGATGGTATCTGGCCAACCATGATGATGCCTCTTAAAGATGATCTGTCTCTGGATCTGGATGGTCTTGAACGTCTGATGTACTGGTATAAAGAGCAGGGGGCGCACGGTATTTTTGCCCTGTGCTACTCCAGTGAAATCCGAAATATGACCTTTGACGAGAGAAAAACCGTCATGAAATTTGTGGTTGATCATCTACCGAAGGGAATGGGCCTGGTAGCTGCCGGTCATGTAGCAGATGATATCGAAACGCAGATTGAAGAATTTAAAGTTCTGCGCGACCTGGGTGCACCTGCCTTAGTCATGATCGGCAACCGGCTCGCAAAACAAGATGAAGGAGAGGATGTCTTTCTCAGAAATGCCATGCGGATTTTGGAGGAGATTCCGGACATTAATTTCGGTATGTACGAGTGTCCATACCCTTATAAACGTCTGTTTCATATAGAAACGTTAAGCCTTCTTGCCCGGACAAACCGTTTTCTCTTCATGAAAGAAACAAGCTGTGATCTGAATATCATCAGTGCCAAAGTAAAGGCTTCCGAAGGCACTCCCTTCAAAATCTATAATGCAAATGCAGCCACTGCTCTGGACTCCTGGAAAAACGGCTGTGCCGGTTTTAGTGGTATTATGTGTAATTTTCATACAGATTTGTATGTCAGAATGTGGGATGCATTCAAAGAAGGAGATGATAATCTGGCTATTCCTCTGCAGAAAGCTCTGGGTATGTTCTCGGTATATGAGATGATGCAGTATCCTCTCTGTGCAAAGGCATATCAGAAAGAAGCTCTTGGAATCGGCGGTTTGAGCCGCTATAAAGATATAAAGGATATGCGCTACAGCTACTATGTACAACTGGAACAGCTCAGATACTTTGAGGATATGCTGCGCAGCCGTATTAAAGAGTATGACAGCCAAAAAGCCAGGGGCGAGAATCCCGGCTCGTTGCTCTGAGCGGAAATGAGGTGAAGTTTGAATCCATGGATCATTCACCTGAACTTCTGGCCGCTCTCGAAACAGGCGGCACAAAAATGATCGGTGCAGTGTTTACCGAGGACGGAAAAATGTTGTCAGACATAACCGTCCCTACAGGCATGCCGGAAGACACGATGCCCGCACTCCTTTCCTTTTTCTCCAAATATACAATTTCAGCCATTGGAGTCAGTTCTTTCGGTCCCCTGCAATTAACCAAAGGCTCACCTGAATATGGAACCATTACCAGCACTCCAAAGCCAGGCTGGAAGAATTATCCATTGGGCCGTACTCTGGGAGACACACTCCATGCCCCCTTTGCGGTAGAGACCGACGTAGGCGGTGCTCTGATTGCTGAAATAAACGAAGGTGCCGGGAGAGGATGTGATACCTGCGTGTATGCTACCATCGGTACCGGCATCGGCAGCGCATTTATAGACCGGGGAAAGCTCACCGGTACCCTGCGCCATGCTACAATGGGGCACATCATTGTAAAGCCCCATCCCCGTGATCCTTTTCCGGATGGATTCTGCAGCTTCCATAAAGGTTGTCTGGAAGGTCTTGCCTCAGGAAAATCCATGCAGACACGCTGGGGGATGACTGTCCGGGATCTTCCCGGCAGCCATATTTCCTGGGAGATAGAATCCTATTACCTTGCACAGTTCTGTGTAAGCCTTATTCTCGGCTATATGCCGGAACGTATCATACTGGGCGGCGGCGTTATGAAGCATCCCGACCTGCTCCCTATGATCCGTCAAAAGGTACAGGTAATGCTCGGTGAATACCTGAACCTTCCCGAAGTTCATGACGATATCGACCGGTATATCGTACGTGCGGAATTGGAAGGCAAAAACGGTATATTAGGTGCATTTTACATAGCAAAACAAATTCTAAATAAACGAGGTGTATATAATGAGTGAACCTATTTTTCCTGATAGTGTGTGGGTCTCTAAACCCTGGGCCGGCAGTCGGCTGAGCACTATGCGCAAAGCTGCCGCCTCACCTGAGAAACCTCTGGGAATCTGCCGGGAAATCTGTGCATACAAAGGCTCGGAAAACCCTGTCAGCAGAGGTAAATATGCAGGTATGAACCTAAAGCAGATCATCGATGTCCATCACAATGCAATCATGGGAACCGATGACCGGGATCAGCTGCTCCGTGTAGCTTATATGGATACAGCAGCTCCATTGTCTGTTCAGGTACATCCGGACGCTTCCCTCGCCGCAGAAGCAGGCGATTATGAGAAAGCCGAAGCATGGTACGTACTGGATTGCGAACCCGGAAGCTTCCTGTATGCGGGCACTACTACTGTAGACAAAGCTGCTTTGCGCCTTGCCGCCGAGAATGATAATCTCTGTAATTATCTCCAAAAAATTTATGTAAAGCCCGGTGATTTTATTACCATTCCTGCCGGGCTAATCCACGCGTGCGGCGCCAATATGCTGGTGGTCGAGACCGGAACCTTTGGCGGAATCACTTACAGGATATGGGACTATGGCAGTACGCGTCCATTGGATATCGAAGACGGTTTTCGTGCGCTTCACCCTGAACTGACATATACGCTCGTTCACAATCCTTTGAGAGAACGTACCAAAACCGAAGTTTCCCCCGGTGTAAGACATCCTCTTTTTGAATGTGATGTGGTGGATATTGCAGACACCTGGATATGCAGCACCGAGGGACGCTACAGGGTCCTCTCTGTTGTGGACTCCGACTGTGTTTTACAAGTTGAGGGCACAGACTATCCTCTGAACTTTACGGAGACTGTCCTTGTCCCGGCAGATGTCAAACAATTCACTGTGAAAGGCAATTGTCGTATTATTGCAAGCCAAATGCCCCTGCCGGTTTGACCACTCAAAACTTTTGGGGTATAATTAACACATAATCATTTCGTGGGGAAAATAACAATGCGTCAGAACATGTATAAAATCGCAAACAGAAGGCTGGCAGCCAATCATTTTTGTATCAATATATCCGGCGTACCCGTAGAAATAATCTCCTTGCGCCATATAAAGCATGCAGACATTTCTGCCTCTCCTTATTATCGCCCCGTAAAACACAGACATACCTATTATGAAGCACATATATTTCTTTCCGGACAGCAGACATATCAGGTAGATAATCAGATGATCGATGTGCAGGATAGCGAAATATTCTGCACATCACCTCACGTATATCATGCGATTCCCCGCTATCGCACAGCCATCGAAAAATTTGCAGTCTGTTTTACCATTGGCAGGACAGCGGACGGTAAAGAACCGCTCTGGGCCGCTGCTCTGCGTCAAAATGCTTTTTTTGCAGGCAGGGACATGCAGGATATAACCGGTATCCTCGAACTCATTATGAAGGAAGCATATCATGCCAATGAGACCTGGTATGATATTGTCAACAGCTTAATTTCCATTCTCATCCTGAAACTTGCACGTATAGCCAGACCGGACCAATCCCCTTCCGAACACTTGGAGATTATGAGTGATTTTGACCAGCGCATGATATCCGCCGAGAAATTCATCCGTGATAACCTGGTTTCTAATATTACAGCTTCTGACGTTGCCCGTTTTCTGCATCTGAGCGTGCGGCAGCTCAACAGAGATATCTCCAGAAAATACGGCATGACGACTAAGAAATACATTGACTTTGTAAAATATGAGCGCGCACTGGAGCTATTGAAGGAAGGCACGCTCACCATATCACAAATAGGTGCAGAAGTCGGATTTCCGGACAGAAGTGATTTTCATCGCTTCTTCAAACGAATGGATGGTATGGCACCGGGGCAGTACTACCGGTAGTGCTCATTCCACCTGTCCTATTCACCTACAGAGAAATATTTCTCATACAATTTCCGCATTCTCCCATGCATATTCTTTAAAATTCTGCCTGCACTCTCATCTCCTGCAGCATAAGCCTTCATCAATCGCCCTTCCTCGAAACACAATTCATCATGCAGCGGTGTGAATTGTTCCAACAAGAATCGGGCATATTTCACAAGACGATACGTTCCTGCCAATCGATACTCGGAAGAAGCAGTATCCACTGCATCATTGTTACATTTCTCAGCCAGACCGGTCTATCACCAGAAACGCGAACGGATCATTGCACATTTTATGATCTGTTTCACGGCACTTCTGATCTACAGACTGCCGGAAAAGAAGCTTGACCAGCAGGGAACACACTTCACCGTGGAAAATATCGTGGAAACTCTAAGGAATATGGAAGTTGATAATCTGGAAGATATGTGTTTTAAGTCAACTTATACCAGTTCCCAAGTGTGTACAGCACTAAATGCAGCGTTTGACCTTGGGCTGGATAAAAAATACTATCAGCCGAAAGAACTGAATAAAAAAATCAAAAGAATTTTGGAATAGAGATTCCATACAACATTTTCAAAATATCAAAAGAGGCGACAAACCTTGATTTTACGCGGTTTGTCGCCTCTCATCACTCTTCAAACTGTCGAAAACGGGATATTATATGAAATAGTAGCAAAAGTCAACACCTCCAACCGCTTTTAAATCTCTTTGTTCATCCATCTGCCGGATTTAAACCTGCCCGCACTCAATACTAATCTCACACTTAGATCTGCTAATATACCGATCCAGATACCGGTAATTCCCAATCCCAGCGCATATGCTGCAATATAAGACACGCTTGGACGTATGATAGCAACACTAATTATAGACGTAACGGTTGTAAAGCGTACATCCCCGGCTCCGCGCAAACTTCCAGAAAAAACAACCTGAGAAACCTGGAAAAGTACAATCAGTATCATAAATTTCACGATAACAATGCCCAATTCTACGATCTGAGGGTCGTTCGGAAAGAAAATGCCAAAGAACCAGCGTCCAAATACCAAAAACACTACCGCCAGCAATCCTGAAATTGCTAATCCTAGTGTCTGACATATATTTCCGTATTTTTTGGCAAGAGCCTTATTCCCCTGCCCAAGACTCTGTCCGATTAATGTCACTGTTGCTACCTGCAGACCATCCCCAAAAGAAAAGCTCAGACTCATTGCGTTCATAGCTACCTGGTGTGCCGCCAACACTTCCGTACCCAGGTTGGCAGTCAAAAGTGCTGACATAAAGAAGCCGAAGCGTAGCACTGCACTGTCGTGAGTCTCCGGCTCACTGCCTGCCAAATGAATAATTGGGCCAGCTAACGCAACTGCCACACCGCTGATGATCACAACACCTACTACACAGCAAATAATCGCTGTAAACAAAATACGATTGGCACTGTCTCGATCTCCCTGCCCTTTTCTGCGGGCAACCAATGCAGAAACTGCCATATTTATCGCAGTGAAAAACGCCAGACAAATAAATTTTGGCTGAGTAGTCAAGCCAACTGCTGCAACCGCATAGGATCCCAGTCCACTTACCATAAAGGAGTCTACCATCGACACCAATGCAACAAAAAAAGACTCCAAAACAGCCGGCCACGAAACCTGCAATGCCCTTGCTACCAACCCTTTATTTTCTTTTACTTTTATCATACCTCATACCGTCTTTTTAATATTATAATGTCATCTCCACAAAACAATAATCCTCATTCCAGCCCTGCTCCTGACTCTCATTCCACACACAATCCTCCTTATAAAACTTGCCCGGATTCACACGCAGGCACTCTCCTTCTTCCAGATGATGCGGACCCAGCAGATTTCTCAAATTATTCATCAGCGTAAATCGTGCATTCACCTTCCCTGTCACACCAAATTCTTTCAAAGAAAGTTTGTCATTGGTCAACATCCATTTTTCTTTATCACCAATTTCTACCTTCACAGCAGTGACACCTCGCCGTTTTAGCTGCAGCACCGGATTTTCTCCTGTGATATCCAGTTCTCCCTCTAACACCATCTCACCACAAAAGAATGGATATCCCTGTTTCTCCATATGGCTTGTGCAGATTTCTTTCTGTACTGCATTCAGCGCGAACGAACCGTGATACCGCACAGCATCTTTGTCTAACACAGTCCAGATGCCCTCTGTCTTCACACGAAAATCCCCTACCAGATAAATCGGCTCAATTTCCAAATCGTATACCAACTTGTTTCGCTCGCTTGCAAACAAATAAGCCTTTTTTAGGTTCTCATAAAAAACATCCGATTGCAGGAAGTCACAATCGAAAGAAATGGTATTCAAACCTACCTGCACCAAATCCTTAATATCTATTTTTTGAAAACTCTTATCAGCAAAATAACCTGCCGCCTTTCGGTCTAAAACTTTACCGTTGACCGTAATTCGGAATTTCTCCGGCGTCTCGCATACCAGATACAGTTCTTCCGGCGCATGGCAAATTTCCACATGATAGTCCTGGTGAATTTGCACACCCCTGCCCAACGCATTTGCCCTTTCACATATATTCAGCACATAGCCGTTTTGCTCCTGCAACTCACCGTCAAAATAGTAATCGCAGCAGTCCAAAGTCAAGCAGTTGGTAACCTTTTCTGCCAGCCGCATCTTCTCACCCGGAAGGATGACTGTTTCCGGTGCCACGGCACAAACCTCGCGTGCCGCCGCTTCTTTTCGTTCTGTCGCTTGCACCACACCACTTGCTAACACTTTCTTCGGCTTCTCTGCATCCATCTTCTCTTCCATCACCATCAAGCTGCCCCACGGTTCAAAGGTATGCTGCCCCGCAAACGCAGACGTCTCCCCACTGTATATATCAATTACCTTTCCGCTCACTCCAAAAGTGGCTGTCTTTTCCTCTGCTGAACTGTTCACAAAGTAGTGTACCTGGAAATCGTCAAAGGCACGTTTCGTATACGTAATCTCTGAATGATCTACCACCGGATTGTCCGGCAATTCTTCCGCTCGGACCAGTTGCCCGCCTCCATGCACAAAATCATGCAACAGCTTCCTGGTATACGGCAGCAAAATATCACAGCATGAATCAATCACCTGGGAATACTTCTGTTCTCCAATAACCAGCTTTCCGTCCTCTACTCTTCCGTGACGTTCCAACAGAATCTCATCTCCCAGATGGAAGACGATATGCTTTCTTTCCAGCTCCTTGATTGCAGCAATAAAGCGCTTATGTAACTCCCGAATCGGCTCAGGATTGGTGACATCATACAGCGACCATGCGGTAGTCTCTGGATGAAGCAGCAGTACCTCCACCTGCTTTTTCCCTTTTGCCAGAATCATACCTTCTCTGGACAGTGCCTCTACCAGCTTGCCATACACCTTCCACCACGGCTGCTGTACATACAGTGCCGGGGGATAATCTCTCTTTCGGATTCCCCGCATCGAATACCCCTGCAAATGCTGACACAACAAGTTAATACCGCGAACCATCTGCCACTCATAAATGCCCTTCAACTCCGCAAAGCTAACGTTATGCCCACAGAGTGCAAAGGTTTCAGAAAGCACGCTCTCTTTCCCTAACTGCTCCGCTGCTGAAGATACTTGTCTGGCTGTGAGATTATCACGGATGTTTCGCCCCAACCAGTCCATTCCCGGAATATCCATATATTCATAATGCGGCATACAGGCTCCGTTACTAAATAGCTGGGAATACAAATTTTCTTCCATCAGCAGGTGGCCGGTCAGTTTCATGCCCCGTTCGCTGCACCAATCGTAAATTTGCTTCATATACGCTTCTGAAAATAACTCCGTGACCATTTTCCAGAACTTTACGCGAGTGTTTTTATAATCCCCTGCCGCCAGAAACAATTCTTCCAAATGCTCATAAATATCTTCCCCGTATCTTGCCTGATATTCATCTCGAAACACAAAACTCCAAGGAATACCCCTCACGCAAATCTGCGGCTCATCTGTGAAAAACCCTTCCACAGCATTACCAAATCTCTCATAATACGGTTTATAAGCTACCTCGATAAACTTAGCAATCACTTTTTTATCCAGCGTATCCACATAAGAAGGATTTACGTCATAATAAAAATAATGCTCACCGCATTTACAGATTGCCGTCTCTGCGTGGACCGGTTCAGACTCCATACGCAGATATTTTTGTTGATATTTTACACCCAGACCGTTCACCAGACCACTGCCAAACCCGCTGGGCCAGCCATTTTCATCATAGGCCCACGGACGCATTCCCCTTTTTCCTGCCTCTTCTACAGAAGCCTTCACATTCTCAAACCATTCCTCACCCATGTAAGGAGTCTGCAGTCCGCCTCTGGCATGCATGAAAAAACCGCCGATTCCAGCTTCATCCATTCTCTGAATCTGCTCTCTGGTCTCGTCTACATCTAATTTTTCATTCCAACTCCAAAAAGGAATGGGTCTATACTTTTGGGGAACCTCTTTAAAATCCATCTTCCTGCTCCTCCTACTCCTCAATCTTTCAAAGCAGAATACACATCTCTCTCAAACTGCCTGCCGGTCTTACTGCCGGAACCTCCATCGTACAACGAATTTTTCATGTAAATAGCTACTATTTGATTCACCGGATCTACCCAAAAGTGGCTGCCCAGAGCTCCGCTCCATCCAAAAGCTCCGCAAGGAAGTACATTTCTCGGATCATCTGTAACAACTCTCACGCCAAATCCCCAGTTTCTCACCCCGCTCATGAGCTCTGACGGCAACTGTGCTGTCGCCATTTCCCGAATCAAATTTTCCCTTATGATATAATTTCCTTTGTATCTTCCGTAATTTAATAACATATCAGCAAATTTTTTGTAGTCCCTCAGAGTGGACGCCAACGCTGTTCCACCACTACAACACCCGGTAGGCACTCCCATAAACACACTGTCCTTGGGATATTCTGCCAAAACACCCGTGCCATCTTTATAATCGTGCATAGGAATCATACGCTCCCACTGATCCTTTGTAGGTGCAAAACAGGTATCAGTCATTTCGAGAGGCTCCAAAACTTCCTTTTTAAGAAAATCTCCGAAAGGAATATCTGTTACAATTTCCACGATGCGGGCCAGTACATCAAATGCAAAAGAGCCACTGTATGTCTGCCTGGTGTAAGGTTCAAAATCCAACGGAATCTGTGCGTAGTACTGTACATTCTGTGCCAAAGATTTCCGTTCCGAATAAGGAAACTGTGCTGCTGCCCACTGACCAACCTCTCCGCTTCCCAATCCACTGGTATGCGTCAGAAGATGCCTGATTGTGATTTGCCTTTTGGCAGGCCCCACAATCTCCACCTCATCACCGTTTTTTCTGCCCACATTCATGTGTTTGAACTCCGGAATATAACGGGATACACAATCCTCCAACGTGATTTTATTCTGCTCCACCAGCTTCAATACCCCTGCCGCTGTAATCGGCTTTGTCATGGACGCCAGTCGAAACAAGGTCTCCTCCGTTATATGTATTCCAAGAGTCTCATCTGCAAAATAGTTCTGATATACCGTATCACCATTTTGCATAATAGCAATGGCTATACCGCCTACTTTTCCACTTTGTACATCTGCCATAGATGTAGCTCCTATTTGTCTCTTCAGCTTCTCTGCCTCAAGTACATGCATTCTCTTTCCTCCTGTTTTTCGTCTCAATCACCTCGGTATGTCACGTTACTCCCTCTGCGTTTTTATTACACCAACAATATCTTTCTTATCAGTGGTTCAAGAGTGTCCGCCATTCTCAAAAAGCCTATGTCATTCGGATGTTTCATGTCAATCGTACATATTTCACGATCCCTGTTTCCAAATAACATCTCACCATCAACAAAATATACATTTGCATCACCTTCATTTATCGCGTTTATATATGTCTGAAGAATGATACGACGCCGGATTTTATCATTTTCAGTATATCTTGCAGCTGGCTTAGACAACATGATTACCGGTAAGTTCGGATTCTTTTCTCTGATTCGTTTAAAAAACGGTTCGTGTGTTTTTCGTAAATCCTCTGCTGTACTTGCATTGTGATCATAATCATACACAAAAAGACTCATATCAATAGTATTTATATAGTCTGCAATTTCCAACTCGCCTTTTGCACTTCCGGAAAAACCGAAATTAAAATAATCCACATTTAATCTGTTAGACAAAATAGCGTTGTATGCATTAAATACACTACAACAGCAACCCCCTTCCGTAATGGAAGAACCATAATACAATATAGGTTTTAAAGCTCTATAGGGTGTCGGACTTTCGACTTTTGCCTCTTTAGGAACAATAATTTCAACATTTGCAATGATCTCATTCCTTGGCAAAAAAATAGTCACATCCTCCATTCCTTTTTCCTTGTGAATCGTTTTTTCAAACGTAAACGTGTTATAGTCCGGAGGATTTACCAAACCTGCAAAATGTGCATTTTCACGTTCTCCAATCAATACCGCTGCTGATTGACATGCATAAATAGACATTCCTACATCAAAGGTTAGTGTTTCAAATGTTATCCTTACAGTAAATTCTTCTGCATCTGTTCTAAAACATACCCTGGCTCCCGGGCAGCGCTTTCCCAAAAATTCCAGTCTGGGTACTTTATCAATAACCGAATCAGGAAGTCTTCTTAACTGACCCGTCTGTTTCCAAAAGGGTACACCATAGATTTCCAGCGGCATGTCTTTAAAGTTGTACTTCTTCATTTAAAATCTCCTTTCATTTCTCCTACAGTTAGATGTCCTCCTGTAATTTTACATGTATTATAATAATCGAATTTATCCAAGTCAATTTAATAGCCTTTTTGGGCATAGCCGTGACAATTTTGGGTATGCGCACTCTTATATTTATTGATATAATTAACATAGGATGCACCTGTTCAAAATACAAATAGTAAAAGGATGAAAAACATATGAATAAAAAGAAAAGCATTATAACAAGCTGGATATACTCTTACATACTCATATTGCTTATTCCTATACTCACAATTTTTATTAACTACTATTACAACAATAAAGTAATTGAAAACCAGATCATTCATGCCAACCAGCTGGTCCTGCACAATCTACAGCAGAGCGTGGATAATCATTTATATAACGAAGTCTGCTTGTACACCTATGTCCTGACCAGCGATGAATTTTTCAATCTCATCTCTCACGAAAGAGTAAATAAAGAATTTTATTCCGATGCCTGGGACACCAAAATGCTTCTTGATACCCACCACAACCAGGGTAGTAATATTTCCTATCTACTGTATTTAAAGGAAAAAGATTATATGCTATGGTCCGGAATCATTCACTTAAGCGAAATCTGTTATAAATCAAAATGCTTTCCAGATACCTCCATGCCGCCTTATGAAGAGTGGATGACCATGCTTTCCAAAGAATACAATAATGAATTTATGGTAACCTCTTATTTCAATTATACTTCTACGAAACCCTGTCTGGTTTATGCAGATACGGTAGCGTATAAAGGCTTTGAATCGGTAAACATGTTTTTCTACATTCCAATTTCCGACATTGCTTCCCTTGTCACTCCGCTAAATGACGGAACGCTTTTACTGATTCACTCCCAAAATGAAGTCCTTCTGGCCCTCGACAATCAGGGAATGTCTGAAGTCACGCCTGACATCCAAGAAAGTATATATAATAATGAAGCATTTACCACCGATTCTTACGTTGTTTTACGTGAAGAATCCTCCCAGACCAAATTATCTTATTCCCTGCTTATACCTCAGAATACTTTCTGGCAGGAAAGCCAACATGTGCGTAACGTATTGTTTCTCAGTCTGACCGGAACCTTAATCATCGGCTCTGTCTGTGTGTACTTTTTAGTAAACCGTAATTTCCAGCCTATATCCAAACTGTTATTAAAAACAACCGGCGAGGTAAAGAAGGGAAATGAATATTCACAGATTGAAAGTGCTTTTCTTCATTTAGACTCTGAAAACAAGCAAATGCGGAGCCGTATGCTGACTCAGCGTGAGCTTATGCAAAAAAACTATCTGCTTGCTATGATGAAGGGAAAATACAGCAGCATCCAAAAGCAGGAGCAGCTTCATATAGATTTCTATCTGAACGAAAACGAAGACATCCTGCTTGTAGGCTATGAAGTTCCTATGTTGGATAAGCATCAACTGAAGCACGACGATCTTTTGTGGTTTACCATCGACAATATCTTTACCGAATTGATGAGCCACGAAAAGATGTACCGTATTGAAGACGGAAAATACTTATTCTACTTATTTATAGTACCTAAAAACAATAGTGCTGTCTGGAAAGAAGGATGTCTTGAAAAAATGAACATCCTCTGCGACCTTTTGGAAGACAAATGGGGCATCTCTGTTCCATCTGCCATCAGTACCTTTGAATCCAAAATGGAACAGATCCGTTTTCTGTATCAGGACATCATGGATGCTATTGAATACAAAGATGTCATAGGTGGCCGAGGTGTCATTGATACCGCAACCTTAAAGGATGCTCCGGATACCCTTTCCATCAAGTCCACCGGTATGTTTATTGAAATGGCACTTTTACAAGGAGACTATGACAAAATACTTTCGCTGTCACAGGAATTATTTGATAATTCCTCTCGAACCCCGTTCCTCATCTTCCGCATGCAGGTTCTGGAGGTATTCTATGTAGTAGCGAAATTTTATGAACATCATGAAACTGCGGATGGGCAGCGAATATTCCTCGCCGGTTATCTGAGTCCTTTGCTAAATGCCCCTGACAAAGATGCCATGAAAAAAGTGTTCGACGAACTTCTTTCCTATGTATATAGAAGTACCTACGACCAAGACGACGACAAACACCTTGTAGCAGTTATCCGCGAATATATCGAAACTCATTTTACCGACAGTTCCATGAATATCAGTACGATCGCGGATGCCATTGGCAAAAAATCCAGACATATTTCCAGAGTATTTAAGGAGGAAACCCAGGAAGGCATCCTGGACTACATTAATGAGCTGCGTATCAGCAAGGCCAAACTGTTGCTACGCACAGAAAAGTATTCCCTGGAAGAAATCAGTGCCATGGTCGGTTATGCCAGCTACAAAACCTTCCGCAGAATATTTGTGAAGCTCACCGGCGTAACTCCGGGAAAATATGGCGGGAGACAAAGCGACAATTCCTTAGAAGAATAGCCTCTAGACAACTATATGGACAACTATATGGACAAAAATGTTTGGACAAAATATATCCACTGTTTTACCGGTTTTGTCCATATACATAAATCGGCACTGCATTTATACTGAAAACAGCTCTGATGCATCGGAAAACAAAATAAAAAGAGAGGTATATTATGAAACACAAATTGCTCAAAAAAATTCTCAGCAGTGTTTTAGCGGCTACACTTGTTTTTTCTATGGCTGCCTGTGGCAACGATAGTGAAAACACTGTAACAAGTTCTTCCACCAAAGAAGAAACTAAAGCTATAGAATCTGCATCTACCACCGAAAGCAGCACTGTACAGGAATCTACTGTAGCAGAAGTTACATATCCTATTGAAGGAAACGTAACCCTTACCATTGCAATGCTTGACAATGCAACCGTAAACGCAAACGCAAAGCATTTATTCGAAACACCTTTGGGTAAGGCATGGCAGGAAGCTACCGGTGTAACCATCGAAGTTATCCAGTGTGCAAACAACGACGCTATGAACCTGCTTATCGCAGGCGGCGAACTTCCGGATTTGATTTTTTTTCCACCAAGCAAATATTCAGGCGGTGCTGAAAAAGCAATCAAAGACGGTGTAATTGAACCTTTAAATGACTATATTGATGAATTTGCTCCTGATTTAAAGGAAGTCCTTGAAAGCAACGAAATCTGGTACAAGACCAATGTTACCTCCAGCGGCGACATCATTGGTGCTCCTTTCATTAGAGGTGACGCATATTTGTGCTCCGGCGCAGGTTTGATCATCCGTCAGGACTGGCTTGACGAGTTAAACATGGAAGTTCCTCAAACTCCTGATGAACTTTACGATGTGTTAGTTGCATTCAAGGAAAAGAAAGGTGCTACATTACCTTTTACTACTACAAACTCCTGGATGAGAAACATTGTTAACTACGGTATGATTTCTTCTGCATATGGTCAAGTAAAATCAGACTGGTACCAGATTGACGGCGAAATTCACTACGGCCGTGCAGAAGCAGAATACAAAGATACCCTTGCTTTCTTAAACAAATTATATGATGAAGGTTTATTAGACCCGAACTTTGCATCCAATGATAACAATACTGTTTATTCCAACATGGCTAACGGCATCTCCGGTGTAACCGTTGGTGCAACCGGCGGATATATGGGTACTATTCTTAATGCAGTAGAAAAAGACAACCCAACCTACGATTTAACCGGTTTCGGTCCTCTTGTAGCCAAAGAAGGTGACGTTGCTTACAGTGGATATTATTCCAACGCTCTTACCGGTGATACTCTGTTTATGACCACTCAGTGTAAGAACAAAGAAGCGGCTGTTAAATTTATGAACTACGGTTATACCGAAGAAGGTTATATGCTTCTCAACTTCGGTATTGAAGGCGAAAGCTACACCATGGTTGACGGTTATCCAACCTATACCGAATTGATCAACAACAACCCTAACGGTTGGAGTATGCAGCAGGCACTTGCTCAGTACACCATGTCTTGGAACGCTGGTCCTTTCGTACAGGACAAGAGATATATGGAACAGTACGCTGCACGTCCACAGCAGAAAGCAGCACAGGCTCTCTGGGCTGAAACAGATGCTGCTAAATATATGGTACCTACCCTTTCTATCGCAGAGGAGGATCAGGCAGAATACAGTAAGCTTTGGGCTGATATCAATACTTTTGTTTCTGAAATGATGATTCAGTATATTACCGGCACTGCTGATTTAGCAAAATTCGAAACCGAATACTTGGATCAGTTAGAAGCAATGGGAATCGACAGAGTTATTGAATTAAGACAGGAAGCACTGGATGCTTTCAACGCAAGATAAAAGCAACATAACAGCAATAAAGAGAACTGCTGTAACGGCAGTTCTCTTCTGTTCTCCCAAACATTTTTGGAGGTACTTGTATGCATAAAAACAAAAAGAAGGAATTTTTCCTAATACGTCTGGGAAAAGACTTGCGCAAATATGCAGGTGCATATGTGCTTGTCATTCCCGTAGTGCTGTTCTACCTGATTTTCTGTTATAAACCTATGTACGGTGTTATCATTGCCTTTCAGGATTTTTCTCCGATTCGTGGTATCGCAGGTAGTGAATGGGTAGGGCTGCAGCATTTCAAGGATTTTTTTGAATCCTATTATTTTACAAGAATACTGAAAAATACACTGATCATCAGTTTGTCTACCCTTATTTTCAGTTTTCCTATGCCGATTATTTTTGCTCTGCTTTTGAATGAAATTAGAAATGAAAAATTTAAACGTCTTGTTCAGACTATTTCTTACATGCCACACTTCATTTCTATGGTAGTAGTATGTAATATGATTAAAATGTTTACTTCAAACACTGGTTTTATTACATCTTTGCTGGGTATATTTGGGGTACCGGAGGCTTCCTTACTGACAAAACCGGAATACTTTGTTCCGATTTATGTTATTTCCGGTATCTGGCAGCAAACAGGTTGGGGAGCTATTATTTACTTATCTGCTCTCTCCGGTATTGACCAGCAGTTGTATGAAGCTGCTAAAATCGACGGTGCCAACAGATGGAAACAGACACTCCATGTCACCCTTCCGGGTATTTCACAGACTATTATTATCATGCTGCTGCTTCGTTTAGGTAATATTATGGATGTCGGTTACGAAAAGGTTATGCTGTTATATAACGAAGGTATTTTTAAAACTGCCGATGTTATTTCCACCTTTGTTTACCGAAAAGGTCTGACTGATATGGAATTTAGTTACAGTACTGCCGTAAACCTGTTCAACTCTGTAATTAATTTCATAATTATCGTAGTTTTCAATAAACTCAGCAAAAAATTTACAGAAACCGGCTTGTGGTAATGGCAGAAAGGAGAAGAATATAAATGAAACTAAACGGATATAAAGTTTTTTCTTTTTTTAATATCCTATTAATGCTGATCGTTGTACTTGTTACGGCATATCCTATTTATTACGTAGTAATTGCATCCTTCAGTGATCCGACCTCGCTATCCATTCACACGGGATTGTTAGCAGCACCTTTGAAGCCTTTTACTACTTCTGCATATGAGCTGGTGTTTCAGAATCAGCAGATTTTAAAAGGATTCGCTAACACCATGTATGTCATGGTAATTGGCCTGGCTTTAAATTTAATTTTAACAGCACTGGGGGCTTATTTTCTTACCATTAATGGACCTATGTTAAAAAATGTCATTACCTTTATGATTATTTTTACCATGTATTTTTCCGGAGGTATGATTCCAAGCTACTTAAATATCAAAGATATGGAACTTCTTAATAGCTTGTGGTCTTTGATCCTTCCAAGCGCAATCACAACTACGAATCTGATCATTATGAAGAGTGCTTTTCAGGCTATACCGGAAAGTCTTTCAGAATCTGCCAGATTAGACGGTGCATCCTATCTTCAGATTCTGATTAAAATTATGATTCCGCTGAGCAAAGCAACCATGGCGGTTATGGTGCTCTACTATGGCGTATCACGCTGGAACAGCTGGTTTGCTGCTTCCATTTATTTAAATAATTCTGATTTATTCCCGTTGCAGCTGGTTATGCGTAACATCCTGAACATGGCGAATCAGATGGCCGGCAGTACCGGGACCGGCGCCGATGAAATGGCGCAGTTAGTGGAACTGATCAAATATGCACTGATCGTTGTAACCACCGCTCCTATTTTGGCACTGTACCCATTCCTTCAGAAATACTTCGTGAAGGGTGTTATGATCGGTGCGGTAAAGGGCTGATATCAATTTTGGAGGAACCACGCACTGTATGACTCACGAGGAGCTTTTAAAGGAGGCAGTGAAAATGGGTTATTTTTATATTTTTACAGCTGTATTATGTAATACAGCAAAGGGTTACTCTTCAAAGCGCGTAAGCGGTACGATGCAGACCATACGTGAAAGTATCGTATTCAATATCGCAAGAAGCTTTGTATGCTGTATTTTTGCATTTTTGTTTGTTTTACTTAAACGAGTGCCGGACGTGTTTTCGTTTACTGCGTTTGAAATTGTTATTTGTCTGATATCGGGTATATCGATGGCAGTGTTTACAACGGTATGGATTCTGGCATTAAAGTCAGACGCATATATGCTAGTAAGTGCATGTGGTTCTGCAAGTTTTATTGTGCCGTGTATCTGTGGTCTGTTTTTTTTAAACGAATCTTTCACACCGTTTAAATTTGTAGCATTTGTACTCATTCTTTGTGCATTGCGTTTCCTTTTGAAATATAATTTCAAGTTGAATGGCAATCTCAGCAAGAGACAAGTATTTTTGCTTGTTCTGATTGTGATTTCCCAGGGGATAACTCAGACAACACAGAAGTTGTATGCTATATATATACCTGAAAAGGATATCGGTTGCTATACTTTGTATATGCTTTTTATTTCATTCCTTGCGTTTTTACCGATTTTACCGTTTTTTAAAAAGGATGAAGCAAAGGAAAAGTACCAGGTTATCCGACACAATATAAAATACATTCTCATTATGGGCTTAGCCCTGTTTGCCTCATCGTATTTTCAGACACTTGCTGCAAAGGACATAGACGCGATCATTCTGTATCCGCTCTTAAATGCGTTGAACTTGATTGGAGGCAGCACTATTGCAGCTTTAATTTTTAAAGAAAAATTGAGCCGCGATAGTGTCAGTGGCATTATACTGGTATTTTGGGCATTGGTACTTTCAAGATTTTAGGAGGCAAACATGAAAATTAACAAGTAAAAATTTACCGAGAAAGAGAGAACATTATGATCAGTGCTTATTGTTTAGATTATAACAACTGGACGTGTATTCCGCGTCATGTAAAAGAAGATTTTAAAGAAATGGCGGATATGGGCTTTGATGCCGTAGACTTAAGTTTTTCCGAAAGCGAAATGATGTATGCCAGAAGAACCTTTGAAATTCTGGTAGATATGGCCCACAAAGAAGGCCTTAAAGTAAATGTCATCCCAAGCCGTATTGCCGGACGTTTTGCAGGTGCTCCTCTCATGCCGAGCCTGTGGCTTTGCAAACACCCGGAACTTTGGATTTCCAAGGATTATTTTATACCGGTTGCGTGTCTGGAATCTCCGGAGGTACGCGCATGGTTCAAAGATTATATGAAAACCCTGATTACCGATTACGATCTGGACGGTATCATTTGGGATGAACCAAAAGCACCCACGATGATCAGTCACCACCCGGACACCGTGAAGCGTTTTGGTGAAAATCCTACTAAGGAAGATATGGCGGTTGGTTTTTGCGAATTTTTTGCAGATATTACCGATTATTGCCATAAATTGAAGCCGGAGCTTGTACAGACCCTGTTCTGCATCAAGAAAGAAGAAGAATTCTTTACCGAGTCCATCGCCCGAACCAAAGCAATTACCTACTTTGGATATGACGGCAACTTAGGACGTCAAAGACGATTCCACGAAGAAATCAAGGAAAGCAAGTACCGCATCGAAAGTGCCTGGGACAGGACCGTAAAGGAATGCGCACAGGCGGGTAAAAAAACTTTCGCTCTGGTAGAAAGTATGCATATGCCGCGGGAAGAGCATGAAAATTTTGAAAAGAATTTAAATGCTTATCTGGAAAACTACCATCCTGATCACCTTGCCTTCTATTATTATGCGCATAACGCAGACGATCCGGAAGGTTTAAATGAAATTTTCAAACGCTCTATGAAGAAATATATTAGGAAACTATAATTCCATGATTGTACGATATCAATATATGGCATATTTGCAGAAGAAATATGCCATTGAAACCAATTTAAATACTATTTTACAAAGCGCCCTAGCTTCCGACCGTGATACTATCGCAAGTATTATCCGCAAAAAGGATTGTATGACCGTGGCGCTGTACCGATACAAGAACATGATTTTCCTGTATTATGAGGCGGTGGCAAATGTGCCGCATGCCCTGTCTCCCCAGGACTTATTTCCTGCTCTGACGGAGCATCTGGAATCAGTACCGGTTAAGGAAACATATCAGGAATGGCTGCCAATGCATATTGTTTATTACAATGCCATACCGGACAGTGTAGAAAACTGGCGCAGAAACAGTAAAAAAGAAAGAATTGGGCGCAGCGCTTATCTGTTGCCGGACAAACTGATGACCTACTTATACTACCATAAGGAACTTTTGGAGGAAGGCCTGTTTGAAGGGGAAAGATATCTTTCCATCGGGCTGCATGATACAATTCTTTTTACCTATTCCGAAAGTCCGCGAATCATCACGCATCTGAACCTGAAGAGCACGGAAGAATCGGCAGTTATCGAAAAATGGCGGGCATTAAATCCAAAAAGTCATTTCGATCACGACTTTTCAGGCGAAGGAAACTTTGTAGACTTACAGGAACTGTTCTCACTTGGATGGGAGGAAATTTTTCATGAATAGTGTATTTAATATTCTCAATTACGGCGCTGTGGCGGACGGTGTCACAAACAATGCAGAAGCAATCCAGCGTGCCATTGACGCGGCTTCTATAAACGGCGGGCAGGTTCTGATACCTGCCGGGACCTTCTTAAGCGGCACCATTCGACTGAAGAGCAATATAGACTTTCACTTGTCAGCAGGGGCTGTTTTGTTGTGCAGCTGCGATGAAAAGGAAATTTTAAGCTTTCGCGAACTGTACGGACCGGATGAAGAGGTCTGGGCAGGCGGATGCTTCCTGTTTGCATATCACGAACACAACATTACTATTTCCGGTGAAGGCACCATACAGGGTCAGGGAAGCAAGCTGTTTATTGACGACCTTGCAGACGGCGACTTCCACGAATGCCCTCTGAATATTGCCCCGTTCCGGCCAAGAACCACGTTTCTGGAAGCTATAACCGACTTAAAGATTAAAGATATTACCATCCGCGATGCTGCCTCCTGGTCACTGCATATGGCTGGGTGCCGCCGCGTCATGGTACATAATATCAAAATCCTGAACAACCACCGTGGCGCCAACAATGACGGCATTGACCCGGACTGCTGCAAGGATGTTATGATCAGCAATTGCCTGGTTGAAACCGGCGACGATGCTGTCGTGGTCAAAACCACCCGGCTCATGACCCAAAAGTATGGCGCCAGCGAAAACATTGTAGTCAGCAACTGTGTATTGACTTCCAGAGATTCCGGCGTCAAGATTGGCACCGAGACCCATGGCGACATCCGCAACATCATTATCAGCAACTGTATCATGAAGAACTGCTCCCGCGGAATCGGTATCTGGGCCCGTGACGGAGGAAATATCTCCGATATCTACATCCACCACATCACCGGCAACGTCTTAAAATATGCCGATGCCGTTCACCGTGTAAAAGGTCCTGCCAGATGGTGGGGTGTAGGCGAACCATTCTTTATCAGTGCCACCTACCGTAATGAAAACAAAACCTTCCCGGGAACCATCAAAAATATCACAGTGGATTCCATGAATATGAAGGCCGAATCCGGCATTTTTGTGGGCGGCGAGGAGGATTCTGTCATCGAAGACATCTCCCTGACCAATATGAACATTGTGCTTTGTAAACAGGGCACACAGCTACATGGGTATTTTGATGAGTTGCCGTCCATCCGAAAGGTGTATCCGCATTCCATTCCGGTGGTGTATGGAAGGTATGTGAAGGGGCTGGCGGTGACCGGACGGGTTACTTATTGCCAGCCATATAATCCGGAAGAAAATGTGCTTGTGGAGGAGGAATTCTGCGAGGATGTGGAGATTTGCTTAAAGAGCCGGCTATAACGAGTTAAAAGCTTCAGGAACTGATAAAAATGTCAGCACTTGAAGCTTTTTTTATATGATGCTGGTGGCCGGACTTACTCCGCGCACCAAAGCACTATTTCTCTTCGTATACTTGTCTATATTTCTCCATCTCCGTACACATCAGCACAAACGCACCCATGCCGTGTAAATCATTCTGGGTGCAACCACGGTTGATATAATGCTCATATGTGCCCGCATCGATACAAGTACCCACACAGACATAATCCACGACGAGCTGACCCTTATCATCATAATATAAGGCATCTACGCAGCCTGCATAAGCCTTCTCCAGTACCGGTGCATACTTTTCTTTGGAGATGATGCCCAGGCGGATGGCCTTGGCATAGGAATAGACAAACAGGTGTGTGCAGGAGCTTTCCACCCAATTGCCCTCTGCTCCCGGCTTGTCCAGGACTTCGTACCACATGCCAGTCTCCGGATCCTGGTATTTTACCAATGCTTCCAATAAGTCCGCCTCAATCTGTTTCATTCTTTCAACTGCAGGGTGATCCTGTGGAATATCATCCAACATATCCAGAATGGCAACTGCATACCAACCCACTGCCCGGCCCCAGATATTTTCGGAGCGACCGGTTTCTTTGTTTGCCCATCTTGCCTTCTTGGCCGGGTCCCAGCCATGGAAATAAAGCCCGGTTTTCACATCTTTAATATGCTCGTTCATAATAAAAATCTGGTTGATTGCGCGCTCTCTTAAAACGGTGGCGCCGAATCGTTTGGCATACTTCACGGATAGCGGTCCGCACATATAAGCGCCGTCCATCCACATCTGGTTGTGCTGATTCATCATGTGCCAATATCCGCCGTATTCATTGACCGGCCAGTAGTACATAGACTCCCCGATGGTCTTGATGGCATTCATATACTTTTCATCCCCGGTCTCATCATAGAGCTTGTACAAGAGAATTACCGGCTGTTTGCAATCCAGCATGGTCAACTCTTTTCCCGCAAAGCGAGACTCTTCTCTTTTGCCCAGCTCATGACAGAAGCCGTACACTTCGCCGTTCGGACCCAGTACATAATCCACATATTCCTTGATATAATGAAAATATTTCCTGTCCCCGGTCAACTCATACAGGCGCTCCATACCTGATAAAAATACGCCCTGATGGTAAAAAAAGCTTCCCTTAGGAGGAAGCTCCTGCGGTGAATACTTTGTCATAATCGCCTCGCATGCCTGTGCCGCATACTCTAATGCACTGTGTTTCATAAATAATGTTCTCCTCTTCACAACAAAATTTTTGTGGTCTTGCTTTAAACACTTTTATCTTATCATGTAACCTTCTTTCTCTTCTTCAAGGAAACTGTACATTTTCTGAAAATTATAAAAAACTGTACTTGAAAATCACATAAAATTCTCCACATATTGCAAAAGCATGGTAAAATATAGACATGGAAGCACCGAGCAACGTTAGGCTGTGACAACTGCATCGCAGAATAGTTACAGAATTTTATAGAATACCGGAGGTCTAAACATGCCTGAAACACCCCAAAGTGAACAAACGAAATTAGAGGATAGAGTCGGTTCTCGCTCTCTTTATATCGAAATCCGCGAAAAAAAAGGCGGGTTTATGCCGCATTTTCATTATCACTCTTCTTATGAATTGTTTTATATTAAGAGCGGCACTGCCACATTTATTATCGGAAATAAAAGCTACTCTGTTTATGAAGGCACACTGTTAGTCATTCCTCCCTATGTACCTCACAAAAGTATTTATACAGACTCCGGCGAAACCTCCCGCATTGAGCTGCAGTTGAAAATATCTTTCCTAACCAAACATATGGCCGAAATTTTAGAGCATTTATCCAAGCATATTTGCTACACGCTTTCACTAAAATACCAGACATATTTATTAAAGCTTCTTTATAAAATGAAGGAGGAATTTCGTTCCAAGAAAGAGTATTCCGAAGATTTATGCCTTGCCTATGTCACGGAATTTCTGGTCGCAGTTCACCGCAATGCGCTCAGATGTGAAGCCACATCTACCGAAAACGAAGTGCTTGCGCAGAAAATCATGGAATACATCACTGAAAATTACCACAGAAACATTACCATTGCGGAGCTCTCCGAGGAATTCCACATCTGCGAAAGCACCGTTTTCAAGTCCTTCAAGAAGCACACCGGCTTGAAAGTTACTGATTATATTAATTTCACACGGGTCATGAATGCAGAACGCCTCATGCAGGAAACGGACCTGAGTTTGACAGAAATCGCCTATCGGTGCGGGTTTAATAACTGCAACTATTTTTCCAGCGTGTTTAAACGGTACAAGAATACTACGCCGGGGAAATTCATGCGGCAAAAACGTGAGTAGCGTGGGACGAAACAGTTGTCATAATCTCATGTTTCCATATTCTGCAATTGAAAATCCAGAGGCTCTATGAAAAAAGCAAAAGTTACGCTCGTTTATCCGTTGCTATCGCTGGGAAATAGTGATTTCCGTCAGATGAAACTGGGAAAAATAGAGTTTTTATCCGTTGGTCTCACTTAAAATGGTGGTTTTCGGCGGATAAAACTTGAAAAATGATGTTATTATTCAAATTTTTTACCAATTAACATTTCAGAAACAAAGCCCAAACATTACGGCAACATAAAACCATTATTCTCATATCATCAAATGAAACAAATCAGACACGCTGAAACACCTCAGCCACAAAAAAGGAGAATAACAGATATGTCAAACAAGTTTGCAGAAGTAAATGAAAAAAATTGAAGAAGCAGTAGTAACCGGTTACAAGAAAATCGAAGACGGCGTTGTAAGCGGCTACAAGAAAATCGAAGAGGGTGCTGTTGAAGGCTTCCGGAAAATAAGCGATAAATTCGTCGACAGTTTCTTCACCAAAGAAGGCGAAACCGTAGAGGAAGCCAAGGCAAGAATGGCTGCTGAGGCAAAGGAAGTGAACAACATTTCCGGAAAGGACGGTGACAAGTAATGAAGAAAAGTACATTTACCGCAATGATCCTTGGCACAATCGGGGGAATCTTCTTTGCACTCGGAATGTGTATGGCACTGATTCCTGAATGGAACGCTTTCCAGCCGGGCGTCATCATGGGAGCAATCGGAGCAGTCATTCTGCTCATCATGGTATTGGTTTGGAGAAAAATGGAGAACAAAGCACCGATTAAGCCCGCCCCCAAGACCATTGGTGCCATTCTGATCGGTATTATCGGCTCCCTGCTTCTAGGCGTAGGCATGTGCCTTGCTATGGTATGGAGTAATATGGTTCTCGGTATTGTCATCGGTATCGTAGGAATCGTTATCTTGCTCTGCCTGATTCCTTTTATCAAAGGTTTAAAATAGCTGTTGTACCTCTTCATCCTATCCTAAGAAAACCTTCTCCCGTACTCAGCTCATGGATGAATTCTGGGACAGGAGCTGCCACTTTAGTCTGCGCCACCTAAAAAGACCCGGGTGCAGCCGCGCTCACACTTTCTGATTCGTGAGTGCGGCTGCATCCGGGTCATTTTATTTACAGCAGACTTCTATACAGAGCCTCGATATCCTCTAAGGAAGCCTCCTTAGGATCCCAGGTCAAGTTCTTTTAACTGTTTTCACTCACCCAGACACTCCACAAACCTGTCAAATGCCTTCTGTCCTTCTGCAGTCCTCTTATACACTCCGGCATCCTCCAGCACTTCCATAAACACCAGACCAATTTCTTTCTCCACGATCTCATCGATATTGGAAGCATCGATTTTCTCATACTTTGGCGCAAATTCCTCTACCCAGTCTGCATGCTTTTCCAGTACTTCATTGGCACGCAGGTCTGCACCTTTAAGAATCGCTTCTTTCAGCTCGGCCATCTCGCTCTTTAAGCGGGCAGGCAGAACAGCCAGACCCATTACCTCGATCAGACCGATATTTTCCTTCTTGATATGATGAAGCTTTGCATGGGGATGGTACACACCAAGAGGATGCTCCTCAGTAGTGATATTATTGCGCAGTACCAGGTCCAGCTCGAACTTCTCTCCACGCTTTCTGGCGATCGGCGTAATGGTATTGTGAGGTTCTCCATCTGTTTCAGCAAAAACAAATGCGTCCTCATCAGTATAACCTCTCCATTTTTTCAAGATCACATCTGCCAGTTCGATGATGCGGTCAGTATCTTCACCGCTCAAGCGGATAACAGACATGGGCCAGTTCACGATACCGGCTTCCACATCCTCAAAACCGTTTACGGTAAAGGTTCTGTCGATAGAAGCCTTAGCCATGGCAAACTCGTAGTGACCGCCCTGGAAATGGTCGTGGCTTAAAATGGAGCCGCCTACGATGGGCAGGTCCGCATTAGAGCCTACGAAGTAGTGTGGGAACTGCTTTACAAAATCAAACAGCTTGCAGAAAGTGGCTCTCTCAATCTTCATAGGCACATGCTGGGAATTAAATACGATGCAGTGCTCATTGTAATATACGTAAGGAGAATACTGAAATCCCCACTGGCTGTCGTTGATCGTCACCGGGATAATGCGGTGATTCTGTCTTGCCGGATGGTTCACGCGGCCGGCATAGCCTTCATTTTCACGGCAAAGCAGACACTTCGGATAGCCTGACTGCTTTGCATTCTTGGCTGCTGCAATCGCTTTCGGGTCTTTCTCCGGCTTGGACAGGTTGATGGTGACGTCCAGATCACCGTATTTGGTAGGAGTGACCCATTTCATATCCTTGCAGATGCGATATCTGCGGATATAGTCGGAATCACAGCTTAATTTATAATAATAGTCGGTAGCTGCCTGAGGAGATTCTTTCTCATACAGCTCTTTGAACTTACCGATGACTTCACTGGGGCGGGGCATCAGCATGCTCATAATTTTAGTGTCAAACAGATCGCGGTATACAATGCTGTTCTCCGTCATGATGCCCTGCTCGTACGCATAATCCATCATTCGGCCGAGAACTGCCTCCAACTCCTCAACCTGCATGGTAATCTCTTCGTTGCTCTCCTCCAGCTCATCCAGCTTGAACAACTCCAGCAATTTATTGGTTGTAAAAATTACATCTTCCTTGGGAACCAGCCCGGTCTGCACACCATAGGCCACTAATTTTCTGATATCAGTCTGAATCATATTTTATCCTTTCTACAGAACGCAGGGACCGTCACCAATCTCTACTACGTAGAAGTCAGCCGCATAGCCGATCTTCTGAAGATATGCCTTACCAACACTGTCAATAAAGGTATCAATAGCCTTATCTTCCACGATACTAACAGTACATCCGCCAAAGCCTGCGCCTGTCATACGGGAACCGATGACACCGTCTACCTTCCATGCTTCTTCAACCAGAGTATCCAGTTCGATACCGGTTACCTCATAATCATCTCTCAGAGAGACATGGGAAGCATTCATCAACTGACCAAACAGCTTTACATCATTATTTTTCAGAGCTTCCACAGCCTTAACGGTACGCTGGTTCTCATATACTGCGTGTTTTGCACGTTTCATACGGATATCACTCTTGATAGCAGACTTATGAGCCTCGAAAGCTTCTTCTGTCAGCTCACCCAGAGACTTGATATCTGCTACGGTCTGCAGTTCAGCCAGTGCAGTCTCACACTCGCTGCGGCGCTCGTTGTACTTGGAATCACCCAGACCACGCTTTTTGTTGCTGCATGCAATGACGATCTTGGCATTCTCCAGCTTGATGGGTGCGTATTCATAGGACAGATCAGCTGTATCCAGGAAAATAGCGTGTCCTTCTTTACCCATTGCAATGGCGAACTGGTCCATGATACCACAGTTTACACCATTGAACTTATTCTCGGAAAACTGTCCGATGAGAGCCAGATCCTGATTGGTCACATCAAAGCCAAAGAAATCTCTTAATATGTAACCGGTGAGCACCTCTACGGATGCAGAAGAGGACAGGCCGGAACCGTTGGGAATGTTACCGTTCAGCATCAGGTCCATACCGCAGGGAATTTTCATTCCTTTCTGCTCAAATGCCCACATCACACCCTTAGGATAGTTGGTCCAGTTAGCCTCTTTATAAGGCTTCAGATCATCGAGAGAGGACTCGATCACGCCCAGCTGCTCGAAATTCATGGAATAGAATCTCAGCTTATTATCATCTCTTTTGCGAGCCACACCATAAGTTCCGATGGTCAGCGCGCAGGGAAATACATGACCGCCGTTATAGTCAGTATGTTCTCCGATCATATTAACACGTCCCGGTGCAAAAAAAGCCTTCGCACCTTCCTTATCACCAAATACTTCTGCGAATTTTGCAAGAATCACATCTTTCATGAGATAACCCTCCATTTCAGTTCCGGTCGACACATTTCGCATATGTATACAGACCTCATAATCATCCATCGTAATTCCATTATATCTTAAATGACATAAATTGCCACATCCATTTGTTCTTTTAATCTGTCAAAATGTTAGATTCCAGTAACAGTTCAGACAGCCGGCACCGCGCAGTCAAAATCGCACTTCAGTGCGATTTTGCAAGACTTGCGTGCGCCAAAATGCGCTTTTAGCGCATTTTGTGTGCATCTACGTAACAGTTTAGACCCCGTCTGAACTGTTACAGATTCCAAGAAGTCTTAAGCTTTACTTAAATTTCCCTGGAGTTGTAGATTTTTTCCAGATATATGTTATACTGATTTTACCAAGATTACTGCAGCCCCGGCACACACTTTCGGGACCAAGCTGTCATTTACCGGAAAGGGACTATTTATGGGAAATATCATCGACCTGGATATCAGCAATTCCATCTCAATGACACATTTCGAAATATTGACGACAGAAGTGGGGTCTGAAGAAGATCTGCGCTTTACTTTTACGCTTCAGAATGTTTCTGACCGGAATATCCGACTGGATATTCGTTATGAGATCGTACATCCGGAACCTGACGGCAGGAAAGTAGCCCGTCTGTACCGGATATCCAATCGAAAATGTCCCACCGGTTTCCTCCAATACAATCGACACCATACAATTAATCCTGACATCCGGCATCCACGTTTTGTTCCCATTCCTTGCGAGTTGAAAATCGTAGTGAATGGAAAACGACTGGGCAGCGCGGAGTTTGAAGTGATTCCGTAAAGCAGACATTCATTCTCCTTCCTGCTTTACTCTCCCTGTTTTACCAGTTCCGCAATCAAATCTTCCACCTGTTTTAACTGTTCACGACTGTTCTCCTTCCGCAGATCCTTGCGATACTGGGAAGGTGATGTGCCACGCAGTGCCCTGAAAGCCTTAGTAAATACCAGCGCATCACTGTAGCCGCAGGAAAGTGCAATACTTTCAATGGAATAATTAGTAGATTCCAGAAGTTCTCTTGCCTTGGTAATGCGGAACACCGTCAGAAACTGCTGGGGGCTCATCCCCAGGTAGTTCTGGAACAATGTATAAAGATAGCTTCGATTGATACACACATATTCTGCCACATCCGTTACCTTGATGGGATTACAATAGTTGTTCTGAATAAAGGAAACTGCCTTTTTCACATATTGATTCCCTTTATCCTCTTCATCTCTGGCAACCACCCCGGCACTCTCCGCAATAATAGACAGAAAGACACCAAGCTGCCCGTTTCTCCTAAGATCATTAGCAATCCCAAAAGTACTGTGCTCCATCATGTCCCTTACAATGGCATACAACTCTTCCGACCGGTCGCATGTAAAAATAGGATGCCTGTCCGACAGCCCGATTGCTCTCAGATATTCTTCTGCCCGGCTTCCGGCAAACCCCACCCAGAGGTAACACCAGGGTTCCTCCTCGTCCGCCTGGTAAAATGCCAGCTCATTGGGCTGAATGAGAAAACCATAGCCCGCCTCCAGTCGGTATTCCTTATCATGGAATCGAAAAATTCCTTTACCGCTCAAAACATAATGAATCAGGTAATGAGGCTTGGATGCCGGTCCGAAGCTATGTAAGGGCTGCGTCTGCGAACAGCCGCAGTTATTGGCATACAGACTGCCCACCCTGTCACTTTTAAAATCCAGTTTAAACGCTTTTTCCATGCCTCATTTCCCCCAGCTTTATCATATCGTTGCTTTTATAATATCATTTCCTTTTTATCCAAATCTTCCTGCGCTCTGGCCAAATCATCCCGAATATGCAGCTTCTGAGGACATGATTGCTCACACCTGCCACACTTTACACAATTCTTCGGGCGCGCAGACTCCTCCATCTGTTCCCAGCGATTCCTGACGATCTTATAGTTCTGATACATGTGATAAGTATTCCACGTACGGAAAGTACCCGGAATATCGACGCCAAAAGGACAAGGCATACAGTAGCGGCAGGCGGTACAGCCATTCTGCACCCTGCTGTTCAAAATAGCAACAACCTCATCTATCGTCTTACTTTCCTCATTATTTAAAGGCCTGAACTGTCCAAAAGTTCTCAGATTGTCCTCAACCTGTTCCATAGTAGACATGCCGCTTAAAATCACCTTTACATTGGGAAGGCTGCCCACCCACCGCAGGGCAAAAGAAGCGCTGGAAGCCTCTGCGTCATGCGCATGGAACATCTCTGTAATATCTTCGCCAAAAACAGCGAGAGTCCCGCCTTTCACGGGCTCCATAATAATCAGCGGCACCTGCTTCTGCACGGTCAGTTCATATCCCTTTAAACCTGCCTGTTCGTTTGCGTCCATATAGTTTAGCTGAATCTGGCAGAAATCCCAGTCTCTGTAACATAACATCTCCTCAAAAGCCTCATAGGTATCGTGGAAAGAGAAGCCAAGATACCGTATCTTTCCCTCCGCCTTCAGTTCCTCCAGACGTTTCACTACGCCCATCTGAAGCATAGCATCCCAGCGTTCCTTGTTCATGGCATGCATGAGGTAAAAATCAATATAATCAGTCTGCAGCCTGGTAAGCTGCTCCTCCAGAATGGTGTCTACATCTTCCAGCTTCTCTACTTTCCAGATAGGCAGCTTGGTTGCGAGATAAAAGGAACCCCGCTCATACTTCTGAAGCACACGTCCCACAAAGGGCTCACTTTCTCCATTATGATAAGGATAAGCGGTATCAATATAATTCACACCGGCTGCAATGGCTTTGTCCAACATCTGCTCCGCCATTGTCTCATCGATTTTACCATCTGCTGTGGTGGGAAAACGCATACATCCGAATCCCAGTAAAGAAGTCTTTACACCGAGTTTTTCCATTGCTCTTGTTTCCATGTTGCTGCTCTCCATTCTTTTTTGTTTCCTAATTTTCCTGGCTCATGTTCCAATCATTCTTGCTCTGTTTATTCTGATTCGCTTTCTGCTCCGCTTACTGTGCTTTCTTCAGTAGACCGTCTGCATCTGCTATGACACCGAACTCTTTGCTGTACTCATTGACACGGTCAATCACCTGCTGCCCCTCTTCCCCTGTAAGCGGTGTGGGCTTGAAATCATTTCTGGACGCAACCGAACTGATGCGGCAGGGAATAATCCGCGCTTCTGTATCTTCCATAAGGTTCCATTCTGAATCTTCCTGCGCAGTTTCCTCCTGTCTGAAAGTAAAAGTCTGTTGGAATATCATGGTGTCTTTGTCGGAAGGATTCCTGTTGGCGCCAAAGCAGAAGTTCCCCAGACTATATACAATGTATTTTCCCTGATACTGTTCAATTCCCTGAAGCACATGTGGGTGATGACCAAGCACAAGGTCGGCTCCCCAATCAATGCACTTCTTTCCCAGTTCTTTCTGGTAATCCTCCGGATAATACTCCCGCTCAATGCCCCAGTGACAGCAGGCAAGCACCAGGTCCGCGCCGTCCTCTCTAAGCTGTCTGATGCCTTCCTCAAGGATTTTCTCCACATAGACACCCTGTGATGTTTCATTGACAGACACCCAGCCGATTTTGATTCCCTGAGTCTCATACATTCCCAGATTTTTATCATAAGCATAGGCAATACCTGCGCTTTCCAGCGCATCTACCGTATCCTGCGTTCCCTCTGCACCATAGTCCTGCCTGTGATTATTGGCCATGCTCACCGCTTCTATATAGCCGTCACGCAACAGATAGGCATACTCCGGAAGTCCTTTGATATTGTAGGTACGGTCTGCCGCATAATTTTCCGAAATCGTCAGCACACCCTCCAGATTCACGATCGTCATATCATCTGCTTTGAAAATATCTGCTACATTTTCAAAGAAATATCCCTTGTCCTCTGCTTTGTCGTAGGTCTCATTAAAAGAGAGCTCATACCCCTGCTCTCTGTGATTCCCCATCGTTACATCGCCGGTGGCTGATATGGTGATGCTGATTTCCGGCGGAAGTGGGCTTACTGCAGTGTGTGTGGGCTCCGATCCTGATTCGGAATCCCCCTGTTGCTGCGCTTCTCCCCGTTGTGACTCGTCTCCCTGTTGCTGTGTATCTCCTTGCTGCTCCTGCTGTTTCTCTGCTACACCCTGCTCTTTATCAGCAATCACAATTTTCTCCGGCACTATCAATGGAATGGTCACTTCCGGCTCTGCCCCGCATCCTGTAAACAAAATGACAATCCCCATACAAATCCCCAGAATTGCCTTAGATCCCCTTTTCTTCATCAATTCTTGTCCCTTCCAGCTTATTATTTTCCCTCTATACTCCTGATTCGCTACATATGGTAAGTATATATTCGTTTTCTCATTTTAGTTTAACATACTATGCAAATCTTTACAACCCACGTTATTATTCAGATGCAATAACATTTACTTAAGATGCGGCTGCAACCTGGCGGGATAAAGAGTTTTTTGACATATAGAAAAAATATGTTCCAAATATCCTTTACCAACGCAAAAACAGCTGAAAGCCTTTTCCTCATCGCTTTCAGCTGTTTCATATTCTCGGGAACTCCTGAATAAAGCCTGTCCCAAAAGATTCCCATTACTTTATCCTGTACTTTTTCTCACCTTTACGGTAAATGACCATCAGTCCGTATGCTTCTGCAAGAAGCAGCACGATGAAAATGATGCTCCACCATCCACCTACCGATGTCATGCCAATCATGGTGATCTCTGCCACCACACCAAAACCGATGATCAGCTTTCCGCAGAAATGATTGTATTCCTTTACATCATTCACCTTAATCGGATATTTCGTAAACACTTTGGACTGCTCCTCTGAGTGATACTCCTTAACACCCTGCCACATGCACAAGAACGCCACAAACACTAATAAAATAAAATCCATCCTTTGTCTCCTCTCCTGTCGTATCCCGCCTCCTGTTTCTATCTATCATACTCCATTTTAAGCCATCTGAAAAGTACTTTTTTCATGATAAAGGGTAATTTCTTCTATATTACGCAGCTGATAACCTGAATGCACGTGGTGCACCTGCCATTCTCTGTCAAGCTCCAGCCACTCCATCACATGACAAGCCGGATATTCCCCGCGTGCTTCCAGCCATACCGTCAGATTGGCTATCATCTGCACACTGTTCAGCACGGTATTACGGCAGGCGCGGGGATCCTTCTCCCTGTTCTTCCAGGGATTGCCCTGTTCAAAATATTCTGTAGCAAAAGCAAGATATGCTTCCAGAATTCTATCTGCTTCCTGTGTCCTTCCCTCTTGCCACAGCATTTCCAGTTCATCATATATTTCTTTTGTTTTCCAGTAAATATCCTGTTCCGGACGGCCTGCAGGCACGACTCCCTCAAGATATTTTTCAATAAAGAAAAAAGTTTTATTTACAAGATGACAATATCCATTTTCCAACCAGCTGTTCTCGTTCATATTCAATCCTTTCTCAGGCGGCATGCAAAATAAAAAGCCCCCATCCTTAAAAAACATTTAAGGACGGGAGCCGTAAACTCTCGCGTTACCACCTTAATTTATTCTTACTTCACAATAAGAACCTCATCGACTACGGGACGGCCAACAGCAGACCGATAGTCCGGCACTATAACAGGTGCACCTGTCGCAGCCTATTTACGCAGTACGTAAGGTCGGTGCGCAGCTCCGAGACCATGTTCAAAGAAGCCTTCCATATCCCTTCCCACCAGCCGGGACTCTCTGTGATTTCACTCTTCTTTTACTCTTCTCTTCACAGCTTTTAAACATTTGAAACTGATATGAGTGTAGACCATTTTACATTGTTTGTCAAGTATTTTGTACGTGTGTGGCGGACTTTTTTTATTTTGTGCCCTTTGATTATACAGGGTTTTCAGCTTCAATTTATCTGAAAAGCCGAAATGTCCGTGTGTAGAAGACACATTGTTTTTCAAAACGGACACATGGAATATAGCACAATGTATACATCAATATGGTGCGTATTACAGTTTACACGTAACCTGCAGACAAAAAAGTGCCGTAGGCTGCAGTCAAAACATGATCTGCTATAGAAACCGTCTTTTATTTATGATAAAATAAGTCTATAAAACAGATATTTAGGATTCGTATTATAGCTTATGACAATTCATTGCAAGGAGGCACCCTTTTCATGAAATACGATTTTACTTCCATCATAGACCGTACCGGCAAAGATTCTCTCGCTGTAGAGGTGATTCCTGTTCCAAATGCAGAGATAGAAGACGGCTTCAGCAGGATTCCCATGTGGGTAGCTGATATGAATTTTGCTACTGCACCCATTATTCAGGAACGCATCATCGAGCGCACGAAGCATCCAACCTTCGGATATTACAATCTTTCCCTGGAATACTATGAAAGCATCATCAACTGGCACCGTGTACGCAACGGCGTGGAGGGACTTACGGCAAGTGCGATCGGATATGAAAATGGCGTTCTTGGCTGCATTTCCTCAGCGCTTCAGGCGTTTACAGCTCCGGGAGAATCTGTTTTATTTCATTCTCCTACTTACGTTGGATTCACCCGTGTCATGGAGGATAACGGCCGCCATATCGTGCTCAGCGAATTAAAACGGGATGCAGAAGGTATCTGGCGCATGGATTATGAAGATATGGATCGAAAGTTAAAGAAACACCGCATTCATTTTGCAGTTTTCTGTTCCCCCCACAATCCAACAGGACGTGTCTGGGAAAAAGAAGAGATTGAACAGGCCATGGAAGTCTACAGACGCAATAACTGCATCGTCATCTCTGATGAAATCTGGTCGGACCTGACATTAGGTAATCACCGTCACATTCCAACCCAGTCTGTTTCAGAGGATGCACGAAACAGGACCATTGCTGTTTATGCGCCCTCCAAGACCTTCAACCTGGCAGGGCTCATTGGTTCCTATCATATTATATACAATCCCTATCTGCGAGACCGGGTAAGAAAGCAATCTTCTTTAAGTCATTACAATAGCATGAATGTGCTTTCGATGCATGCGCTGGCCGGAGCATACAGCCCTGCAGGGCAGGAATGGGTGGACGAGCTGAAGCAGGTGCTGACAGACAATGCAGATTACGCTTACCGCTTTATCACAGAGCACTTTGACGGAGTGGAACTGGCAAGACCTCAGGGTACTTATATGCTGTATCTGGACTGCGGCAAATGGTGTGAGGCACACGGCTGCAGCATGGACGAGCTTCTCAGAGCCGGTATCCGGGTAGGTGTCATCTGGCAGGACGGGCGGCCTTTCAATAAACCGAATACTATCCGCATGAATCTGGCTTTGCCACGGAGTCTTGTGGAAGAGGCGTTTGGTCGGTTGAAGGAATATGTGTTTCGCTAATCTTGTGTGCTAAGAAAAACTGAGCACACGATTGATGGTAAATTAGTTGAGATATAAAAAGAGCCTGACACAGCAGCCTTAAGAGGTTGCTATATCAGGCTCTTTTTATCATACCACCGCTTCAATAATTTCTTTCTCTCCAATGACAACCTGATGAACTCCAACCTGTTTGTTCTTGTTAAAGTTGAAGCTGAGCATATAGCCTTTGTTAATATGGTAGTCATCAAGATACCCAATCAACTGCTGCTCACCACGATTGTTATATTCATCTCCATGCCAAATTTTCATCTCTATTATATATTGCTCACCATGGTAATCTACAATGACATCCGTTCTGCGCATGTCTCGCGTTCTGGCTTCTACATAATAATTTCCTGTACCATTGATGATTGGTCTAAGGTAGAGCAGGAAGTATTGCCTTCCCTCATCCTCCAGGAACTTCTCACTGCAGTTACCATAGATATCATTAAAATGAACCACAAACTTTTCAAGGATTCGCTTCATATTCAAATGCCCATCCACAATAAACTGACTCTTATCCTGCAGTGAAGCTTTGTAAATATCCGTTCCCTGCATCTCATTCTCTGCCAGATAATAGTTGTACAGGCGCGTCTCAAAAATCCGATTTGCAACTGCTACATTACCATTTTGATTCTTAATAAATCCAAACATGGTAGCCATGTCTATTACGCTCTCATCAGCAGCATAAGAGAATGTTCTTCCAGTAAAAAGCAGTGTCCGCAACATTGTATTAAGCTTCGTATAATCGTGGAGCTTCCCAATCAGAGATTCAAACAGTGTGTTCTTCTCCGATAGAAGCATACGGACCCCTTCATTGAATCCCTTTTTCGTCCATGCAGACTCTTTAGAACCGTACTCCGTTTTTCGACTAATATTCTTATCTATCAACTGGCACAATCTTGAAACGAAAAAAGGATAACCCGATGTATAATCATATATCCAACCTGCCATTTCATCCACGTTCATTCCTGTGTGATAGTCATTCTCATATTCCAGAAGCATCCCGGCGATTCCATCCTTTGACAAGCTCATGTCAATTTCAAAGTCTGCCGCAATGTTCCAGGGGCTATTGTATTTGTGATCTTCATCCGGCCGAATTTTCTGTTTCAGATTTTTAACATCATAAACGCCGGCCAGAATGACGGACTTAAAAGCCGGCTGAATATCCCGGACAAGATACATTGCACGAAGCTGTGCGAGAAAATCCAAAAAAACCTGATTGTTCGCTGCGCTGTCTACTTCATCTATCATCAGCACAATGGGCTTATCAGCGGCCGCACAGACTGCTCTTAACCCTTTAAAAAGCAGCCGCAAAGTAAATTTTTCACTATCAATGTTCTGTTCAAGATTCTCTCTGGCAATCTGAAGTTCCTTGGTTATGGCAAGATTATTATACTCTAACAACTCTAAGAATGAACTTGCAAAAGAAGAAGCAAAAATCTGCTCTGTGCTGAATTCTGCACTTCCAAATACCTGAAAATCCATCAGGACAACATAATAATCGCTCTGCAAATAACGATAGAGGGCCCGAAGCGTGGTCGTTTTTCCGTATTGGCGTGCCTTGTTGATAGTAAAATAATTTTCCTCATCGACAAGGGCTTTAATATCCTTTAATCGCTTATCTATGTTGACCATGTAATGCTTTTCAGGAACACATAGACCTGTTGTATTAAAGACTTTCGGCATTCAGCACACGCTCCTTTCCTCACTAAACTGTATAAAATTCCGTGTACATACATTTCATGTACATACATTTCATGTACTTATGATTCTACCATTGAAAGTTACAAATAGCAAGTCAATCACAAGAAAAGGGCCTGATATGACAGGCACTTTTTCTCTCTAGTTCACAACTGTATGCATTCTTTTCTTTCCGGAATACGCATTGACTGTGTCCGGTTCCGGAATAGCGATTCCTCTTTCATATGCAGCATGAATCCACTCTTTCCTGGCTTCCTCTGCATTTTCTGCTGCTTCAACAATTGTCTCTGCACACGTAATGCATCCAGGCAACTCCGGAAATGACGCAACATAGCCCCCCTCTTCCATATCCTCAACAATTTCCATTTTATAAGGAAGTCTCAAATAATACTCAATTGATTTCATCTGTTCTTCCCTCACTTTCCACGACTTCTCTTACCATTTTAACATATACTGTTTTTATCGGTTCGTGCTTTGGAATCGTTATAGGGGAATTACTCTGCTTCCGTCTGCTCTGCCCCTTCTCCATAAATATTCTTCCGCAAATATTCCTTATTTGCCTCAAAATCAACCTGCAGCACCGACATGTCCCGAATGGTCGCATTGGAATAGCTTCCCTCGATAGGCACGCTTCCCTGAACGACATCATACGTCAGAATCTTCGTCGCCTGGAGTGTCAAGTTTCTGCATTCCTTCTCAGTCAAGTTAGTCGTCAGATTCGGCAGCAGACTGTTAATCAGCTCTGTTCCGTTGGTAAGCAGCGCTGACGGAGCTTTCTCAATAAGGGCAGTCAGCACCTTACGCTGACGTTCGGTCCGTCCAAAGTCAGTACCTAAATAACGATTTCTGCAGTAGGACAGCGCCTGGGGACCATTTAAGTGTATCAGACCGCTCTGAGGTGTAGCAAGATAATCTGTTCCTTCCGGTCTTCCTTCCAGCATATTGTATTCTACCAGATAACCGTTGATATACTCTACTTCCTTCTCTGTCAGTTCCAGATCCACACCGCCCACAGCATCTACCAGATTGGCAAAAGCCTGGAAATTTACCAGCACATAGCGGTTCACATGGATATCCAGATTCTTCTCAAGAGTCTCCATCAGAAGCTGGGCGCCACCATAAGAATAAGCTGCATTCAATCTGTTATCCTTATATCCCGGAATCTCCACATACATATCCCTAAGCAGGGAAGTCAGGTGGATGGTCTTTGTCTCATTGCTGATGGAAAGCAAAATCATTGCATCGGAACGTCCATCCTCTCCCTGAGTTCTGGAGTCGTTACCGATCAGCAGGACGTTGATAACACCTTCTTCTTTCATGGGCTCTGTTTCTACTGCGGGAATTTCTTCATAATTGACTTTTCCATACAGATGATTCACGCCATAATACCAGGCTCCGCAAGCCAGAAAGCACAGTATTACTAATATGATAAGTAAACGCTTGAAGAAAGATTTCTTCTTTTTCTTTTTTTTCTTCTTTTTGTGTCGGCCTCTCGTCTGCGCTTTCTCAGCAGTTTTAGACTGTGCGTTTCGGGATTGTTCGGTTCTGTTTTGTGCAGTTCTTTCCTTTCTCACAGATGCATATTCCTCCTCTCTCCCCCATGTTGTTTGCTCTGTTTCACTATGGTAGTCTGTTTCACCATAGTAGTCTGCTTCACTATCATAATTTGTTTGACTGTTATAGTCCGGTTCGTTATAATAGCCCTGAGGCTGCCCGGATGCAGTTTCCCGCCGCCTGGTTTGATACCCGGAAGAAGCCGTGGTATAAATAGGAACGGGACCTTCTCCCTGGGCTGCACGTTCTGCCTCTCGGTATCCTTCCACCTCTTTTTCCAGGAACTCTTCCAGACCTCTCTGAATTTGTTCCATTTCATCTATTGAATCTTTACTCATTTCCTTGTCCTTCCTTTAACAAGCCTTTTTACTCATTATGGGTCAGGGCTTATTATACTTCCCCTCACTTTATTGTGCAATTTGTTTTTGCTTATATTTTAGTTAATTTTTTATGAATTATATGCAACCAAACCCAAGTACACACCTTAGTCCAATCAAAAAGACTGCTGCGAAATAGTAAATATCCTCTATTCCGCGGCAGCCTGCGTCCTCTTAAAGCCAATCCCCATATTTAACATTTCACGGAAAAACCAAACCTGATATCCTTCTCCTTCAGTCTGTACTTCTCCAAAATTTCCGGCCCACAGGAGTTAGAACCCACGCCCGAATCCCTGTAATCGATGCGCACATTCACCGCACCATTGGCTTTCAGTTCATCTATGTGTTCCGCCAGAGTAAGTGCCTTTGCACTGTAATCCGACACCTGAATCTCAAACTCATCATCTGCCGTAAAGCACAGCCCGTTCTGCAGGCACAGTTCCTTACAATTACTATGATTACCGTGTTCCTGCGGTCTGATATAAGGAACATACTCTTTTGCCGTATCACTTTCAAACCAACCGATTCCGGCCATAGCTATACACATGATTAAAGATCCGGTCCAGATTCTCACCCTCCCAGATATTGGGATGCCCCCATTATGATCTTTCTTTCATTATCAATCGGTGCTCTCCATACAGACAATACTGCCGGCGCAAGCAGCTGCTTTACACCATTCTTTACGATCTGGACAGGCATAGCCGTATGCTTGGAAATTTCATAGGAAAAATTCTTCCCGCTGATCAGGTAGCTGTTAGCAAGTTCTTTCACAGTGGCAGGTTTTTGCCCCCTGTCTTCCCGGACTTCGGCAACCGGCAATTTGCTTTCCCATAAAGCCATCACTTCGCCCTCACTGTCGTAAGCGCCTTCCACTTTCTGTCATGGGTCACAAGACCGTCTGCACAGAAGTTGTAATCAGATGTAAGCTCCCCGAAATCCCCGCCGTACTTAGGCACACCGTTTTCAATAAAAGTATGATCTGCCCACTCCCAGATACAGCCTCCGATCAGTTTGGGATATCGATAGATCACTTCCCAGGCTGATCTGCTCTGCTTCCTCAACATACAGATCAAGCAGCTTTATCTGGGGATTGCGCCAGATTGCAACAGCAAATCCATCCTTTTCAATGACAGAATCGGTAGTCTCCACCCATCCTTCGCGCTTCTCCTGTTTTAAAATATAGAACCGCAGGGCATCCATTCCGCTTTCCGCTTTGATAGCAGCCATTACCTCTTCCTGCTTCTCAATACCAAGATATTCACTGAGGAAACATGTCCTCCACGCACCTGTTTTCTGAATCAGCGGATAAATATCCGTATCCCAATCCCATTCATTGAATTTATCCAGGCGGATCGTGGTACGTTCCTTGCAGACCTGCAGAGCTTCCTCCAGGGTAGGGATCAGATATTCATGGTCATCTCCGATACTTGCGGTCAAACGGAGCTCTCTCAGCTGTTCAAAAGTCCAGCCCCAACTCCTTTTATAAGGCTTATCGGAAGGTTTATGGGCATGCGCCTTCGGGGCAGGGGACAGACGCACAGCAATGACACAGGGGCCGCTGCAGAATAGCTTTCTCTATTCTGCAGCGAGCTTCATAACTTTAGAAGTGTGCAGGTCTCTCAGTAGTTTTCACTTATTGATAATTACCGCAAAAACTTACAACCTTATAATATGCACATGTTTGTGAGACACATTGCTGTGCTACCAAAGATGAACCCTCATCACCCGGAAAACAGAAATAGAATCGATCAGTACTCCAGGTTGAATAATTTTCCTTTTCCCACTCAGTACCTCTTCCTCCATTTGGGAAGCAGAAAAAATAATTTCCCTCAGGGTTATTTCCGAAGCCTTTTATCATTGGCCTGTCCAGAATATCGCTATGCTCATATACATCTGACATTTCACCTGTTTTCTTATCAAAGTGGTAAACATGCTTTCCACCGGCAACCCATAGATATTGAGAATCCATAAAATCTGCAGAAAGATCATGTCCGTTCAAACCGGGAAGTCTCCCTCCCAAATTATCACTAATCTGTAGTTCCTCAGTGCCGCCATCTTCTGAAACAGTATACGCATTCAGTTCACTTCCACCGACCACCCAAAGAACATCATATTCAGGATCCCATAATACTCCATGTGCATTCATAAAATTATATTCTTTATACGTAACAGATGCCTCTGTATCATTTTGCAAAACTGCGGAAGAATTGTAAAGTCTGAGAGTCCCTCCCTCTGAAGCAGCGACCACCACATTACCGCTGGGAAGAATTTCAATTGCATGGGGATTATCCCCGCTATCATAAACTTCCCATAATACCTCCCCTTCAGGGTATGAAACAATTCCGGCATATCCACGTGAAGCACATACTATAACAACATCACCGAAAACCGTGTCTTCACGATACTTAACTCCTGACATTCCGCCGCCATTGTCAGCTTCAGGAGCTGTGGGCTGAAAGGACCAGACTTCATTGTTATCCAGGTTCTCGCCATCATAGGTCGCCATATCATACAGAACCACGCGCTTTTCATTAGCACATGCTGCTAAAACATAATTAGAACCTTTTGTAGTTTCTGCTGCGTTATTTCCACAACTGCTAAAACATAAAGATACTACCAGCAAAGATACTGCAACAACCATTCTTTTCGCTACTCTTTTCATCATCCTCAGTCCTTTCCTATATTCCCTATTTGCTTCTTTTAAGACTACGCAAGCCCCTCAACAGTAAAGCATATATCCGTAACAATGGGCAGATGGTCAGAAGTGAAAATAGTCTTCTCAGAACCATCAACTGCCGTAATAGCAGCCTTGCCCGCTCCTACGCTGAATTTCTGAACCGTAATATTCTGATCCACAAAGCAATAATCCAAAGTATCACCTGCAGATCCGTCTGCTTCATGAGGATAGTCGTCACCCTGTGTCTTCACGTTATAAGCAAGGTTCCAGGTACCGCTGTTTCCTGTTCTTTCCTGTGCCACCACAGATGCACAGAAATATCCATGAGAAAATGCATTATTATATACTTCTGTCTCAGGAACATCGTTAAAGTCACCTGTTACAAATACCACAGCATCTGTGTATATTTCCTTTAATTCATCTACTATAGCCTGAAGCATATCAAAATGCTTTACTCTTTCCCGACTGCGCAGCTTCTGGAGCGCTTCATTACTATATATTGCATTCTGACTTCTATTCTGCAAATGGGTATTGACATAAATCACGTACCGGCCGTTAATCTCAAAGACACCGTAGGTCAACTTACGAGTTCCCAGGTATGCATACTGTTTGGAACTGTTGCGGGTTACACCGTTTTTATCCACATATATGGTCTTTAGCTCCTTAAAAAAGGAATCCGGCGTATCTTTGGTAATACCCAGTATTGCCAGATCTTCCCGGGACATCCCATACTTTCCGCCTTCCTCAAACAAATCCGCAACGGTTAGTGCAACACCGTTTCTTTTACCGTTACTGCTCATCCATACGGTTTTCGCAGTAATAAGATTCAGTCCTGATTTATAGAAAATAGCACACTGCTCATCGCCAATGGAGATTGTCGTATCCCGAATGACTTTGTAGCCATCCAGAGCCAGATTATCATGCCATATCCCGAGATCCTCCTGAACTCCTAATAAGTCAGGTGAATAAAGCAGAATTTCATTTTTAACTGCCTCTATTCTGTTCCTGGCTGCATCAGTCAGAGTACCGTTGTCATCGGTGGGAAGGGTCTTTTCAATATTAAAGCTCATCACACGCAGCTCCGTGTTCCCTTCAGGAACAGTCGGCCGCAAAACGCCGTAATCTGTGGCATCTTCCCCCTTAAAACCATTTACGGTAACGTTCGAGCTTCGACGCTCTTTGTTCAAATTTTCCATTATAACAGTCTCCATTTCAATTACCTTTATAATTCTACCGGGCTAAAACTGTCAAAAGGTATTTCTCCCACTGCTGCCCGAACAAATGCCTTGACACTTGGCGCTAACATAGAATACGCATTTACATATGTAAGTGCACGTTCAAAGTATTGATTTCCGAAATAAGGAGACCCGAAAGATACTACAATGGTCTTGTCGGTTCCATATTGCAGACTTTTGGCAATCTTATTTGCTTCTTTGGAATGAAAATCAAGGAATCCCATAGGACGAAATGGTCTGGAGAACAATGCATAAAGTACCAGATCATGGGCATCAACATCTTCATCCTTTACCCCATTTTGAAAATATGATACTTCAAAACCTCTGTTACTCAGTTCCTCACATAAAAGTTCCGCTTCTTCCAGTGCCGGCTGATGGTGCGTTATCGGGATCACTGCAATCTTCTTGTTTTTCTCAGGATTTATTGGAAAAAAGTTTCCTTTGTCACGAATCAGGGTAACGGAATGCTCCGCCGTCTCCTGCTGTGTCTTCTTCACAAAGTCTCTATCCTGCTGCGACAATGTAATAGCATGATTATCTCCGGCAAACAGTCCCAGCTTTTCTTTCATGGACAGAATCCTTGAAACGGCATCGTCCAAACGTTCCATAGGAATATACCCGTTTTCAATTGCTTCGGTCATATTCTTCACATAATCTGCTGTAGGCCAGAGCATCATATCACAGCCTGCCTTAAAACTTTCAATTTCCGAACGCTGTCTGGTGTCATACCATCCGTTGAAACCGCCCATGCCAAGAGCATCGGTTACTACCACACCTTCAAATCCCATTTCCTTCTTTAGCAGCTTCTCTATCAGCTCCTGTGACAGTGTAGCCGGCAATTTCATGCCATTGGTAAAGATTTCTTTCTGATAATCCGGAAGGGTAATATGTCCTGCCATAACAGAATAGACACCGTCATCTATCAGTTCCTGAAATACTTTTCCCGACAGTTTTTTCCAGTCTGTAAAAGAAAGCGAATTATTAGTAGTTACGATATGCTGGTCACGATAATCAAGACCATCTCCCGGAAAATGTTTGGCACATGCTGCCAGACCGTTTTCCTGCATTCCACGAATTACCTGCTTTAAAAGCCTGATAGCCAAATCCGGATTATCGCTGATTCCACGCACATTGACCAGCGGATTACGCTTATTAATATTCAAATCCGAGACAGGGGAAAAGGACCAGTTGGCACCTACCGATCGTGCTTCCAGAGCAGTGGCTTTTCCATAGTTGTAGGCAATCTCTTCCCTGTTCGCTGCGCCCACCCCCATAAGATAAGGAAGAGGAGTCAGGCCCTTGAGCATGCTCCCACATCCGTTCTCAAAATCAGAAGTGATAAGGATTGGAATTCCGGCATTGTCTATGTATTGCTTTAGAGTACTCCTTGCCTGATCCAGCCCCATCTCATCTGCCTCTGTAATAATTTCTCCAAAAAAGAATGCCGCGCCGACCTGATCCGAAACAAACTTGTCTTTATCTACTCTGATTACTACTGTTTGCAGTATTTTTTCTTTTAGTGATAAATCAGTTATTTTCATTCGCAATTGCCTATCCTTTCACGGAACCTACCATAACCCCTTTTGCAAAATACTTTTGTGCAAACGGATAGAAAACATATAGCGGCACCGTTGATACTATGATCATAGCATACTTTAATGTCATTTGAATGGTTCGAAGCTGTTCCGCAATTTCCGGGTCATTCAAATCGGCGCTGATCTGGCTTGAAATCAGGATATCCCTCAGGAATATCTGTAAAGGATATAAATTTTTATCCGTCAAATATATAAACGCTTTAAAATATGAATTCCAATGTCCTACTGCATACCACAAGGTCAGTACCGCCAGAATCGCCTTTGACAGCGGTAGTACCATTTTAAAGAAATAGACTGTATCATTACATCCGTCCAGCTGGGCCGATTCCAATAATTCACCTGGGATGTTGGTCTGGATGAAGGTTCTTGCCACAATCATGTTATATACACTCATGCAGCCCGGAATCAACATGACCCAGATAGTATTGATGAAATGTAATTTTTTCATCAACAGATAGTTAGGCACCATACCTCCACCAAACAGCATTGTGAAGCTGAACAAGAACATAATAGGACCTCTTGCGAATAGATTCTTTCTGGACATAGGATAAGCACATATCATGGTCATACTTACATTGATCAATGTACCTACTACTGTATAGAATATCGTATTGCGATAGCCAATGTAGATATTTTTATACTTAAGTACTGCTTTATAGCCTTCTAAACTGAAATCCACCGGCAAAAACCATACCTTACCGGCTGTAAGAGCATTAGCCGAACTCATAGAGGCCGAAACGACATATATAATGGGATATAATACAGCAATCGACAGCAGGGCTATAATAACATAACAAATTGTGTAAAATATTTTATCATTCGTCCCTGTTCTGACACGCTTTTTTGATTTCATTGTTGATAATTTGCTCATTTGTGACCTCCCTTACCACAAGCTTGTTTCGCTGACTCTACGGGCAATCTTGTTCACTGAAACAATTAAAATCAAATTGATAACGGAATTGAACATACCGATTGCTGTTGCGTATGATAAATCCGAATGCCCACTGGAAGCGAGTCCAACGGAATATACGTAAGTGGAAATGATTCTACTGGCTTCCAGATTCAGACTGTTCTGCATCAGATATACTTTTTCAAAGCCCACGCTCATGACATCACCCAGACGCATGATCAGTCTGATAATAATAGTAGGAGCAATACAAGGCAGATCAACATGAATGATTCGCTGCAGACGTGATGCACCATCAATCTGGGCTGCTTCATGCAACTCAGGATCTACAGAGGAAAGAGCCGCCGTGTAGATAATACTGCCCCATCCAAAACCCTGCCACACTCCTGACCATACATATAAATGTCTGAATGCCTGAGGTGAACCAAACAGATCAGGAGGATATTCACCGGTAATCAGTTCTCCTAAAATTCCGTAAAATCCGGAACGGCTGTTCAGCACATTCATCAGAATACCTACCAGAACCGTTGTGGAAATAAAATGCGGAAGATTGACTATCGTCTGAGTAAGTTTCTTAAAACGTTCGTTGCGTATACTGTTAATCATCAGCGCAAAGATAATAGGAATCGGAAAGGTGGCCACAATTGTATAAACCGAAAGAACCAGAGTATTACGAATCAGCCTCCAGCATTCATAGGAGTTAAAGAACTTAATAAAATTATCAAGCCCCACCCATGGGCTTCCCCATATTCCTTTCCGGGCACTATAGTCCTTAAAAGCAATTATCAGTCCTCCCATGGGAATATAATCAAAGATAATCAGGTTAAGCAACGGGAGGAGCAAGAACATATATAATCGTCTGTCTCTCCAGATCCGTTGTCTGATTTTTTGTAGCTTTTCTGTTTTCATAATATTTATCTGCTCCTTTAAAAGTTTGAATTACCGGCAAGGTCTTTACTTGATCTTGCCGGTAATCCGAAATTTTTGTGATTATCGGTATTGAAGTAGGTAAATACTAATGGGTACGATCGTAACCGGTCTGATATACTGCAAGTACATCCTTATACCCGATATTTTCAAGTTCCTTCAGATAGTTGTCCCATTCAGTATCAATATCCCAGGCTCCTGTCAGGAATTTACCAATTGATTCCGTTACATAGGAACTCAATGTAGATTTTGCATCTGCAATAGATTCGATTTCTTCTGTTGTCAAAGGCGCATTGTCAATGACCTCTTCCGGAACATAGTCATGCAGCTTTTCAATAACTGTATTCATTTCATTACCAATTGCCAGACTGATTTCTTCCTCTTCTGTTAAACCAGTCACCTTCGTTGCACGTCCTCCATAGATTTTGTCACTCCATACATAACAACCTTGCTGAAGCCAGCTGTCATTCTGAGGCTCTGTGCCGCCCCAGAAAGCAGAATCATCATACGCAATCAGATAAATGTCACGTCCCGGAGTATAAGCTGCATATTCAGACTTTGTACCAGCCATCAAAGATTCGTTGGCTTCCTCCCAGTAATCCCAGTTGACACCACGTTTCCCCCAACGTGCAGTAATACCCATTTCTTCACTGCACAGGAAATCACATACAAGGAATGCAGCCTCTGGATTCTCACAGTCAACCGAGATGGCAGCACCCAGCTTGGGCAGTGCAGGGCGGTACATGGCATTGGCTTCTCCTTCCGGTCCCTCCAGAGGCATCAGACATTCAAAGTCTAATCTCCACTGACTTCCCTTGGTCTCCAGAGGATTGTAGCCTGCAAAAGAGAAAACTGTCTGCACATCAGAATATAGCTGTGCTTCATGCTGTTCGCTGGCCTGTGTCAAAGTTTCCAGAGGAATCAATCCTTCATCAAAGAATCTCTTGATATATTTCAAACCCTCTTTCCAGGCATCCGTAGTAAATGCATAGCCGACCTTACCATCTTCCACAATACGGTACTCGGTATCATGAGCATATACAAATGCGGACATCAGACAACCAAACCAGTTAGTTGTACCGTAACCGCCCAACGCAATTTCATCCTTTTTACCATTGCCATTCAAGTCAGTCTCGCTGATCAGCTTACATACTTCATAGAATTCTTCTGTGGTTGTAGGAATATCCTTCCCGATTGCATCCAGCCAAGGCTCATAGACCCACAATCTGGAATATACCTCCGCATTAACACTCTGGCCGAACTTGGGCAGATAGTAAATATGGCCGTCTGCCATGGTAAGAGCTGATGCAATGTCAATGCCGGTCTCCTCGCTTGCAGCCATGATATTTGCAGCCATATCAGGATCCGCATAATATTCGTCCAAAGGCAGGAGAACCTCTTCAGCAATCCACCCTGACCAGTCAGACTTGGAACTTGTTCCATTCATAATAATGTCAGGCAGTTTATCGCCTCCCATTACCATTACGTTAATTTTCTGCTGATAGTCAGCTGCAGGGAAGGTCATAAATTCCAAATTTACACCCAAAGCTTCTTCAATTGCAAGGGTTGTAGAATTAGTTTCAAAATCTGAAATTTTTACATTTTCAGGCATTGCCACAGTCAGCGTTACCCCTTCTGTAATGGATCTGGGATCAAATGCTTCTTCTGTAGAAGCTTCTTCATCGGAATCTCCGGTTGCGGCAGTAGATTCTGCAGCAGTAGATTCTTTGGAAGTCTCTGAACTCTGTGGAGTTTCAGAATTGCCACAGCCTGTCAGCGAAACTGCAAGCATGCTGCCTGCCAGCAGCAGAGAAAGCAAACGTTTTTGTTTCATAAGAAATCCTCCTTAAAATAGATATTTGTTTGGTGATTTGAAGAACAAATCCACTATTGGCATTATACAAGAGGAAGCTGACATATGCATCAGGATATCCCGACATTTTCCATTACAATCCAACTTTCCGGAATAAATGTCACAAAATACTGCCCGTGAAATTACATTTTTTATCGTGAAAATCGACAAACATACTTGAAAATACCATGTTTTAAAAATACAATAAAGATAAATGCATTTTCTATGCCAAGGGGGTTTTCCTATTTATATAAGGAAGGTAACAGATGATGAAGAAGTTTGTATTACCCAAAGACAAGAATAATATGAGTTACCAGCTGATACGCTGGTTCCTGACGATTTTTTCCGTTGTATTCCTGGTATTTTGTCTTGTACTGATTCCGGTCTTTGGATATGTACAAAATGTTTTCGCAAAGCTGCAAACGGAAAATATCAGCCAGAAATTAAATAACGGTGTTGCGCAGATAGAAAGCGTTGTTAATAATGTGATCAACACCTCCCAGTCTATGGTAGAGGATTCTCTCCTGAGGCAGCTTCGGTATACGCAGATAGATTACGCTAAAATCCCTCTTGATACACGCAAGTATTTAAAAAAATCCCTTTATAGAATGCAGTATTCCCAGGGCATTGCTACTGATACCATACTTCAGTTTGATGAAAATACGGCGGCTTCCCAGAAGCTGCTTTTCTGGGGCGAAGCAAGCAACTACTATCCGGATTTTTTCTGCGTGGATGATCTGAGCTTTGCCCAATGGCAGCAAGTCCTGGTGGATAATAAATATGGCTTTCTGCCGCTTCATCATATTAAGACTAATGAAAAAGAATACGATGCCATCATTTATGCTGTGAAATGGTATAAATCTGCCTACATGTTTACCTGCCTGGATATCGCAGACATAAAGGAGCTTCTGATTACAGAAACAGAACAGGACGGCTGTTATGTGACGCTTACAGTGTCTGAAGATACTGTAATTTACTCTGACCTGCCGCAGGAAGCGCAAAGTTATCAGACAATGAGCCGACATATTGAATCAGGCAACCTGACAATTACCATATATATCAGCGATCTTGTTTTTCAAAGAAGAATGCAGCCCCTGTACCTGACGGTTCTGATGTATGGCATTCTCTGTCTGGTATTTATGGCTTGTGTCGTTATCTGTAGTGCCTACTTTTCCGCGCACCCGTTTCTGGAGTTTGCCCGGACTCTGGAGAAATGCAAGAATATCTTCAGGGAAAAAGACGGTCAGCTGACAGTACGGCGTCATCACAGCAATGGTCTGCCTGATTTGTTTGATCATATTTCCCACAAAATACTGGATGCGGAAGATGAATTGGAAAATTATAAAATAAAATCTTATATGCAGCAGAAGTTTATTAAGGTACGTATCCTGGAAAAAGCAATTAACGGTTCCTTGATCAGCCCCGCGGACATTGATCTTTTTTATACGAATTATCCTGATTTTCCAAAGGACGGCTACCGTCTGATGTTGATCAGACTGCGGGTTGACGTGATGGAGAACGGTACCTTTTATGAAGATCCGATGCTCCTGCTCAGCAGTTTCCTGCAAAGTGAGCTGCCCTCTGTCTACCAGCAGCAGAACAGCAACACAGAACTGTTGCTGCTGATAGATGACCGGGATTTTGAACATTGTCACAAGGTACTGGATTTTGTGGTAGACAATATCAACCGGGAAGAGGCATGCTATGAAATACGCTGCTATGCCGGAAAGACCTATCATCATCTGGAAGAATTGCCGATTGCATATAAGCAGCTTTTAAATATGGAAGGCGTGTCTTTCGCGGATGACCGTACACGTGTCTGTATGCCGGATGATGTGTTCAGCAGTCCCCAGGTTTCCTTTTCCCTGCCGGACTTCATGACCTTGTATACTGCAATTACACATGGTAACCGGGAAGCCGCACTGGAACAGCTACGCAATTACTCCGATGAGTTATTACATATTAAAAATGGTACTCTGAACAGACATGTGTATGAACTGATCCGGACAATATTGAATGCGGTCAAAGTAGAATATCCGCAATATTTTATTGAAGAATATATTCCTGCTTACAATGAGGACAGCATGCTGAATGCTGATGGATCACTATATGCTGTCCTGTCAGAAGTCATTTGCAGATTTTGCGACAAGACAACCGAAACGTTCGGTCAGAAGTTAGTGCGGTATATTGATACCAATTTCCGGGACTGTAATTTGTGCATTACCTCCCTGGAAACCTATTTTAACAGCTCTGCCACCACCATCCGGAAGATTTTTAAGGCTGAGACTAATATGACCGTAGCCGGCTATATCGAGCGCAAACGAATGCAGTATGCCAGCGAATTACTGGCGAAGAATCAAAAATCAGTTTCCGAAATTGCCATCGAATGCGGTTATGCCAATGCCAACTCTTTCTATAAAGCTTATCGGAGAGTCTACGGACATGCTCCCTCCGGGCAGGTAACAGACTTGCAGTCATAATAAAACAATTATTTATCAGAAAGGATACAGATATGTCTATTACATACCATTCGACCAATCATGTTTTTACCATTCATACCAAAAACAGCACCTATCAGATGAAAGTATCTGAGCACGGTCATCTGCTTCATTTATATTACGGGAAGCGAATTGCTGATGAAGATGTTTCGTATCTCATTCCCAACGTAATACGAAGCCACGAGTCCAATCCTGCTGAAGCCGGTACAGACAGAGTGTATTCTCTCTGCGCTTATCCCCAGGAATTCTCCTCCAACGATGCGGGGGATTACCGTATTCCTTCCATAGAACTGATCAACGCCGACGGCAGCTATGCATTTGTAGGAAGTACTTCTCTCACAAAATTTACAAGAGAAAATACCGCCTGTCTACCCTGCCGACGCTTTACGCTTCCGGGGAAGAACCGGCAGAAACACTGGAGATCGTGTTAAAGGATGCCATCACCAATATTTCCGTAAAGCTGCTTTACGGTGTATATTTTGAGAAGGATGTGATTACTCGCGCCGCCGTATTCTGCAATGATTCCGAAGAGACGGTACAACTGGAGCGGCTGATGTCTGCAAGTATTGACTTTATGACAGGTGATTATGATCTGATCGGACTGTTCGGACATCACTATTTCGAAAGGCAGACCGACAGACGCCATCTTTCCCACGGTATCAACGAGCTTGGTTCTTTCCGTGGCGTATCCGGTCATTTCCACAATCCTTTCGCCATTTTATGCGACAGAAATACCGATGAGGATCATGGAAACGCTTATGGATTCGCGCTGATGTACAGCGGTAATTTTATCTTTCAGGCAGAAGTGGATGGTTACAGCCAGACCCGCGTAGCAATGGGTATTCACCCCAAGCAGTTTCGTTTTACCATTCATCCGGGAGAGTGCTTTGAAGCACCGGAGGTGGTAATGGCGTATTCTGACAGCGGCTTATCCGGGCTCAGTCACAGCTATCACCGCATTTTCCGGGAAAATGCCTGCGACAGTCCTTTTGTGAATTGCAAACGCTCTATTGTCATCAACAGCTGGGAGCCTTTCCACTTTACCTTTGACAGTGAAAAGCTGTTAGAGACGGCCCTCCTTTCCAAAGAGCTGGGCGCCGACATGTTTGTGTTGGACGATGGCTGGTTCGGCGCCAGGGATAATGAAAAAGCCGGACTGGGTGACTGGGTGGTAAATGAGAAGAAACTTCCCGGTGGTCTGCAGGCATTTTCTAAAAAGCTGCACGATATCGGTATGCAGTTCGGTCTCTGGTTCGAGCCGGAAATGGTGAACGAGGATTCTGATCTGTACCGCGCGCATCCTGACTGGTGTCTGCAGGTACCGGGAAGGGCGCCGGCTCGAAGCCGTCACCAGCTGTGTCTGGATCTGTCTCGACCGGATGTATGTGATTATATTATCAGCGCCGTGAATGCAGTGCTGGATGAAGGCGGCATCGATTACGTCAAGTGGGATTACAATCGTTATGTCTGTGATGTCTACAGCAGGTATTACCCGGCAGATCAGCAGGGGGAGATTTATCACAGATACATTCTGGGATTGTATCGGATATTGGACGGTATTGTGAAGACGCACCCGGACATCCTTTTTGAAGGCTGCAGTGGTGGCGGCGGCCGTTTTGACGGTGCAATGCTGACTTATTTCCCTCAGATCTGGTGCAGCGACAATACAGATGCACCTTCCAGACTGGTCATTCACTATGGGACCTCATTCGCTTATCCGGTCAGCGCCATAGGTGCCCATGTGTCTGCCTGTCCCAACAAGAAGACCGGCAGAACAGTCCCCTGGAAAACAAGGGCTGTCACGGCAATGCACGGAACTTTCGGCTATGAGCTGGATCCTGCCAAGATGACCGGGGAAGAGCGAAACGAATGTGCCCTGTATTCCGAGTGTTACCGCAGACATCAGGATCTGATCAGGACCGGAGACTATTACCGCCTGTCCTCCCCTTACGATAACAGCATTTTCACAGCGTGGCAGTTTGTGTCTCCGGACAGTTCGGAGAGTCTTGTCTGTGTAGTGACGCAAGACATCTCCATTCTTGATAAGAACAGCTATGTCCATCTACGTGGGCTTTCAGAAGATGCATTCTACGAAGTGGAACAGACGGGACAGGTACTCAGCGGTGCGGCTCTTGCAAATATCGGCCTGCTTCTTCCCAGTACACAGCCCCAGTATAGCGCATTTATATATTATCTGAAAAAACAATAAGAACTTTTCACGACAAAAAAATCACTTGCAGACCGCTGACAGCGAATCTGCAAGTGAGATTTGTTACAATTTATACCGCATCAAACACGCGGACATAATCTACTTCGAAGCAGTCAGGAAGCACTGCCTGAAGAAGTTCCGGCACCGGCTGGCTCTTCACAGCGGCTTCACCGGCTTCTCCCACGGAACGGAAGATGCGGTTATATCCGTGGCATTCGGTAGACACCAGAATAAACTGCTCTACCTTGGAAACAGGACACTCGGGTGCCATCTGCTTCCCTACCAGCTGTCCGTCTGCGTAGAAGATATATCCTTCCGGAGACCAGTCTACGCCATAGGTATGCCAGCCATCAGCAGTTTCTTCAAAAGGGAACTGGAAATGACCGAACCATCTGCCTTCATTGCCGTAGCCGCCCCATCCGCAGCCACATACGATAGAACCATCCTTGTGCTGACGATAGTTTTCCATGATGTCGCACTCTACACCTGCTACTGCCGGGTCCGGATGGGAACCGATTCCGGGTGCCTGAAGCCAAAATGCTGCATGCCAGCCATCATTCTTCGGCAGTTTACAGCGGCACTCATAATAGCCGTAACGGTGCATGAACTTTGCCTGATCTTTTTTACCGAAAGGCCAGAACACTTTAGAGGTTTCATCTCTGGGATTATCAAAGGTCAAACCGCCGGTCTGAAGATGTGCAGAGTAGAAATCATCTCCTTTGCGGATCATGTTGATTTTCAGGGTGCCATCACTGACAACAACGCCTTCCGTGGTCCATGTGGGAGAACGGTATCCCCAGAAATTCAGACGGTAATTCCATTTCGTTTCATCCAGGGAATCTCCGTCAAATTCATCGCTCCAGACCAGCTTCCACTGCTTGTCTGCGGGCACAAGACTTTCGGCATGGCCCTCAACAGGTGTTATACGAACCATTTCACAAGGCTTTAAATCTGTAGGTACATTGGGCATAATAAAACTCCTTTCCTTTGAGCATTTCATGCTTGTTTACTATATGCCCATTATAATACCGTTAAAATTATGAAAAAACCCGCTATTCTATGGAATTTTAGTCCAAAAGAACGATTTTAAACCAAGGAGACATATACCATGAAGCTACCCGAAGTGATTATTCTTTTAAATGGAAACTGGAAAACAAAGCTTCCTTCCAAAGAAACTTCTCCCCGCCTTGTACTGACATACGAACTGGAGTACCACCCTTCTGCCTGGGGATATACAGTGGTTAACCGTGAGAAGCTGCCTGTTCCGGAAAATACAGTAACCTTTAACAGGGTAGGCGATATCCGCCATCTGATTGCAGAAAAAGAAGAGGTTGAAAGCCAATTTGTCTATTTTGGAATTGTCTCCGATCCGAGCGAAGTATTGACACAGGCTATCAACAGAATCCCCTATGTCAGCCTTGCCAGCGAAGAATTCAAGCAAAAATGGGAACAATTTCAACAGCTCTGCAGCAGACGAGAGGAAGCAGAAACCGAGATGAGAGCTACTCTGTTATTGTTGGATCTTCTTTTCCTTCTTGCCGCCGAGCCTGATAGCAAAACAGAATCGGCTGCCGCTTCTTCCCTGCACCGGAAATCTCTGATGCAGGCCATCTGTTACATGAAGGCCAACCTGAATCGAAATTGCTCTATCCGTGAGATTGCTGCACAGACGGGATACAGCGTCTCACATTTTAATTATCTCTTCCGAAGCTACACCAGGAAATCTCCTCATGAATATTACCGTTCCCTGAAGATTCAGGAAGCCAAAGTGCAGCTTTTGACAACAACCAAAAAAGTCGGAGAAATTGCAGAAGCGCTTTCTTTTCAGAGTGTAAGTGATTTTAGTGCTGCTTTCAAGGCAGACTGCGGGGTCACACCTACACGTTTTCGAAAAACCTATGACTGAAGCTTAGGCTCAGTTATAGGTTTTTCTTATAACCAGCTATTTTCTTTTCATATTGGACATTTTTGGAAAGTCGTAGTAACATAATTGCATGTTAATCATACTAAACATCTAGGAATTATATGATTTGAGAGGAGAAATTTATTATGAAGAAAAAAGTTCTTGCATTAGTACTTGGCACAATTTTAGCTGCAGGTATTACCGGTTGCGGAAAGGCACAGACATCAGCTGACGGAGGAGTCACCAAAGTTCTGGTAGCCGTGGAAAATGGTTCTAAGCCATTAAGCTATATCGATGATGACGGCAATGTAGTGGGATATGAGGTAGATGTACTGAAAGCTGTCGATGAGCTGATTCCAGAATATGAGTTTGACCTTGAGATTGTAGACGGAGATGCCACTCAGATCGGTCTTGAAACCGGTAAATATGCCTTGATAGGAGGCGGCCTGTACAAAACAGCAGAAAGAAAAGAAAAATATCTTCTTCCGGAAACAATCTGCGGTGTAAGCACCATTAAGATGTTTGTACGACAAGATGATACAGACCTTAAAACACTTGATGATCTGGTAGGAAAGAAAATCACACCGGTAAGCGCAAATGGCGGTATTTACAATCTGCTTGTTTCCTATAACGAGGAGCACCCGGATAAACAATTGACAATTGATGTGTCAGACGGTGGATTTACTACAGCAGAATATCTGCAGGGTGTTGATGATGGCACTTATGACGCAATGGTAATTCCCGATAATCTTGGCTTACTTGATACTATCAGCCAATTGGGACTTTCCGTTAAGGCAGTAGAGGAACCTGTTAAAGTTAATGGTACATTTTTCGCACTTGCTAAAGGCCAGGAGGATTTAACACAGAAGGTAGACGAAGCACTGGCTACCCTGATAGAAAACGGTACCCTCTCTGAGCTGAATATTAAATGGTATGGTGAAGATAAGCTGGTATATTATAAAGACTAACAGCTTGATATAACCTTTGGAAGGAGAAGAAGGAGATGCTTGATATAACAGTTATATGGAAGACATTGGGGAGACTTGCAACAAGAGTTCCCTATACAATAACAATTGCATTTGTATCTATCCTGATTTCCACGGCGCTGGCTATCCTTCTCTCCATGATCAAGATAAAGAAAGTAAAAATCGCCAGTGCACTGGTAGAATTATACCTTTCCTTTTTCAGAAGTACACCGGGACTGATACATATTCTTCTGGTTTATTATGGACTTCCGTTGGTATTAAAGCCTTTCGGTATTATTCTGGATGCTTCCGGCAAAGATTTATATTCCATAGCCGCTTTAAGCTTATCTTATGCAGCTAATTTGTCCGAGATTTTAAGACCGGCCTATCTGTCCATAGATAAAGGACAACATGAAGCTGCCCTGTGTGCAGGATTAAGCGGTTTCCAAAAAGAATATCGTATTATACTACCCCAGGTAATACCAATTGCATTGCCTGCCATGGGAAATGCTTTCATTGAACTGATTAAAGATACTTCTATCCTGTTTGTAATCGGACTCACAGATATCATGGGGTCAGCCAAAAATATAATCACAAATGGTTTGGGTATCAACAAGGTGGAAATATACATTGCTGCCGGTTTGATTTATCTGGTCATTACCACAGTCGGGAACTGGGGAAATCATTTCTTAGAGATAAAATGCCAGAAAGTAAAAAAGCATCAGTAATATCTAGCAAGGCGGGTGGAACTTATGAAAATTTTTGTGGAAGATTTATTAAGTATTATCACTGTAGTACCAAGAACAATGGGATTGGCACTTCTGGTAATGTCAGGAAGTTTTCTGGCAGGGCTGGTTATCGCAGCAGCTAAGATGAGTCATAACAAAGTGTTTAATATGCTGAGCCGATTTTATATCTGGTATGTGAGAGGAATTCCTTTGATTGTCCACTTATTCGTTCTGTATTACCTTTTTCCGAAAAATGCACCGGTATCTGTAGTGCTGATCGTAACATACGTTTTGTATTCCGCACCCGGGCAGGCAGAAAATATCAGGACAGCAATTCAATCTGTACCAAAGGGACAGTACGAAGCAGCATATTGTTCGGGACTGAGCAGCTTTCAAACCTTTCGCAGAATTATTTTTCCACAGGCGCTTACAGTGCTGTTACCTATCTCCTTAACCGTTTATTTGGGAAATATCAAGGGTATATCAGTTGCCTTTATGATAGGTGTTGTGGACATTATGTCACAAGCAAAGCTGTGCTCGGCTTTGAACTTTGGATATGTAGAAGCTTATCTGGCAGCGGCAGTTGTATATTGGGTGCTTTGTGTAGGACTTACAAGACTATTCACCTATTGCGAAGCCATACTTTATCGCAAGAAAGGAATCGCTGTATCTTAAGATACATGGAAAAGGCAGGTATGAAAAATGTTAGAAATTAAAAATGTACATAAAGCATTTGGGGATAATCAGGTACTTAAGGGAGTTTCTTTAAAAGTAGAAAAAGGGGATGTTGTAGCTATTTTAGGTCCCAGCGGTTCCGGTAAAACAACATTTCTTAGAAGCATTAATTTTCTGGAAAAAGCAGATAAGGGTGAAATCATTTTTGATGATATACAGGCAGATCTGGCTCATGCCACCAAAAAGACCATTTCCCTTATCAGGAAGAAAACCGGGTTTGTTTTCCAAAATTATAATCTTTTTAATAACAAGACCGCTTTGGAAAATGTTACGGAAGGTTTAATCATAGCAAGAAAGATACCAAAAAAGGAAGCAATTGAAATCGGCAAAAGAGCCCTGGATAAGGTAGGGCTTTCAGACAGATATGACTATTATCCTTCCCAGTTATCCGGCGGACAGCAACAGCGTGTAGGGATTGCAAGAGCAATTGCAGCCAACCCCGATGTCATCTTATTTGACGAACCTACATCCGCATTAGACCCGGAGTTAATTGGAGAAGTACTACAGGTAATGAAAGAACTTGCTAAAGAGGGTACTACCATGGTAGTCGTTACTCACGAGATGGGGTTTGCTCAGAATGTTGCCAATCACGTAGTTTTCATGGAAGGCGGCATTGTAGTTGAAGAAGGGACTCCCAAAGAAATTTTCAGCCACCCCAAGGAAGAGAGAACGAAGCAGTTTTTGAGACGTGTGGTTGGTTACGAGGATTATAGTATTTAACATTTTAATATGATCAGTAAGGGCAGAAATAGGAGATAACAACATGGGAAATCAGATGACCAGAGTAGAGAGAATAAAAGCAGCATTATACTCACAGGAGGTAGACAGAGTGCCTGTTGATGTCTGGCAGCACTTTTCTGTAGAGGATCAGGATCCGAGATCCTTGGCTGAACGCCAGGTAGAATATACGAAAAAGTTTGATTATGATTTTATCAAGCTGATGCCATTTGGACTTTATGGAGTACAGGATTACGGCGCTAAGATCAAGATATTTAATCAGGTTGAGCAGCCTCCCATTGTAGAAGATGGCGGTATCCATGACATCAGTGACTGGGGAAGACTGGAAGTCCTTCCTGCCTATTACGGCACCTATGGCAAGCAGGTACAGATGGTGCAATATGTAAACAAGTTGACTAAGGGAGAATTTCCTTATATCCAGACAGTTTTCAGTCCTCTGACCAATGCAAGAAAATTGGCAGGAGACAGAATCCTTACGGATATGAAGGAGAATCCGGTGCTCTTTAAACAGGCACTGCAAGTCATCACCGATACCACTATAAATTTCATCAAAGCTAATATTGAAGCAGGCGTCAGCGGATTTTTCTTTGCCACCCAGTGCGCTACTACCAACTTTATGACAGAAGAAGAATATAAAGAATTTGGTGTACCTTATGATCTGCAGGTAATCAATGCCTACAAGGACGTTACTTGGTTCAATGTAGCTCATATCCATGGAAATAACGCTATGTTTGACCTGATTGAAAAATATCCTGTACAATGCTTAAGCTGGCATGACAGATGGGGCGAGCCGAGTTTACAAGAAGCAAGAACTCGTACAAATAAGGCATTTTTAGCCGGTATCAGGGAAATTCCTTATTTCCAGAACGGTAAGAAGGTTCGGGAAAGCCTGTTAGTAGACGGCAGTATTCCGGAAGTAAAGCTGCATGTTTTTGAAGCGCTTGATCAAGTAGATGGAAAGGGTATCCTGATTGGTCCCGGATGCGTAGCCAGCCAGTTTAGTACAGACGGTAATTTACATGCGGTACGTTCAGCAGTTGCAGACTATGCAGTAGGCAACGTAGGAGCTAAGAAAATCTATCCTAAGGCAGGCATACAGAAAGTACCTGTATTTGCATAAAATCGAATAATATAGAATCCCCCATTTCTCTCAAAAGGGAAATGGGGGATTCTTTTGGTGCTAATCATAAAATAAAAAAGCGCGAGACGGGGATCGAACCCGCGACCCCCTCCTTGGCAAGGAGGTGCTCCACCGCTGAGCCACTCGCGCATATTAAAACAGGCTTTCACCTGTAGAAAGAAGGTATGAAATTTTATATTTTCAAGTACATTTACTTATTAACCTGTAAACACACTCTCCTGCAAGCACAATCACCGGAAACTCAGTGAAATCACTCGCAAGCGGGTGATGGGAATCGAACCCACGTATCCAGCTTGGAAGGCTGGTGTTCTACCATTGAACTACACCCGCATAAGAATAACTTTCAACAACAGATGTTATCTTACTATAAAATTGTTCACCTGTCAAGAGTTTTTTGGTTTTTTATAAAAATTAACAAAATCTTGTCTGAACTGTTACAAAATCTTCTACGCTATTTGGTTTTATATAAACTGTATATCATCAAATAACATTTGGCACAAAAACTATATAATATTACATAGAGACGGACACCAACATTTTTATTTTGGCTAGATAGAGATGGTTAGGCGGTTTCGAGTCACGTCAAGGTAGTAATACCTTGTTTATATAGAAATCCTTTCAAGGAAATACAGAAGAAAGGAGATTATATACATGACTAATGTCACGGAATTTATTATTGGTATCCTTGGCCGATTTGTAAGTGGATTATTTACAACTTACATAATACGCTTCGTAGATAAATTTAGAGACAAAAATAACCGCCCACGCCAATGACCGGTTAATTTTGTATTTAATTTAGTTTTATCAGCCATTTAACCTCTGGCTCAAAACCGTCTAACGGTGTCTGTCTTCCTTCTTGTATGCTAATTATAAACTATTTTATCAATGATTTCAATCACAAATTTTCAGTTTATCAGTATATTTTCGTAACAGTCAGACGCGCCATTTCCTACTACAAAAGTTTCTCCATCACCGCCGCCGATGCCTTCTGGTTATTCTCCACGCACTCCTGCATATTCCTCTCATAAAATCCCTGATATAACAGATCAATCAGATAAAGCTGTCCCAGCTTGGCAGACATAGAACCTCCATCCAGCGGTCCTTCTTTTGCCCCGCACAATAAGACAGCATCGCAGTAGGCAGTCAGGGGCGACTTCATGAAATGGGAAATCGCTGCTACTTTTGCACCGGAATCCTTTGCAATTTTTGCTACCTGCAGATTATCTTTGGTGGCACCGGAATAAGAAATGATGAATACCAGATCTTCTTCATTCATCATTGCTGCCGCCACGGCCTGCATATGAGGGTCCTGGATACAGTTCACCTTCCCGGTAATGCGCAGGAACTTGCTCATAGCCTCCTGTGCTACCAGCAAGCTGTCGCCGATTCCGAAGAAATACACTCTTTTGGCATTGTCAAACATAATTAAGACCTTCTCCAGTTCCTCACGGTCCAGCATCATGTAGGTCTCTGCAATGGCATTCTGATGGGTCTCCAGAACTCTGCGGGCCAGTTCAGTGGGAGCCGCTGCATCTTGGGCAGCATCCCCTGCCCCGGCTTGCCCCAAAGCCCCTCCCCGCATGAGCTGTGCCTCCATGCTGGCAGTTCCCTGGGCAAGGGAAAATTTCATCTTAAATTCCTGATATCCCTCCAGCTTCAGCGTGCGGCAGAAGCGATATACACTGGTGTCACCCACGCCACAGGCATCAGCCAGATCGGTAATGGACAGAAAAGGGACTTCTTCCCGGTGCTGCAGGCAATAGTCCGCCACCTTCTTCTCTGCTTTGGTAAACTGGTTATAAACCGATTGTATCTTAAGAATCATGTTCATAAAAAACTAATTACCTCCCTCATCTTGTCCGTACGAATAGTACAGCAGCAAAAGTCTGACCACGCGGCTGTAGCTGATCATTCCGTCCTGAACTCCATTGACTTTTAAGGTGGTATCTACCACAGCATCGGACACTGCTTCCACTGTCTCAGTATCAATCAAAGCATTGCCGTTAATCCTCTCCCATTCATCATCCGTCACGAAAACATTGTCCTTTGAGACCTGGGATGATATGCGGGGCTGTGCCAGATAAGATTCTCTGTCGCGTCCCACAGCTTTGTAGAAATCGTTATCCAGATAATTCAGTACACTCAGGTAACCGCTGTACTGATAAACGATATCATCAGACTGGATACATGCCAAATAACTGATGAAATTGGCTTCATCCTCGAATATGTACCCTCTCAGGTGCGCCAGTTCATGGCATAGCGTGGAAGGCTTATTCATGATGTACATGACAGTATTGTAATTAGCCTCCATGGAAAACGGGAAGTAGTACCCGCACATATATTGCTGACTGAAGAAATCGGAAGTGTACAACGGTTTGGGACGGGGATAATAGCCGTCCAGTCTGCCATAGGTCTTGCCCAGCTTCTGCATGCTTTCAATGGCAGTCTGCTCCAGATCGCCGTCATACAGAATATTTCCTTCTTCATCGCGCTCCATCAAAAGAGATAAACGATTGCACTCTTCCACCACCATATTCCGCACGGTAATGAGCTCTTCCAGCGTATATTCTCCGTTATCTTCCCCGAAATAATTTTCCGAAAAAGTACTTGCATGATACAGGATAAAACAGTTTAAAGTCATGATCAGGCACACGATCAGTAATGTCCAGGCAAAGAAACGATAGAAAATCCGGAATCCGCGGCCTGCACCCGGCTTTGACTTTTTTCGCAGTTTTCTCACGACAGCTGTCACCAGCCAGGGAATCCACAGTATCCCCGCCAGCCCCAAAAGCATCACGCCCAGCCCCAGCAATATCTCACCTACCGAAAACGGTGCCACCCCCGTAAGCCGCCCGTAAGTGTTTACCCATATCGGAAAAACATAGGCAATATAAGCATCACAAAAGGTTGTGCTGTTCCATGCTGCAATATTTAATAAAATTACCAGCACACCGATGCCAATATAAAGCCACAGCCACTTATTCAGATATTTCTTCCAACTACGCTCCACTTACTCACTCCGTTCTTCTACTGTCGCTTCATCTATTGCAGATTGCCGACAGATGTAAATCATTACTGTTCACACCTGCCGGCAGTCCTTAAATGTGTTATGTATCCACTTTTATTTTATTCGTAATAAATGTATTCCTCATAATCGTCCCAGATAATGCAGACCCAGGTCTTTCCCTGATTGAACACGATTTCATTGCCGTCTTCATCATAGAACATATTGGCTGCATAATCGGATTTTCTCTCCCAGGTACCCTTGATCACCTTACCTGCTGTAAATACATAGGCATCGCCCTCACCATGTACTCCAAATGCCAGATAGTCCAAATTGGAAGGCTCTCTGACCTCACCGTGACATACCTTGAATACCACATTGCTGAAGGTAAGCTGCTCGTTGTTCATCTCATCAATGTGAGCTCCGCCAAACTGATAGCGATAGTACAGGCCGTCCTTTTCGTCATACGCAAAATAAGATTTGGCATCACTGAAACCGCCTCTGTTGGACTCTTTTCCACCGGGATAAATCAAGGTTGCACTGTCCGCATCCTCATATTCGGCTCTATGACCATCATTGGCAAAAGTAAACGCCTGCTCAAAGGTATCGCGATATTCTGTCTCATATCCCAGTCTCTTTACCGCTTTCTCATAACCATCAATGTACATATATCCGGTATACTCGGTTGCATAACCGGGTCTGGAAATTCTGTCAAAAGCCTCAGCTGCAGGTTTGTTGATTCCGGCTACTGCCTGGCTGACATTGTCCACGCGGTCGCTGTTGATCAGTTCCTCTACAAAAGGACGTGCCAGTCCCCAGTTACAGTAAATGGAGTCATAAGCCATAGACTCATATAGGAAATAATCTCGGCTGCTTCGAACAGGTCCGATATACTCCAGGTCATCATAGTCCTCCAGAAGACATACCAGACGGCTTACACGACCCTCAACCGGTGCCTCATAAATGATGCTCGCCTTAGAAATACCATACTGCGGCATAGCTGCCTTATTGTTCGGCATCATGACTGCCATATTGCGGCGGCTTGCCACTTCTGCATCCTTCCACTCGCCGGTCAGATAACTCTGCATCTTACCGTCAACTACTTTTCTCTCGGTAATAATCAGGTCTTCTGCCACAATCTCTTCCGTTTCCTCCGTGGCTTCAGTCTCTTCTTCCGAAGTGGATGGAGTCTCTTCCACCTGCGTCTGCAAAGGCTTAGGTTCTACCTCATACACCGGAATGTCAACTTCTTCCTTTGCACCGCATCCTGCCAGTAACCCCACTGCCAAAACTAATGCTGCTAAATTTTTTGCTTTCATCACATACCCCTTTGCTTTTTTCTTCTATTGTATCTCCAATTGGTGTATTTTGTCTATTAAATTCGATAAAATTTGACAGAAAAAATCCAAACAGCTACATACCTGTATTCTTTTATGCCATCAGCTCAATGCTCCAGCAATTTGTATAAGTTTCTCCTGTTGCCAATTTTACCAGACCGGGCTGAGTGGCCAAATCTTCTACAATTCCTTTTCGGGAAGGCAGAGAAGACCAGGGTTCCACACACACATACGGAGCATCTGAATGAGGCTTGTGCCAGAATCCCACATACGGCATATCAGGATAAGTTACACGAACCGCTTTCCTGCCCAAATCGGATTTCAGAGTAACCTGACTGTCCATTCCTGTCAGAACAATGGCATCATCATCGAACAGATCATGATGGAGCGGCAGAATTTTATTCTTTTTCAGGGGATAAAGAACCGGCTCACCCTGCACGAAACAATCCGGCGAAAAACTTACTCGCCTGGGCTCACATTCCCCGCCAAATTCCAGATAATAGTCTTCAAATTTAAGCCCCTCCTCTAAGGGTACGTTAAAGCCGGGATGTCCTCCGATACCAAAGTACATTTCCTTTTCGTCTTTATTCTCAACATGGTAAGTAATGTCGATACGATTTCCAACCAGCTGATAGCCGATCTCCAACATAAAATGATAAGGATACTGCTTTCTGGTCTCCTCCGTATCCCGAAGCTGCAGCGTCAGCGCATCCGTCGTCTGTTTTATCACCTGAAAATCGTTATCTCTGGCAAAACCATGGATGTTCATACCATATTCCTGCCCGTTCAATCGATAACGCTTGTCAGTCATTCTGGCTATGTACGGAAAAAGATTCGGCGCCTTGCCGGTCCAGTACTTCGCATCACCCTGCCAAAGATATTCCGTTTTCCCGCCATTTTCCCGTACAGACCACAGCATAGCACCGTGCACATCAATCTGCACAGTCAGGTCTTTATTAGAAATCGTCAGTATTTTCTGTGCCATAAGAAATTCCTCTCTTTTTAAATTTTACTAATATAACTTTACCAGATTCCGGCGGTACATGCAATAAAAACAGAAAAAAAGACTGGTTTTGATTGGACAATATATGCACAAAATGATACAATAGACTAAAATGCAGAAGCTCGCGACCGTTTTCGGAAGGTGTTTGCAAAGTTTGCAGCACGGGAGGTATAAAATGTATTCTAACTCCGGATATTTATGTAATATAGATGAAGACATCGAAGATATGGACCGTCCGCTGGTGATTACCTGCTGCGGTATTTACAAATTGATACACAGGAATATGATGCGCACCACACGTCCGCAAGGACGCCTTGATTATCAGCTACTGTATATCATATCCGGCAAGGCCTATTTTTATTTTGGTGAAGAGACTTTGACGGCATCTGCCGGAGACCTGGTGCTGTATCGCCCCGGCGTAGTACAGCTGTATGAATATTTTCTGGAAGATTCCCCCGAAGTATGCTGGGTACATTTCACCGGCTACGAGGCTGAAGCGCTTCTGGACAAAATAGGCTTTACGGACACCATCAGTCTGTACTGTGGTGCCTCCCACGGGATTCAGGAGCTTTTCCGTCAGATGATCCGTGAGCTGCAGTTAAAAAGGCCCTGCTTCGAAGAACTGCTGACACTTTATCTGCGACAATTGTTTGCAGAGGTACAGCGCAGCCGCCTGGAGGTGTCCTCCAATCATTACCGGTACTCCAAAGAGATTGCGTCCGCCATCCACTATTTCAATGAAGCTTTCTCTCAGGAAATCAGCATAGAGGACTACGCACTCAGCCAGCACATGAGCGTCTGCTGGTTCATCCGCAGCTTCAAGCGATATACCGGGGTAACCCCCCTGCAGTACATCACCACCATCCGTATCAATAAAGCAAGAGAGCTCTTAAAAGACTCCAATTATTCCATTCAGGAAATCAGCAGCCTGGTGGGCTATGATAATCAACTGTATTTCAGCAGGATGTTCAAGAAGCAGACGGGGTGTTCGCCATCGCAGTATAGAGAAAAGTGAGGGCGTCACTATTACTGTTTACTTACCACCATTCGCAAAACAGGGAATTTCATGCAAATGAAATATTGCATCGTGATTTCTCATGAAGTATAATATATATTAAGAGGTAAATCTTTTGAAGCGGAGATGAGAGGTATGGCAAAAAAAATAATAATCTGTATAATGCTGATAATTGTTATTATAAAAATTCCCTATATTATAGAAGACCAAAAATATGGCGGCGTATCAAAAGAAACAAGGGAGCTGGTAGTAAGTTATTTAGAGGAAACTTATGATATTAATTGCAAAGTGATCGAATCTGATCTTCAGCATTATACCACAGGAATAACGGGTGGCTTGTATATGTACCATTTTACCTGTGAAGATGAAGCGGGGACTAAATTCAAGCTTTCTTATTCATCACACTTGGATTTAGCCCCGAATACAGCCGATCATTTAAAATTTGGCCAATAACTATGCAGCACGTAAGAAATGATTATTATGTTCCCGGCACAGCCTTGTAACTGTGCCGGCTTTTGTTTTTCAAGAATAATTCTTCCAATACTTATTTATTCTTCCTCACAAAACGAATCTGACACACTTCATCGCCTCTGGCAATGGTAGCCGGAAGTTCCAGTTCGCAGCCAAAGCTTTCTGCAATACCCCTGTCACCGCACATAGCGTGATCACAGAGGATACGAATCTCCTCATCGGAACAGCCCTGCTTCTGCCATGCCTTCACAAGCGGGCAATAGTGGAAATCAATATCCAGGTTGTCATCTGTACAGCGCTTGATATCCATCTCAAAGACCCACTGCGCAAACTTGGAAAAAAGTGTCTTTTTCAGGCCCTTTAAGGAATCACCGCCTCCTGCCTTAGCGCGCAGATTCTTTCCCTGATACAGGCCACAGCGTCTTATGGCAGCCGGTGCATAATCTTCTGAATCCAGACCTTTCTTTTTCGCCTCATCACATAAAAGATACATCCAAAGTGCCCTATGCTCCAATTGCTCTCTGATGGCAACAATTAATGGGTTTTTAATCTTAGGTTCGTTATTAATACTCATTTGTCTGCTCATCTCCTTTACTTTAACTGAAGCATAGCACAGGTAATTCTTTTTTTCAAGCGCAACTTATAGCATAACATCATCAGGATCATGTACTTTAAACTCCAGAATAATGGCAGCATCGCTGTCTTTCTCCGGCTCCAGGTAATGCAAGGCTATTGCGGGTCTGTATAATCTTCAAAGCTATCTGTCTCCACATAATTTGTAAAAGACACTACCTTTAAATAGCCGCTTGCCAGGAGCAGACTCCAGATGGCTGTTTCGCTTTGATCCAACTGACTATTTACCAATTCGCGATGATGCTGCAAGATCTCCTCATACTCTTCCATCTGATTCATCCGGCCATCCAGCTCATAAAACCACTGAAACTGGTGAAAATTATCAGGTGGAATGATACGATGTTCCAATACGTCCGTCTTAGTGTAATCTTTCGCAAAATGCGGCGGTTTATAGCTCACCGGATATCCTTTGTCGTGTGCAAAAAATACCATGGTGCTGGGCAAAACTCCGTCATCCGCCTCGTCCGGTGCAAATTTCTCGTTAAACTCTGCACTTGCTTCCCGTCCATAGCGATACTCTGCACCGGCAAGATATCCCACAGTACCATCCCCGGTATCGTCAACGAACAGAGGTGCCTGAAAAACAAACCGCTTCTCTGTGGTAGTCTGCAGTCCCGACAAAGACCGGATAATTCCTTCGTCTGTCATTTCCACTGTATCGATACAGGTGTTGGGAAACAGCATCAGGTTTTCCTCTGCCATTAGTTTATCTAGCAGAATTCCATCCCAGACGTGGCTCGCTCGGTTCACTCGGTTCGCTTGGATTGCCCGGCTCACTCGACAAATCCTCAATTACCACCAAAGCCTAAAATGTCATTCGATGCAGCCGCATATGAACGGCTCCGTAAAAACAGGCAGAACTGGATAGGCAAAACAGCATTATTTTTGAAGCAGAACGCCAGCGGAATTTATGGGAATTTGAGAGAGATGATTTGAGAGGATTCGCAAAGCTTACCAAGAAAAGAGAGCTTGACAATAAGATTGCTCAAATAAATGAGCAGATAGATATCCTCAAAATCGGATTATCCAATCTTGTCAGAACGTACTTAACTTTGCGTCTAAAAAAGTTGACATTGACTTAAGAGGTGTCATATCATCTCGCCCCTCTATCTTTGCTACGGCTGCTATAGTGGTAGTTGAAGGTATCTGAACTCTGCTTGTCTGCCTCTTCTTTAAGTTTCTGTAAGCGTCCGCTGACGGATTCAGTCTTTTGGTGTGCTGTTTCTCCATAAGTGTTCTCCCACGTTGTAACTTCATCCTGATATTCATAATAAGCCTGCTGTGAAGTTCGATAAGCTATATAAAATTCTTGCATATTTGCGAATGCGATTTATGAATTTATTCTTTCGAATTCAGATGGAGAAATATAGCCAAGAGACGAATGCATACGTTTTTTGTTATAATACAATTCAATATATTTAAGATTTCTTTTTGAGCTTGTTCAGGTGTTTCGACATGTGCATCTTGAACAAGCTCTCTTTTTAATGTTCGGTAGAATGATTCCATAAGGGCATTATCATACGGATTGCCCTTTCAACTTTCACTATGAATAGCCTTTCTTGCCTTTAAAAGCTTGATTAAATGCTACTATTACTAACTGATCTTTCATTCTAGTATCCATAGCCCAACCAACTACTTTACGTGAAAAAATATCTACAAAAACAGCAAGGTATAATGTTTTCTTCTGCGTTGCAATATAAGTGATGTCGCCCTACCCATGCTTAATATGTCAATATAATCGCAATAATCGCAAGCACAATTGATATTTTGTTTTCACATGGCATATTTTCTTTAAAGTAATATCTTGAAACAAGGGCGTTCCCTATAAGAGTAAATGATGTTGTAAGAACTGCATATAGAGAAACATTCATATTTGCCAGTACAATCATTGTTATTATTGCACTTATATTACTCGAAAGTGTTCTTGAAGAAACGTACAAAGTTTGCCTGGTGGAAAAAATATGTAAAATATCTTTTATGCTTGTCTTGCTCTTAATTTTGTATACCGATAGTATGCAGGTGCAGACAATTATAAGTATAAAGTTAGACATAAAAAAGTATGAGTTTGAATCACATACATTGGGATTGTTGACATATAACTTATTGAGTATAACATTTAATCCGCTTGTTATGAACAAAGACAGGCAAATAAAGATTCCTGTATTAGTTATACTTTTAGTTCGTATTTGATTTTCACGGTTTATTTTATTTTTTATAAACGGTAATGAAACAGCAACAATCAGCAGTATTATCGAAAATATAAGGTTTATTTCAATTTTTTCATTTAAAAATAAGCTGCCGAAAGCTGCTGTACCTACTATTGTGCCTGCAGTAGTTATAATACTTACAACAACTAAACTTACTACTGAGAGGGCATAAACATTTATAACTATGTTGAGTGCTATTATTATGGCCGCTGCAAAAGAAAATAATAAGGTTAGCGCATTCAAATTGATTTTAAATCGGTTTGCTATAATGAAGAATACTGATGCAGTAACAGCGTTAACAAGATTAAACATACATATTGTTAAAAATGTTTGCTTTGTTTCGCTCTGATATTTTTTAAGCAGAGCATTACATAAGGTGGTGCCGGCTGAAATAACCAGCATCATTAAATATGTGTACATGATTTCGACCTCTCTGATAATTAAAACTCAATTACAATGATTGTATGAATGTGTAGCTTGTCTATTGTAACATAAGCATATTCACCATCAAAACTGTATTGAGCTGCCTGGTGTTCAGGTTCAAGCATAATTGACTTTGGTTCGCTTTTGCATTTTACTGCAATTTCAATTTCATACAGGGGAGGTATTTCACCATATGCAGTATTAAGGTCAAAATAGTAGTATTCATTGGTATTTATAACATTAACAATAAGTTTCTCATCTTTTTCAGCAGGGATTATTTCAACTCTTGAAGGCCCTGATTTTAAATATGCGTTTGGTTTTTTATCAACTGCTATAAGCACTTCCTTCATAATATAGGGTAGCCCAAATAATTTGTTTTCAAAGTATTCATTTATAATATCCCAGCCGATAAAAGCAATTTTTCCTTTGCCATAACTTGTAATTGCCGTGGCTTTAACGGGATTATAATCTTTATCTAACTTATCTGCAAAACAGTGGGCAAATTCTTCGCCGTTATAGTTTTCAAATAAAACAGCAGGAGTAGCTCCAATGAAATATTCGGGTTTAGAAGGTATTTCTGCATAAATGCCAATACCTGTGTCCTTTTTAATGTCTGCATCTATAACGTCTTCAAATACCATGCAACTGTTCACACCTGTTATAATTAAGTTTCCGCCGTTATAAACATATTCAAGGAGTTTTTTCTTTTTTTCAAGAGAAATATACTTTGTTTCGGGAACGATAATAACATTGTGCTTTTGAATGTTATTTTCATCTATGTGATAATCAAAAACTACATCAACAGGAAATCCTGCATCTATAACAAGGTCACAAAGCCCTTTTTGAAGTTCTTTACATTGGAAAAGCACCTCATCTTCATAATCCCTTTCGAGGTTTTCCTGCGACCACCAGATGGCAGCATTGGGCAAAGGCTTAGAGTTGTAGTTAAACTCTTTTCTTTCATTTAAAAATTTTGCAACTTCTTTCATACGAGGGATATCATACATCAAAATTTCCCCTTTATCGGACATTAGGCCTATTATTTGAAATCCTCCTCCAAGAGAAATTGCAGTTGCTGCCATACGCAGATCTCTGTCAACATGATTAATGCAACGATACAAGCGTCGTCCGCCATACAATTCGTTAAATTCACTCACTTTTGTCACAAAACGCGAAGGATGTCCCCACCCCATTAAATCCCATTCTTTATCATGGGAAGCATAGTTTCTTGCTGTTGTTCTGAATGATAAATCATACATATCTGCCGATAAAAAGTCAAAATTATCGAAAGGTTTAATGGGTTGCCTGCAAGTAAATGATGTGTTTGAACATATTTCAAAATCGGGATAATCTTTTTTGATTTCTCTGCAATAATATTTTAAAAATTCGTAGAATTCATTTGTTGTAAATTGGCGGAAAGCAAAATGTGATTCTGATTTCAGATTATCTTTGTCTATAAAGTCAAAATTACTGTTTTTTAAGAATTTTTCAATTGTTTCAGGACTATAATTTTCTCTTAGAGCCCAAGAGTCACCATCTATCCAAATGCCATCAAAACCATATTTTCCGCATAATTCTTTAACCATAGGGATAAATTTTTTATCGGTGTAGTCAGAATTAAAATCAATATTAGTTTTGCTTGCTTCGCCATTTTTATCAACAATTGCCCAATCGTGATTATTCTTGCATGATGCTTCATCCCAAATAGAAGAGTAATGTGCTATAAGTGCAATACCTCTTTTTTCAGTTTCTTCTCTTATTATTTTAAGATGGTCGTGAGTTACCCCAGGTGCAACTTCGCCATATTCTGAAAAATATGACGCATATCCCGGGTGCCCTTTTGTATCAATCTGAAGGTAGTCGGGCTTAATTTCATCAAGATATTTTCCTATATTCTCGGCTTTTGTAAATGAACCAATGTCTTTTTCGAAAATGTTTGCGTGAAAATCAACGTGTATGCCCCAAAAGGCTCCGGCACGTTTTTTATTATTTCTCATAGTTAATTACCTCCCTAAGTTTTATTGGATAATTGTATTGTAGCATTGATTTTTTTCCATCAAGGTAAAAAAAATCAGTCAAATTAGGATGTTTTTTAATTGTCTACTTGACGGGAAGCAGTTCAATTTTGCCACAATCCCTTCAGATACATAACATTTGCTGAGTAACATCAAGCGGATATTCGCAATCCGCTCCGCCACTTGCTCATAACCTCATAACCGCTCCGCGGTTTGTCAGGTGGAGTTTGTACTCCACCTGACACAAGTAAGTCCCCTACCCACCGCTTAGCGCTCCACGCGCTTGAAGCGGGGGACTTACTTGATTCGGTTAAAATATACTAATGATTTATACAAATTCCAGTACATTATGGATATCTATTCTGTCTATTTCCAGATACGCGCGTTTGTCTTGATATTCAAAATCTATTTCCTTGTTACCGGGCTGCAACAATATCTTTTTCGGCTTTGTATCACATGCCACAGACAATTTAATATCCAATACCGGCGGAATATGATCATTAGTCCAGCTATTTATATTATCATGACTGCCGTTTGCATTGATCATCTGCAGCATCAAACGTCCATTTTTCTCCAAACATACTAATTCCAAAAGACCTGTAGCTGACTCCAACTTTGCCTTAGGTGTATACAGCTTATCTACAATTACACGCATCAGGGTACGATGTAAATACTGGGGTTCCTTACGATAAAAGGTTCCGAAATCTGCTCCCACTGCAACAATCTTTCCTTTTCCGAAATCCATCATAACTGCGAGCGGATGTTTAGTACTTACTTTGGTGTAACAAGTATTTGCAATCACTTCACCATGCGCTGCCTGAATCTCACTTGGAGCAAACACACAGCCGTACTGCTGGTCATTCAACGTAAAGTATCTTTGATCATTTAAACCATTCACATGGCACATACGTCGTACCGGAAGGATCTCATCTCTTACAACACCTACTTTATAAGGTGCACCGAACTCAGAAAAAACCTTACAGGTCTTAGTACCCAATAATACTAAGTTGCCCCCTTCTTCTGCATACTCCAGAAGTTCTTCTATGGTTTCCTTTGCCAGTTCATTCTGAATCTCCGGAACAACGATCATTTGATACTGATTGCAATTGCCGGTTAATGTGTGTTCAGATACAATTTCCACTGACTGCCCGATATCACACAATAATGAAGTAACACCCATTTTACTGTCTGCATTACCTCTTCCTAACAAATCTCCACCTTCAAGATACTTGTCATGAGTGGAAAGCAGTACTGCTGCCTGATGGATAAACTTACCTTTAAAACAATATGCTTCGCGTGCACGTACAAACTCCATAAGAGGGACCAATTCTTTCAATCTCGGTATATCCCATGATAAATCTGGCCTCTGTGATACAATTTCCTGGAATCCTCCTCCTAAAGAAATCACAACTGCCGCTTCCTGCATCAGTTGCACAGGATGTTTGTGAGTCATATCCAGGTGCCCTTTCCAAAAACCACGATCTCCCCAGGCCATCAAATCCCACGGTAAGCCCTGTTGTACAATTGCGCGTCCTGCAAATCGACCTCCATTCAAAGAATTTACACCATCTAAATCTCCAGACAGAAAATCCAAATTTACAGTTACCTTCTCCGGTACCATATCACTATACATCCAATTAGAAGTAATCTGGAAATCCGGATATTTCTCATGCACTACATCTACATAATGTCTCATATAACGACGGAATAACTCTCTTATGTATTCCCTATATTCCTGATAATACACATCCCCGGGACTTGCAGGAATTTGGCCCCGGAGATCATATCCAGTCTCTTCTTGAAATGCTTTTAGTGTATCCGGGTGGAAATCCGGACGAATTGCCCAACATTCTCCATCTACCCAAACCCCATCACATCCATATTTCCCTGCCAATTCCATAAGCTGTGGAATCAGCAGATCATCTACATATCTGCCATTGGTTCTGGTGGCATCCACCAATGCAAGATCCTCTCTTTCCATCCTTGGTTCCACGGAACCGTCTGCATTCACGACTCTTTCCTCCGGATGTTCTGAGCAATACTTACTGTCCCATACACCAGAATAATGAAGATATAAGGCAACACCTTCTTCTTTTGTAATACGTCTAAATACTTCCAGAGGATCACACGCAAATTCAGGCGCGCCATTGCCTAATTCACTGGGATAGGAAGCCCAGCCAAAATGCCCTTTGCAATCAATCTGCACATAATCCGGTTTTAAAAGTCTGAGTACCTCTCGAATCTCATCCTCTTTCAGATTTGCTCCCAACACTCCGAATTCCGGCTTTACATGGATATCACAATGAATTCCCCAAAAACTGTCTTTTCTTTTTTTCATAGCATTCTCACTTCTCCGGACTTGATACAATGCTTCTGACCGTTACGTTCAAAATACAATGTCATTGCTGTTGGGTTATATACGACCTTCTGCTCCACACTGAACTGCAACTGCTTGTAAGCCGCAATGTAATCGTAGATCTCAATATTGGTCGCATACCAGATTTCTTCCCGATTACCAATATATTCTGCAAATTCCTCAATCACATTCCAGTTGTCCCTCTGCTCAAACTCATAGCTGTGTCCCCATAAATAGAACAGCCATGGATTACGCACCGGACTTTCCACAAACTGATGTGCCAGCTCCATTAATCTTGGATTATTGTGGTGACAGGTGGCCGGAAGTCGCAGCCAATCCGTAGGAATATCGAATCTTTCAGTACTTTGTACTGTTCTGGAGTACACGATGCCACATTGCTTTAAGGTGGCAACTACAGAATCATTGTAGGTGCCGAACGGGTAAGCCATACCCCTGACAATCCCCCCAAAGTCTTCTTCAATATTCTTGCGGTCCTGCAGTACTTCATAGGTGCATACATTTTCCGCCTCCCATTCCAGAAATGGATGGGTAAGTGCATGTACTGCCACCTCCATGCCACTGTTTAAATAGGTCTTCTGTGCCAGACTCTTGCTCATTCTACGATGAATCACGCCCTCATCAAATACCTTTCCCTCTTCTGCGTAGCGTCCGGTGTTAATATTAAAGGTTCCTTTTAACCCGTTCACCTTCATGATCTCAATCAAACGAATGTCCTGTTCCACACCATCATCGTAACTTAAAGTTACTGCTTTCGCTTTTCCTTCTGGAAATCGCATAAAAATTGTTGCCATGATACATTTCTCCCTTCTTACTTTTCATCCAACTATATCACGGTATAATATATCCGTTATTTCTAGGGCAAAGATTTTATATCCTTCTTCCAGAAAATGCACACCATCAGATGTGAGAAAATTCTCATTTTCTTTCGACAGAGAGTAAAGATCTATAACAGGAAGACTATATTTGTTTGCAATCATTTTTGCAGACTCATTCCTTTTCATTACACGATTTGCTCGTTCCGGATTTTTAACATGCGTTGACAGCACAATATATAACGGACTATTTTTATATGAATCAAGCAAGTATTTTATCATATTCTCGTAATAAAAAGCGTATTCGTCATCATCACTCAGATGCCAACCATGAAGTCCATTATTAAAAAGTATTACATCAACCTTCGGTAATTGTTTTGCAAAGAGACTGATTGAGTCTTTAAAATACGGGTTGTCAATTCCTTTAGATGTTCCAAATCTATCAAAATAAACCTCACCATGCATAATCTCTTCTGCTAAATCTCTCGTTGTTTTTGAAATTGAATCGCCAATGTACAACACGCGTTTATGGGTATTATCATTTGCATAATCTATCCATGTACTATCCCATTCAAAATTTTCAAGCTTATTTTTTCCATCTTTGTTTTGATATGTTAAATTTCCCATAACTTTTCTCCTATAAAAAAATAATAGACTCTTGGAATCTTTATGTCTTTATATTATCATTTTGTTTTCATCCAATGGAATTCTCTCTCCGCTTTTCAAAACTATATTTATTAATGTATCATCTACATTTGATCCTGCTTCTACAGACACTATCGGACAGTTACAATCAGGGTATATGACTGTTACTATTCTCTTTGAACATCCTGTTGTATGACAACGAATTACAGGTTGTGAAGTATAAGAAGTGAATGCTTCACCTCGTTTCCATCCTTGCCACTCCGGATCTTGCTGACCGCAAATAATATCCACTTTATCCGTTCTTACGTCATGTATTGATGTAAATAGGTGTAAAAAATCCGCTTTTGCCTGCATGTTTTTTACTGAAACTTCTGCTGCATCTACATGCCATAAGATCTCATAGTGATTTTCTTTAGTCGAATACATACGATCTACTACAACAAAATATGGTTCCATATCAAAATTCGGGTTTTTTAAGAAAATAACACTTCGTTCATGTGTCACTCCACTAACCTTCTCTTCTCCATAGCCCTCATCGTACTTACTTTTCACATAATCAAATTCGGATTCTATCCGATAATACATGTCTGCCTTTTTTTGAATATCTTGTTCCTTCCATTTATAGCCACTACGACGATTTTGATCTTGTCCATTGATACGAACTGTATTATGGCTTCTGGTTGAAATTGCATACTTTCGCATTTCCGAATCATCGTATGCATAATTTCCGCATTCAGTGATAATACTCCTTCCTTTCGCATAAATCAGCAAGTTTAATTTATCCTCATGCTGATGACCCGCTCCAAAAGGTGCCGCATCAAACAATGCCCATGTACTATCTTCCTTCCATCCATTTCGCATGATCATGATACCTGCATATTCTAATGCAGTTGACATATATTCCGGAACTCCGTTCCCCGTTCTGCCCCTACACAGCCACTGCATGTTTTCATTCTCTTGAAAATAGGATAAATATCTTTCAATAAATTTCCTTGTCTGCGTGGAAGATCCATCGTTCAAATCAGGAATCTCACCATTGGGCTTCATAATACGGATATATACATCTAACATATTTTCAATGCATTTAAGCATTTTAGATGGCACTTCCAAGTGAAACGCATCTGCTATTTTTACAAAACGCATATAACTATTTATAACAACTCCCTGATAGCCTGTACTCAGCTCATATTGAAAACCATCGGGATAAATCTGACGCTCCATTTGCTCACCCAACATCTTTTCAGCATAATTTATCCATTCTTTGGAGCATTTAAATTGTGAATAAATGATACCGGTATATGCCTAGCCATTCATTTCAATAATGAGCCAATTACCACTCCTATGATTGATGTGCAGACGATGACCATGTTCCCATACAGATTTATACCAGTCCACTAATATATCATCTGTAAAATAGACACTTTTATAAATACAGAACAAAACATATGGCCAGTCGCCCCCCATGCGGGTACCGCATTCAATTGTACGCCAACAAATCGTTTCATTTCCCTGAACATTATCCCCCGGAACAATTGCTTGTTTTACCCAACTTTCAAATAAGTTGACAATCTTTTCCACACTTGTCTCATCCCCGGTTTCGCGGTAATGGTTAGCCAATAATTTCCACTCATGATGTCTGTTAAATTGCCAGGTCCATTCCTGTAAGTGATTATTTGTCGGGTCAAAAAACCAGTCAACCATATCTTCAAATTGATAGGGTATCCCTACCGAAACAAATCTATTTTTCTTGATTCGATCTACCGCATCTTCAACTCGTTCACCAGGTAATACAAACTCGTTCGGCGGGAAATCATAAGGAATGCTAAAAAATAAATCTTCCTTATCTTCCAGATCCTTCCGCACACAAGATGCAAATAACTTCCTGCACAATGCATAGTCCTGACCCTTTACCGCATCCTGCAACATTTCAAGGCCGGGCAAACTACAATCTATAATCTCACAAAAAAATTTGGCATCAGACAACATCGGTCCAGTCAATTTTTTATACACTCCTTCCACTAACCCTTAACAGCTCCAACCATTGTTCCTTTTGCAAAATATTTCTGTAAAAACGGATAAATACATAACACAGGCACCGTACTGATGACAATTGCAGCGTACTTAATCGTTTCTGCATATGCATTATATGTATCTCCACTATCAGCCTTATCTTGATTTGCCAGTAAAATGCTTCTCAAAATATTCTGTACCGGCAATTTATCATTATCCTTAATATAAATGGATGCCGCAAACCAACTGTTCCAATGGCCTACGCCATAATATAATAAAAGCACTGCCAACGTTGGTTTGATCAACGGAAGAATAATCTTAAAAATAATTTGAAAATCATTCGCGCCATCTATATAGGCTGATTCTTTCAGACTATCCGGTACTGCCTCTATTGCCGTCTTACAAATAATTGCGTTATATACACTTAATGCTCCCGGCAATACCAACGCCCAAATCGTATTATATAAACCCAATGATCTTATATTCAAATAGCACGGTATCAAGCCTCCGCTAAAAAACATCGTAAACATGATCATATAACTTATAGGCTTTTTCCACATCATACCTGTACATGACAAAAAATAACCACACAACATCGTGATTACGATATTAATCGGTAATGCAACTATCAAAATTTTTACACTATTTGCAAAAGAATTCATAATAAGAGGATTTTGAAATACCAATCTATATGCATTTCCTACAAATTCCGTAGGCCACAATAAAAAACCGGGATTTTTCACCAATTCTGTGCTTGATGTGAAGGACGCCACTAACACATACCACATAGGATAAAGGCAAATAATCGTCAATATTATTAATATCAGATATACCATAACATCCAATACATAATCCTCGGTGCTTTTTTTCTTTAATTTCATAATAATCTCCATTCCGCCGCTTTGCGGCGGCACAAATAGTAATGAAAGATTTTCAACACCTTCAATCTGTGCAATAATAGTTTCAAGAAGCTATACT
>JAFTVH010000024.1 GCA_017465845.1 Lachnospiraceae bacterium | reverse complement strand
ATTAGTATATCATGAGCAGAGCTCATGATCGGCATTCGCCGCTCGCGATGAGCAAGCTACGCTTGTTCCCGCTCGCTTGCGCTCATTGTATCATAGTAAGAGTGCAAAGTCTATTTAATTTTCAAGGAACAGATTTGCGACTTTGGCAAAACGAAATAAAGTATACTAAACCGCAAATAGATGCCAAAGTTAGCTAAAAATGTACATTTGTCCTACACGATATTCAATTACTGTTTTGGGATTACCGGACGAACTGCCCGAATCGAAAAACAGAATGAATGGTTGATGTTTACTAAAATAACAATATCATATAATCCTAAAAAAGTCAATATATATTCCTAAAAATAATATATGAAAGTACGATAAAAAGTACACCGGTCTAGCTGCAGCAACCTTTTTCCGGTTTTTAAAAACTTCTATATCTTTATAAAAATTTTCTTGAATTTACCATATATTTCTGATACACTATAAGTGTATGTGAATAAATTCACATAGATGATTTTTAAGTTTCAAAAGATGAATATGATAGATTAAAAAAGGAGCGAGTTATGAGCAAACAGGTTACATTTGATTATTCTAAAACAAGTGCTTTTATCTCTGCTGAAGAGATAGGTTACATGAAGAAGCTTGCGCTGGACGCCAAGGAGGATCTGGTATCCAGAACCGGTGCAGGCAATGGTTTCTTAGGATGGATTGATCTTCCGGTTGATTATGATAAGGAAGAGTTTGCGAGAATCAAAGAAGCTGCCAAGAAGATCCAGAACGATTCAGAGGTACTGCTGGTAATCGGTATCGGTGGTTCTTACCTGGGCGCAAGAGCTGCAATTGAGTTTTTATCACATAATTTCTATAATAAGGTAGACAGAAGCATCCGCAAGTCCCCTGAAATTTATTTCTGCGGTAATTCCATCAGTTCTACTTATCTGAAAGATCTGATGGATGTAGTAGGAGACAGAGATTTCTCCATTAACATGATTTCCAAGTCCGGTACCACAACCGAGCCGGCAATCGCATTCCGTGTATTCAAGGAGAAGCTGGAAGCAAAATATGGTAAAGAGGGCGCAGCTAAGAGAATCTACGCTACCACCGATAAGGCTAAGGGAGCTTTGAAGCATGTAGCTGACGAGGAAGGCTATGAGACTTTTGTAGTTCCTGATGATGTAGGAGGACGTTTCTCTGTTCTGTCTGCTGTAGGTCTGCTTCCTATCGCAGTCAGCGGTGCTGATATCGACAAGCTGATGGAAGGTGCAGCAAGCGGAAGAAAGCGCGCACTGGAGAATGAGTTCGAGAGTAACGATGCTCTGCAGTATGCAGCACTTCGTAACATCCTGTTAAGAAAAGGTAAGACAATTGAAGTTCTGGCTAACTATGAGCCTAACGTTCACTATGTATCCGAGTGGTGGAAGCAGCTGTTCGGTGAGAGTGAAGGTAAGGATCAGAAGGGACTTTATCCTGCAAGCGTAGATCTGACCACCGATCTGCACTCCCTGGGTCAGTTCATCCAGGATGGTACAAGAATCATGTTCGAGACCGTACTGAATGTAGAGACTGCAAGAGAAGAGATTATCATCGGTGAAGAGCCTGTAGATCTGGATGGCCTGAACTATCTGGCCGGAAAGACAGTTGATTTTGTAAATAAGAGTGCTATGAACGGTACTCTGCTGGCACATACAGACGGTAATGTACCTAACTTTATCGTAAACATTCCTGAAGTGAACGAGTTCTACCTTGGTGAGCTGTTCTACTTCTTCGAGTTTGCATGCGGTATCAGCGGATATCTGCTGGGCGTAAATCCTTTTAACCAGCCCGGTGTTGAGAGCTACAAGAAGAATATGTTCGCTCTGCTCGGCAAGCCCGGTTACGAGGCTCAGAGAGAAGAGCTGTTGAAGAGACTGTAAGACAAGATAATGAGAGACCTGCGGAGGGTAATATGCTTTCCGCAGGTTTTTTGCTAAAACCGGAAAAGCGGAGAGTGGAGGAGAAGCATGAAGATTGTCGTTTTAGAAAGGAACAGCGTAGGAACAGATATTGAGGTGTCCAGTCTGGAGCAGCTGGGCGAAGTGACCTACTATGCCAATACGGTAACGGTAGAAGAGGTAATAGAGAGAATTAAAGAAGCTGACATTGTTGTATCCAATAAGGCACCCCTCAGGGAAGAGAGTCTGAAAGATGCCCCCAATGTAAAACTGATCTGCGAATTTGCTACAGGATTTGATAACGTGGATATTCATTACTGCAAATCCCGTGGTATCAAGGTGTGCAACGTGGTAGACTACTCCACGAGCATGGTTGCCCAGCATACTTTTGCGCTGGCCTTGGCATTGTCCGAGAAGATGCCCCATTATGATGAATATGTAAAGTCCGGTGCTTACAGCGCCCAGGACCGTTTCTCCAATTTTGATGTACCTTTCTATGAGATGGAAGGCAAGACATGGGGCATTGTGGGCATGGGAAATATCGGCAAGCGTGTGGCAAAGATTGCCGCTGCCTTTGGCTGCCGTGTGATTTTCCACTCTATTACCGGCAAGAGCACCTGTACCGATTATCCGCAGGTGGATAAAGATACTTTGCTTGCAGAGAGCGATTTCCTCTCCCTGCACTGTCCGTTAAGTGACCTGTCCAGAGACTTTATTGATGCAGAAGCTTTGAAAAAGATGAAAAAATCCGCTATTCTGATCAATGTAGCAAGAGGACCTGTTGTAAATAATACGGATCTGTACCATGCTTTGCAAAATGGGGAGATTATGGCAGCCGGCCTTGATGTGATTGAGAAAGAGCCGTTGGAGCTGTCCAATCCGCTAAGTAAGCTGAAGGATTCTAATCAGTTGATCATCACGCCGCACCTGGCGTGGGCAAGCGTGGAGGCAAGAACGAGATGCGTGGAAGGCGTGTATAAGAATATTCAGGCATTTTTGCGCGGGGAATCGAGAAATGTTGTGAATGGCGCGGGTTGAACTGTTACTAATCCGTAAGCAGTCAGGGTTGTAACTTGACATTTAGAAAATTTCATAGTAAGGTAATAAAGTTACCGCATGTTTGTACTATAAAAAGAGGAATCATAATGATAGAAAAATTAAAAGAACTTTGGGTAAAATATGAAGAAATTATAGCATACTTGATCGTTGGTGTGCTGACTACGATTGTATCCTGGGCTGCATGCTTTGTGGCAGAGTTGTTTCTGGATGCCAGTGTAGGCTGGCAGAACGGTATCATCAATACTATCGGGTGGGTAGCAGGTGTGTGCTTTGGTTATGTGACCAATCGTAAATTTGTATTTAAGAGTACCAATCCCGATATTTTGAAGGAATTTACACAGTTTGCAGGCGCGAGAGTGTCTACCTGGATCCTGGATATCGTTATCATGTATGTCACCGTAAACATGATTCACATGAATTACTGGATCGCTAAGATTTTCATATCATCTGTATTGGTAATGATCGCCAACTATGTGTTCAGTAAGTTATTCGTATTTAAGAAGACAGATAAGCACTAATGTCTCAATTGAAAGAAGAAAGAAGGAATCGACATGCCTAATTTTAATATTCAGGAAACTGCCAAACATAAAATCATAACGGTAGGTCACCGCGGTGTATTCGGAGGTAACATCCCCTGCAACACACTCACTTCCTATGAAATTGCCTTACATCAGGGCGCAGATATGATCGAAATCGATGTGGATAAGACAGCAGACGGTCAACTTGTCATATTCCATCCCGGTATGGAATGGCCGCACTTACGGTATCAGGGAAGCATCCGTGATTTGACCTATGCGGAAATCAAAGAAAAGATCCGCTATGTAAATATTGATGATGTCCCTACCGAGTATACACTTTGCACGTTGGATGAGGTCTTGGAAACTTTTAAAGACCGCTGCTATATCAATGTAGATAAATTCTGGGACAATCCTGAGCTCATTTCCGATGCGATACGGCGTCATAATATGACGGAGCAGATTATCGTTAAGACAAAACCGACACAGGAAATGCTGAATATCATTGAAACTTATGCATCCGACATCCAGTACATGCCTGTTATCAAAGAGGATACAGTTCATGAAGAGCTGCTTCGCAGAAATATCCGATATGTCGGTGCGGAGGTCCTTTTTGATTCAGAGGATTCGGTATTCTGTTCCGATGCCTATATTGAGAAAATGCATTCTGCGGGAAAGCTCATATGGGTAAATTCCATTGTCTATGATTACAAGACTGTGCTTACTGCACACCATTCGGATGATGCTGCCATGCGCGGCAATCCGGAGCAGGGCTGGGGATGGCTGGCAGACCGTGGGTATGATATCATCCAGACGGACTGGCCGCTTGAACTGACGAATTTCTTGAGGAGTACAGGGCGGTTAGAGCGCTGATTATATGGAGCCGAGGACGGGACATATCCCTATCCCCGGCTTCATTGAGTTTGTTAAATCTTCTGAATCATATCTTCCACCAGTCTTGCCGAATGCTTTGCAGCTGCCCGCTCGAACACCGGATACTCCATCTCGGAGGTATCATCCGCCTTATCGGAAATCGCCCTGATAATAACAAACGGAATCTTATTCAAATACGCACCATGCGCAATGGAAGCACCTTCCATCTCAGCGCAGTCTCCCTGATACAGACTGATCAGCCTGTTCTTGGTGTCCTTATCGGAAATAAACTGGTCGCCGCTTACCACACGACCTATGATAGCGTTGATTCCCGGATTGACTTTTTCACAGGATTCTTTCGCTAAAGCAGCGAGCCTTTCATCGGCAGGAAATTCCCGCAGGCCCAGCTGCGGCACTTCACCGGGCTGGTAGCCGAAAATAGTGACATCCATGTCATGATGCAGAGCATCTTTTGAAATCAGGATATCTCCGATATCAAGTTCTGCATTGAGGGAGCCTGCAACTCCGGTGTTAATAATGTGGCTTACCCGGAAAATATCAGCCAGAATCTGCACACAGAGGGCCGCATTTACTTTTCCGATACCGCATTTTACGATGACTACATTGACACCGTTAAGAGTGCCTTCGTGGAACTCCATACCGGCTTTGGTTGTGATGTTTGCAGCGTCCATTCTGGATTTGAGTGCTTCTACTTCCAGTTCCATGGCACCGATAATACCGACTTTTATCATAATATACCTCGTTTCTGCTACGCTCTATGGCGTGCCCGATTGTTAGTTGCGCTGCACGGTCTCAGCGATGCAGCGTTATTTTTAAAATGAATGTGCTTACTGCGGATAATGCAGCCTGTCCTGCGTGATACCGTACAGCACCTGCTCCAGATACCGATTTGCCAGATAATTTGCCATGGGCAGGTTCATATCCAGATAGTTGCCGCAGTCCTTGGCAGAAGCTCCGGGCACTTCATCATGATAATCCCGGATAAATTCATACATTTCAATCATCAGGGGAACGATTTCCTCTGAAGTAAGATCCCCGGCCAGCAGCAGATAAAATCCGGTGCGGCAGCCCATGGGGCCGAAATAGATAGTCTTATCCTTATATGCAGGGTGGTTGCGCAGAAAAGTGGCAGCCAGATGCTCGATGGTGTGCATTTCTGCGGTGTTCATGACCGGTTCCTCGTTGGGACTGGTCATGCGAAGGTCGAAGGTGGTAATCACTTCTGCACCTACGGTGTCTTTACGGGACACATAAATACCGGGCTGAAGCTTGATATGGTCTATGGTGAAGCTTGCTATTTTTTCCATATAGTTGTCCTTTCCAAAGTTTGTACGTCTCTTTAAGTCACGATGCTAATAAGAAGTATACACTATTATTGGCAAAATGAAAAGTTGCAGTTTTCATTGCTGACGCAATATGAAAGATAATGATTAAAAATATCTGCTGTATATTACAATCGAACAAATATATGGTAAAATCATGTTGTTACCGTCCCCTATACTGGTACAGGAAGGGGGTATATGCGTTGGATTTACTGATTTCCTTTACATTCTCTGTTATGGTGAGTATAGTAGGGTTATAGCTAAAGAAATGCCAGAAAAATGGGCAAATAAGGGTTACAACAGGGCTGTGAAAAAGTACACTTTTCTTCCACTCTTGGACAATAAAAAGAGAGCAAACCACTAAGGATTTGCCCTCTGAGTAATTCAAAAAGTATTGATTTTACTGCATTTCTAATTAACCAAAATATCTCTTTAACAGACCTTCGAATGCCTTACCATGTCTTGCTTCGTCGCGAGCCATTTCATAAGTCACTTCGCTTCGCTCGTGACTTCAAAAGCGGTGTCGTGGCAAGGCTTTTTGCTAATTTGATTATAACACAGGTGTCCCAAAAGTAAAGGAAAAAACTTGCGAACTTGTGTCCTCCAAACACAAAGGAGGACGACAAGAATGACGCAAACACAGAATTTAGGTATCTCTCAACTTCCCAATGGTAATTGGTGCTATCGTTTTACAAGGACGGTGGACGGCAGGAGGGTAAACCGCAAAGGCTCAAAAGATGAAGCAGGAAATCCATTGAAAACTAAACGAGCGGCGGCGCAAGCAAAGGCAATTGCAGAAATGCGATTTGACGCGAGCTTAAACCAAAAGACCGAACGCCGTATGACTTTTGGAGAGGTTTACGCTGAATACTGCGAACAGGGACGCAGCGGCAAAGCATACTCTACTATCAAGAAACAGGAGAGCTTGTGGCGCAATCACTTGGAAGATAAATTCGGCTCGCGTTTCATTGATGATATTTCGGTGGCGGAGGTCAACGACTATCTATCACACCTCTATTACAACGAGGGACGCGCTTACAAGTATGTAGAGGGATTTTTGAAGATGTTTTATCTTATCTTCGGTCAAGCGTACTCACGCAATTATTTGGCGGTGGACGCATACAACAAACTTTGCGTAAACAAAGATGTGCGTATCACAATGCCAAAAATGAAGATTGATGAAGATACAGACATTGTGGCATTCAGCCGCGAGGAAACAGACCGACTTGACGCGTATTTCAAAGGCTCAAACGCGGAAACTGCTTATCTCTTGGGAAAAGGCTGCGGCTTGCGTATCAATGAGTGTTACGGCTTGAAATGGGAGAATGTAGACCTTGAACACGGCACGATAACCATTGACAGACAAATGCAGTATCAAGACGGCTTGATTAAACTTGTGCCGCTAAAGACGCGTAACGCACGCAGGACGGTTTATTTGAGCCAAAAGCTAAAGGAATACTTTATACGATTGGAAGCGGAAACAAGGGCACACGCGGCTGATTTGAAAGCACAGAGGGCGCAGAACTGCACTTATATTTATGATGTGGACGGCAGCAGAATTTCCTCCCTTGAACTTGTGAACAGCTTACCAAACGGAAAGATACAAACAGTAAACTCAATGAAGTATCACAGCCGCACAATTAAAACCGCGCTAAAGATAGACTTCAAATATCATTACCTCCGCCACACATACGGAACACGGCTCGCGGAGGTAAACACGCCGACACACATTCTCTGTAATCAAATGGGACACGCGAGCGGGAAAGTCACAGAGCGTTATTATCTCGCCGTTTCTCAAACTGGTATTGATATTCTTGTGAGAAATCTAAACGCGGTATAAAACGGCAGCAGGACGGTTATACACGATTAAACACGGCTCGCGTCGGTGGCGGGTAGTATTTATATAAAAAAGGAGCGGGAGGTCAAACGACTTCCCGCTCGTTGCGTCAGTTATTAAAATGTGAACTCTCCCGCCTTAACTTCAAGTGGCGGCAATAAGTATTCGATTTGGAGGTCATAGCGCAGGAAATAGCGCATATTATCCAAGAGCGCAAGCATTTCTTTGTATGCTTCTCTGTCTTTGTCCTCCGTCATATTCTCCCATACTGCCAATAGGCAATTAAGCATTTCTTTCTCTGTCATAGTCTCTCCTTAAAAGCTAAACTGTTCTTTCAATGGCGTGGGAGAAACTTGTTTCTCCCCGCCACAGTTATTTATCATATTTGTATTATTTATATTTATTTCTATATCCTCCACCGCTTTGACATTTACGGTTTGCGCTTCGTCCATAGCGTCTGCCGTAAAGTCATAACCGTCAGATGTATTGTTTGGCGTTGTATGCGTGGCGCGTTGTGGTGTTTCATAGAAATCATAAGTATTACTGTCCCCGCGCTGTACAAGGTATCCTTTGTCTATCAGCTTAATAAATTGGTCGCGGTATGTAGAGGACGGCATTCCCACCGCTTGCCGTATGGCAGCAGGAGAAAGCGCAAGCATAAAGCCGTTAGCATTGGACGCAAAGTATAAATAAAGCATTAAAGCGTGCGCCCCGAGGTCGCGTGCCGCAGCTTGCCAGTTGCTATTTTTTATGCCGAGGAAGTCAGACGCGGCGCGTTCTCTGTGTATTGCTATAAGCCTTTGATTTGGTACTGTAGTTGGCATTCTCCGTTATCTCCTTATCTATTGGAACGGCAAGGAGGGAACGCCCCTCCCGCTCGTTATTATCGTGCTAATTGCTCAATAGCTTTATTGAGTGCGTTTATCTCTTTGATTGCTTCGCCTGTCTCAAACATAATAGAAATGCGCGAAAGCACTTCTTCGATAATCTCTTTTTTTAGTTGTTCTTTTTCCCGTTCTCTATTAAAACGGTCGAGCATTTTTGCGTGAGCAATATTCATAACTTGGTGTGGTTGGTTTGCGTCTCGCGCAAATTCTTCTAAATAATCCCACATATCTTGCTTGTAAAATAGCACTTACTGTTTCCCTCCTTTCGCGGTTTATTTATAAGATTTTTCTTATTTCTTACACTTATATTATATCAAAATTTTTTAAGAAAATAAAATAAGTGCGCTTTAGGGTTAGTGCCAGACCACAGGCAGAAACATACCCCCCGCACCCATTTCGGGAAAAAATATTTTTTAACGCGCGGCGCGTTGTGTGCGTGGGCATTCCTCCCGCTAAATGGAAATTTAATTCCACCGTCCCCGCCGCCGCAAACCTTATTTAGCCTTATCTCTTGGAAATAAGCCTTATTCTATTGGAATTACGCTTAATTAGGCAGAATAAGGCGCAATCAAAACAAAATAAGCCTTATTTCGTTTTATTTTGATGAATTTCGGCAAAACTATTGACTTTCTATATAT
>JAFTVH010000138.1 GCA_017465845.1 Lachnospiraceae bacterium | reverse complement strand
TACAAGCATTGCAACCCTGCATCCTAACTGTCTACGCTTAACACTGGAAGTTACCCGCCAGTGCCCAAGACTCGTTAACGGTGGTTTGCTAAACCTTTCCGTGTGGGAGTTCCACCCACCAAGTCGTGCGCCCTTTCAGGGTGCAATTAGCCCTTTACGGATCCTACCATAACACCTTTAGTAAAATATTTCTGAATAAAAGGATATACAGCCAACATGGGAGCCGTGGCACATACAATAATTACATATTGCATAATAGATACCAGACGCGCCTGCTCTATCATACTTTGAGATATTTCCACTGTTTCACCATTGCTGCCAATACCCATCAAAAGTTCTTTCATTGCATTTACCTGCCAAAGCACTCTCTTTAAATAAAGAGCCAGCGGATACTTGGAATCATCCCTCAGATAGATCATCTCCGTAAAATAGGAATTCCATCTTCCAACGCCTATCCACAAAGCCAGCACTGCAATCACGGGCTTGGACAGCGGCAGTGCAATCTTTAAAAAAAACCAGGTATTACCACAGCCATCCATGCGCGCTGCTTCAAACAGTTCTCCGGATATCGTAGTGGTGAAAAACGTCCTTGCCACCACAATATTATAAACACTGCATCCGGTCAGGATAATGATGATCAGCCTGGTATCCAGCAGATGCAGATCACGCACCACCAGATAAGAAGGAATCATCCCACCACTGATGAACATGGTTACCGTCAGATACCCTACAATTAGTCTCCTGCCCACCAAATCCTTACGCGAAAGGGCATAGGCGCAAGGAAGTGTTAATGCCAGGCTAAAAAGTACACCAGTCACAGTATAGAAAATGGTATTGGCATATCCCATCCAGATATCTTTACTTTTAAAAACTGCCTCGTATCCTCCCAGGGTGAATCCATTGGGCCAAAGATAAGTACCCACCACATTTTCACTGAACGATATAATTACAATGTAATAAAGGGGATAGAGACATATCAAAGCTATCAGAATCAATACTGTATAATTGATCACATCAAATGCCTTATCCGAAAAACTCTGCGCTTTCCACTTACGAAATTTCATACTGATTTACCTCCACCTAAAACATACTCATGTCTTTATCTACCATTCTGACAATCTGGTTCACCACAATCATCAGCACTGAGTTGATCACATTGTTAAATAGGCCGATTGCTGTACCGAAGCTAAACTGCGCACCATTGATTCCTGCCCGATATACATAAGTCGAGATAACTTCCGAATAGGACAATATAGAATCGTTCTGTAACAGATATACCTTCTGATATCCTACAGATAAAAGACCTCCGCACTGCAAAATAAGCTGTATTACAATGGTAGGAATAAGTACCGGAATATTAATATACCATATCCTCTGAAGTTTTGATGCACCATCGATTCTTGCAGCTTCTATCTGCTCTAAATCCACTGCAGAAAGTGCCGCAAAGTATACCACAGATCCCCAACCGGTGCCTTGCCAGATTCCGGACAGTACATATATCCATTTAAAAGCAGGACCGTTCATTAACAGGTTGGTATCTGCAAGTCCCATCATCTCCCTGACAGCATTTACCGCAACACCGATAATTCCGGATTCCGGACTCAGGAACAGCTGCAGCGCACCACACAGTACTACAGTGGAAATAAAGTGAGGAGCATATGTAATGGTCTGTACAGTCTTCTTAAATTTAGTATTTACCACTTCATTTAAAAGAAGGGCGATAATAATAGGCAATGGAAATCCAAGCACAAAAGATAATAGGCTTAACATCACCGTATTTTTCATAACGACAGGAAACCAGTAGGAGTTAAAAAACTGTTCAAAAAATTTAAATCCTATCCATTCGCTGGTACCAAAAGTCTCTCCTATCTTATAATTCTGGAAAGCAATCTGTACGCCGTACATGGGCCAGTAATCAAATATCAGATACCAGATAATAACCGGAAGCACAAACAGGTACAACACCCAGTTTCTTTTTATCTGAAGCCATGTCTTATGTCGTTTCTCTTTCTTGGTCTTATAGTGGACCACGTTACTATTCTTCCCCATTTGTTTCTCTCCTTTGAACATTTTCATATTGCTTGCCTCTCGGGTTGCTTTATTTGTAGCATAATTGCCGAATTTGGCAAATGGTCATTTTTGCATGTTTGCATTTTTACCCAAAATCAAATTTGACCTATTGACTATTTGGTCATTTTGTACATCAAAAAAAGCCGTTCTCCATATCATATGATATGGTAAAACGACTTTTTGCTTTTGATCCTTTTCCGACTGTTATCAGGAGCGCAGTCTCCGAAACTGCCCCGGTGGCATCCCGTAAGCTTCCAGAAATCTGCGATTAAAATAAGTTATGTTGTTAAAGCCGCACCGCAATGCAATATCAATGATGCGATCCTTTCCATTTCTCAAATCCCCGGCAGCTTTTTGGAGACGTATTTTATTCAGGTATTCATGAAAACTCATGCCTATCTGTTCTTTAAATAATTTTCCGGCATATTTTTCATTCACAAAATACAGCCGGCATACGCTTTCCAGTGTGAAAGTCTGGCTGTAATTTTCATCAGCATATTTTTTCAAATTATACACGGCCCAATGATAAGGACTGTCATCCCTGATATCTGCATCCTTATATTGTTCATAAAGCAAACGGATGTAGCTGTCAATCATGTCACAAAGGGCTATAACCGTCTGTATGTCCGTCTGTTCCTGACTGCTTGCAAGTTCTCTTTCCATTTCCGTTACAGGTGAAAGCGTCTTTGCACAGGTTGCTCTCAATTTTTCCAGCGTCTTTTCCCGATCAATCACAATATTTCCCAGATAAATGATACAAACCGTCTTTCCATCTATGACCACAGGCTTCGCCGCTTCAAACAGTCCAAAAGCACATAGTCCCGCAAAAGCCTTTCCTGTGTGAATGGCTCTGTGATTGGCACAGTTCTTGCAATTCATACAGGTGTCAAACCCCTTCTGTGTAGATTTGGCAAGACTGCAGAAATTCTTGCTGTGAATCGCGTACCAATAAGGGATCTTAAAACATGTCTTCTTCAAAATTCCCGACACATCATGGATACATACATGATATTTTCCCAGAGTAGAAATCGTGTCAATCATTTGCTTTAGTGATACATAATCCATCTCTTCCCATCGCTTTCACTTTTTGCTGTTAATAAAATAATTATAGTTCTTTTCTTTCTTTTGTTCAAGTTTATTCTTACATAAGGAAAAGAATTTGCAATAACACCTTGCTATAATCATATAGAAACGTAGTACAACTGTTACAGTTCAGAAAGGAATTCTACTATGGAAAAATTTGATATTATCGTAGCAGGCGGCGGATTTGCCGGTGCAGCTGCTGCCATCGCTGCCGCAAGATGCGGCCAAAAAGTACTTCTTTTTGACAAATCCAACTGCCTGGGCGGTGCTGCTGTTAACTGCCTTGTAAACCCTTTTATGCCTTATAGTACCAAAGTTGACGGCGAATTCAAAAGCCTCAGCGCAGGTATCTTTGAAGAAATTCTAAACAGATTGACATCTATGCGGAATCTTACGGGAGAAATGATTTACAGTGACAGAAAGAGGATTTTCAGTGAAGAACAGCTAAAGCTGGTCCTGAACGAAATGGCTCTGGAAGCCGGAGTTACGCTTCTCTTCCACGCCTATCTCTGTGATGTAATAATAAGCGATGGTAAAATCCAACACTTGACCGTTGCAACCAAATCCGGCAATATAGATCTGACAGCCGATTATTACATTGATGCTACCGGAGATGCCGACCTGGCTGTACGGTCCGGCTGCAGTTACCATCTGGGCAGAGAAGCCGATCACCTTTGCCAGCCTATGACATTATGTTTCCGCGTATCTAATGTTGATCTGGAAAAGTTTGAACAGGAACGCAGTCAAATACAGACGCTTTATAAAGAGTTTAAAGCATCCGGTAAAATCAAAAATCCTCGAGAGGATGTGCTGATTTTCCATACGATTCAAAAAAATGTTCTTCATTTTAACTCCACAAGGGTTGTAAAGCTCAACCCCGTTGACCCATTCGATGTAACACGTGCCGAGGTGGAGGCAAGGGAACAGGTATTGGAACTCTATCTTTTCCTGAAAGAAAATTTTGAATCTATGAAAAATGCTGAGCTGCTTTCTACCGCTGCCGAGATCGGTGTCCGAGAAAGCCGCATGATTGATGGGCTTCATCTGCTGACCGGTAAGGAACTTATAGACTGTTCCAAATTCGAGGATTCCATTGCCTGCGGAAATTATGACATTGATATTCATAATCCGGAAGGTTCCGGAACAAGCCACTATTACTTCCCGGCCGGGCAGTATTATGAGATTCCTTACAGGAGTCTGCTTCCTAAGGAAATCTCTAATCTTCTGGTAGCCGGAAGATGTATCAGTGTCGACCATGAGGCACAAGCATCCATTCGTATCATGCCTATCGTCTGCTGTCTGGGTGAAGCTGCCGGTGTGGCTGCTGCAGTTGCTGCCAAATCGAACGTGGTACCTGCCAATGCTGACATTACTGAAATCCAACGAATCCTGACGGAGAATGGTGCGGTGATTCACTAAATGTTCTTAGGTAAATTAATGATTCCAATAATCTGTTAATTGTACAGTGATGCTGAGCGGTTATTGACAGTCAAATCTAAATAAGGCGATTATGCCAGTAAAGCATAATCGCCTTAATAAATACACTTACTTATATTATTCCAGTTTCATATCTACAGATATCTGATTCCCCTTCACATATACATCCGCCTTACTGCCTACAATCAAAGGTATCATAGGAGGCAAATGCCCCAGATCCACATCCATGATCACTGGTACATTCTTACGGGCAGCCACCTCCAGGAAAGCCTGATAAGCATCCAGTCCCATCATCTCCTGTCCATAACAGTACGGACGCCCGATCAGAAATCCTTTCACATGCTGAAACCAGCCTGCATGTTCCATCTGCCACATAGCGCGGCGAATACCGAAGACATTCAGATCACAGGACTCAAGGAACCAGATGATCCCATCATCTTTATATTTCTCAACAAATTCTCTCGTATGATCATAGCAAGTACCTAACAGATTCACCAGACAATCCATACAGCCACCCAGCAATCTCCCTGAAAAAGTAATTTCAGGATTTTTACTGCCTATAGTTATCTCGCCTACTGGCATATTCCCGGCTTGCTGACGCCCGTCATAGCAGCGCAGAACTTTCTTCTCCGTCACATTGTACGGAGCCAGAGGATTCTCTGCTCCTTTTAAGGATTCTTTTTCCCATTTCGGATATCCCTGTACGGAAAGCTTCTTTCCGGTCAGCAGACCAAAAGCATCCTTCAATGACTTGTGCCACGGCTCCATTCCGTACGCAGCTGCGCAGGGCGCATAAATTGCAGCAGTATCGCATATGGTAGCTAACAGATAAGTCATGTTGGTGTTATCCGAAAAGCCCATAAACCATTTTGGATCTGCCTTAGCAATAGCTTCAAAATCAACATAATCCAGAATCTCACACATCAGCTCACCACCACCGCAGGAAATCAGGCAGTCATTATTTTGCGAAAGGTAGTAGTCCGTCAGTTCCTGCCCACAGGACTGCGGCGTATTGCTGATACCGATTCCTTTTCCCTCGTAACAGTTAGGCCCCAAATCCAGTCCGTAGCCCAGCTTTTTCCACTTCCCCTGAGCATTCAGGAAAGCAGTATGATATGGTTCTATATTGCACCCAAAGGATGGTGCCACAAATCCTATGATACCACCCTTTTGTAAGAAATTGGCGTATTTCACATCGTCCTCCAATATTGAGCTGCTATCAAAACAAAATTTACAACTTTAAGCATTCCAGTTGATTTTATCAAAAATAGGGAAGCAATCAAAGGTTGCAAAATAATCTTTCGGTGTCTCTGCTCTTCTGATCATTTCTACGCTGCCGTCTTCTTTCAGAAGCAGTTCCGCGGATTTCAGTTTACCGTTATAATTGTAGCCCATTGCAAATCCGTGTGCTCCGGTATCATGAATGGCAATATAGTCACCGATTTCGATTTCCGGAAGATTACGGTCGATTGCAAACTTATCATTATTTTCACAAAGAGAACCTGTTACATCATACATATGGTTGCAGGGCTTATCTTCTTTTCCCAGAACCGTAATGTGATGATAAGCACCATACATAGCAGGGCGCATCAGGTTAACAGCACAGGCATCCACACCAATGTATTCTTTATGAGTATGTTTCTCATGAATAACCTTGGTTACCAGATGACCATAAGGAGCCATCATGAAACGTCCCAGTTCCGTATAGATTGCAACATCACCCATTCCTGCAGGTACCAGCACTTCTTCATAAACTTTGCGGACACCTTCTCCGATGGCTTTGATGTCGTTAGGCTCCTGATCAGGACGATAAGGAATACCGATTCCACCGGACAGGTTAATGAAAGAAATATGAGCGCCGGTCTCTTTTTTCAGCTTTACAGCCACCTCAAAGAGGGTCTTAGCCAATGTGGGATAATATTCGTTGGTCACAGTATTGCTGGCAAGGAAAGCATGGATACCGAAATTTTCTACTCCCTTAGCTTTCATAACCTTGAACCCTTCAAACAGCTGCTCTGTCGTGAATCCATATTTTGCATCACCCGGGTTGTCCATGATATTGTTGCTGATAGAAAAATATCCGCCCGGATTGTAACGGCAGCTTAAAGTCTTAGGCAGATAGCCGATGGTCTTCTCAAGGAAATCGATATGAGTAAAATCATCCAGGTTGATGGTAGCTCCAATCTGCGCTGCATATTCAAATTCATGTGCCGGAGTATCGTTGGAAGAAAACATGATGTCCTCTCCTTTTACTCCCATAGCGTTGCTGAGCATCAGCTCCGTTAAAGAAGAGCAGTCGCAGCCGCATCCATATTCTCTTAAAATATTAATCAAAAAAGGATTCGGAGTAGCCTTTACAGCAAAAAACTCCTTATAGCCCGGATTCCATGCGAATGCTTCCTTTAATGCTTTTGCGTTTTTGCGAATCCCTTTTTCATCGTAAATATGAAAAGGTGTGGGATATTTCTTTGTAATTTCTTCAATCATTTCTTTCGTAACAAATGCTTTTTTTTCCATTGTTTATTTTCTCCCTTGTAGTGATATCTTACTTTTTCTACTAAATATTTTCAATCTGCCAGTCAATCGGCGCTACACCACGACTCTGCAAAAATTGATTGGTCTGACTGAAAGGCCTGCTTCCAAAGAATCCTCTGTATGCAGACAAAGGACTGGGATGAGGAGCCTTCAAAATCAAATGGTTGGGGTTATTCAGCATACTTTCCTTCGTCTGCGCAGGCTTGCCCCACAAAATAAATACAATAGGTCTGTCCTGCTTATTTAAAGCCCTGATTGCTGCATCGGTAAACTCTTCCCATCCTTTTCCATGGTGGGAATTAGCCATATGTGCTCTTACAGTCAAAACAGTATTCAGCATTAATACGCCTTGTTTCGCCCATTTTACCAGATAACCGTTATTTGGTATATAGCAGCCCAGATCATCATGAAGCTCCTGGTAAATATTTACCAGAGAAGGCGGAATCTCTACATCCGGTTTTACAGAAAAACACAAGCCATGAGCCTGTCCCACATTGTGATAAGGATCCTGCCCTATAATAACGACTTTTACCTGACTTAAAGGGGTCAGATGAAATGCATTGAAAATATCATCAGCAGGGGGAAATACTTGTGTGGTATTGTATTCTTCTTTCACAAACTGAAAAAGCTTGGCATAATACGGCTTACGAAACTCCTCATTCAGCACAGTCAGCCAGTCGTTTTGAATCATTCCCATTATAAATCTCCTCATTGGTGTTCCGGTATTAAATGTTCTGGTATTGCATGTTAAAGTCTTACTGATACTCCCTTATCTCGCAGATATTCCTTTACCTGACGGATTTCCAGTTCCTTATAATGGAACAGGGACGCAGCCAGTGCTGCCTCTGCCTTTCCCACAGTTAACGCTTCATAAAAGTGCTCCATGGTACCTGCACCGCCGGATGCGATAACCGGTATAGACACTGACTCTGCAATAGCCTTGGTCAGTTCCAGATCATATCCTGCTTTTGTACCATCACCGTCCATGCTGGTCAGAAGAATTTCTCCGGCACCCATTTTCTCTGCTTTTATTGCCCATTCCACAGCATCCATGCCCATGTCTACGCGACCACCATTTTTATAAATATTCCAGCCGCTTCCGTCTGCACGTTTCTTGGCATCAATAGCTACTACTACGCACTGACTGCCGAATTTCTCTGCAGCATCGCTGATCAGCTGCGGATTCATAATGGCTGCGGAATTCACGGATATCTTGTCTGCACCTTCTCTTAACAGTGCCCTGAAGTCATCTACAGTTCTGATACCACCGCCTACAGTAAAAGGAATAAATACTTTGCTTGCCACCTGGCGCACCCACTCAAGCTGAGTAGAACGGGAATCCGAAGAAGCCGTAATATCCAGAAATACTACTTCATCCGCGCCTGCCTTATCATAAGCCGCTGCAACATCCGCCGGGTCTCCGGCATCTCTCAGATTCACGAAATTAACGCCTTTTACTACTCTTGCGTCCTTCACATCAAGACAGGGAATAATTCGTTTAGTATGCATTTATTTTCCCTCCTTCGTGATTTTAATAAAATTCTTTAAGATCGTCAGACCCACATCTGAACTTTTTTCAGGATGGAACTGGCATGCAAATACATTATCTTTTTCCACAGATGCATGAATATAAGTACTATACTCCGTAGCAGCGGCAACGATGCTCTCCTCTTTTGCGCGCAGATAATACGAGTGTACAAAATATACATAAGCGTTTTCCGCTATTCCCTCAAAGAGCCTGCCCATGTTCGGAAAGGTCAGGGAGTTCCAGCCTATGTGAGGTACCTTTATTCCCTCTCCATCGGGAATCCTTACGATCTCTCCCTCCAGAATCCCAAGTCCTTTCACTCCGGGACTTTCCTCACTGCTCTCAAAAAGCAGCTGCAGTCCCAGGCAGATGCCCAGGAAAGGTGTATTATTCTCTACCACCTGATGGATCACTTCCACCAGACCATAAGCTTCCAATTTCTTCATGGCATCGCCAAATGCACCTACACCCGGCAAAATCACTCCGTCTGCTCTCAGAATCTGCCCGGCATCAGAAGTAACGATGACTTCTTCTCCCAAAGCAAGTAAAGCCTTCTCTACACTTTTAATGTTACCAGCGTCATAATCGATAATTGCTATCATATGTGTGCCCTCTCATCCCGTTATATTTCGCTAGCTGTCAATATTCCACTGAAATCTCAACACTTCACTTTAACAGTTTAACACAGAGACGTGAGCCAGTCTACAGCATTTTCAGAAATTGATATTCCTTTTTCTTTCAATTCTTCCGTCAATTGGTACAAATTCTTGTTTACACGGATAAAATTGGCCTTTTGATTGAAATAACCGATCTTTTCAAAAGGGAATCTTATCACACTGGGATACTGCATGCCCACTCCCAACTCTAATATGCACAGTTTCCGATTCAGAGTACCTTGCAGCCATTTTGTATAAATCTGCCAGGTATCAAGGTAACCGCGTTCATCGTAATTTTCTGCAAATATATTATTTAGAACCATCGGTCTGTTACATTGTGGGCAATTATTGATATAATCCATTTCGCATACGTTGCTTTCCTGAATCTTGTCAATCCTGTTACTAATTTCTCCTTGTAACTGCTCCCACTCTTTCTGACTAATCGGCTGAGGGGGCACTTCACAATCTTTCCCGCCAGCGCATTGTTTCTTTCGACTTCCACCGCATGGGGCCACTACTCTGCCTTCTTTAAAGCCTGCATCCCACACATAATCATTTGTTGTGACTGTTACCATAAAATAATTCTTATCTTGCAGCAATTCGGCAAGACCTGCCAATACATTTGGAATCTGAGCAAATGCATCCTGCCCCTTTTTTATTTCCCGATCAGCAAAGTAGCGGTTTATGGCCGGAATCATCCAATCTTTTCCTGTTGCTTCTGCTTCTTCTATCAGCCGAACATACTCCGGAATCTGTTTAAGCTGTCTTACACCTTCAAATTCTTCTCCGATTCCAACCAAAACCATATCTGAATCCTGAATGATTTCTCTAATGCGCTGTTCCATATACCTTTCCTTTCTATCTTGTATATCATAAAAAGCTCTATAACACAAAAAAGAGCAGCCCACGCTACTCTTCTCAAAAGGTTCATACCTTCAAAACCGAACATTGAATTTTAATCTTACAAGACTTTGTAACCTACCTGCGAAATTTATTTCCTGCGAAATTCATTTCGTGCAAAATTCATTTTGCTTTCCAGCCTTCAGGATAAGCCCTCGACCGATTAGTAAACATCAGCTGAGTACATTACTGCACTTACACCTTGTTCCTATCTACCTCGTCGTCTTCAAGGGGTCTTACTAAAGAACTAAAGTTCTCCTGGGATATCTCATCTTGAGGGGGGCTTCACGCTTAGATGCCTTCAGCGTTTATCCCTTCCGGACTTGGCTACTCTGCCATAGGTTTGATGCCTAACAGATACACCAGTGGTCCGTCC
>JAFTVH010000137.1 GCA_017465845.1 Lachnospiraceae bacterium | reverse complement strand
GGAATCCGACGGATCTTTACAAAATTGATATGCCCGAAACCCTTGTTGAAAAACAAAAAGCCAAGGCTATCAAGCAAGCCATGAAATTTCTCCAAAGAGACGGGATACTTTCTCTTGATGAACCAATAGTTTCTTGACTTGAACACTTTCTTTAATAACCTCCAAAAGTTGCCTGTTACAGACAGCTTAGTGAAGTGCGCCCATTTTCGGTTGTCCTCTACTTTCTTTCACACTAAACATACTCCTTTTCTATTCTTGCTCCTCTGCCTGCTCTACTTCCAGATAATAATGTGGTACACTCCTATCCAGTTCCACCTTGGTAATGCCATTCTCCAGGTCGAATCCAAAATTCTGTCCTACAATCCGGATATGCTCGGTATTGCTGATAGACGCACTCTGATTGGTAAAAGCAAATGTAGAACCCACATCAGTCATCATGTCATAACCTTCTCGTGTAACACCCTCACCGTAAAAATCGAAACTTCCATCCTTACTCATTGTGGCATCTACTGCTACACTTCCACCAGCAGGAACTACTACGTCAAAACATACGTACATCACTCTGTCCATATGATAGGTTTCATTTCTCATATCTTCCAGCATACCGAAATCATAACGCTCTGCCACATCATCCGAAAGCACACCGTAATCATACAAAAGCTCTGCAATGGACCCAAACAGCATTTCATCAGAAATCTGACAGATAATCTTCTTTTCACTTTCATCCAGACCGTCTTCGTACTTATCTCGGTTCTCGATCAAGATCTCCCAGAGTACCTCTCCCAAAGTCGCTTCATATCGTTCAAGATTAGCCGTTACATTATTCAGTTCTTTTCCTGCCTCGTAAATGCCTGCTTTGTATCCCTGCATAGTCAGATCCCTGATATCTTCTCCCAACACCAACAGATATCCATCTTCTGCCCGCTCAATTTCCCAATCTTTTGTAGGTATGTCATAATGTCTGTGGTAATTGCCACTTTCCGGATCATTCTTTCCACCAGTGGATCCCCATGACATAATAGTAGTCTTTTCGGGATCCATGTAGAAGCTCAAATTCATTGTAGGATTGGTGGCATCTGCATCGGTTCCGGTATAGGCCAACTCACTGAGCCGGTACACCACCACCTGCTGATCCACCTTTGGATATTCCGCCAACGCATCTGCAAGATAGGCTCCATCTGATAAAAGAGCCTCATAGCTCTCCCACTGGGTCAGCTCTAACAGATTACTCCTGTCATTTTCTTCTGTCCGACTGCCAAACACACTCTGGAAACTGCCGCTGTATCGTCCGGAGTAAAGAGTAGATTCTACACTTTCCCCATCCACTTTGATCTTGGGAATATACCGATTCTTATCATAAAAGCTACCGGCAAACCCATATACCGCAGTCATGGAGATATCTTTATCTGTGGAATTGGACAAAATATACTGATCTGTGACAATACTCTCTGACATGAACTGGGTGTAGCTTGTGATTTCGCCATAGCAGTTTACTTCTCCTTTCTGCACACGCTGATACGGCAGAAAATCAAAATCAATATTCCGTTCCACGGTAATACCTGTAGTATCTGAAATACTGGTCATCGGAAGTATCGGCCCTGCATAACTCATAAACACCGTACCTGATGCTCCGCTGTTTCCTTCCGCTGCAGTACCGTCGCCGGATTTTCCACCAATATTCTGTAGTACAAACATCCCTGTTCCCACCACCAGACATATACTGGCGGCACACGCCACCCATTTCATCCACTGAGCTCTATGTGTAACCTTCTTTTCTTTCTTGTTTTTTGCTGCTGCATTCTCAAAATCATACTTTACAGCCCGTTCAATAATATCTTCCCGGATTCCCGTGATTCCATCGTATATCTTCTCATTCTTCATAATGCGACTCCTTTCTCCTCCAAGGCAGCCTTTAAGCTTTTCCGAAGCCTATACATTCTCTGAGCCATCTGAGGTGCAGTAATGCCACACTTTGTAGCCAAGAACTGAACCTCATCTCCTAACCAGTATCTGTGCACGAATAATGCACAGTCTTCATCTGGTAATGAATCCAACCAGTCACTGATATACTCAGAGAGTTGTGCCGCTTCGACTGACTGCTCCACACTTACGGCAGAAGGAACGCAGTCCTCAAGCTCTGATAACATAATTTCCATGCCGCTGTACCTTTTCTTAGCCCGCAATGCACGAAACCGGCTGATAGACAGGTTTCTGGTAATACGTCCTAAGAACGCACGAAAAGACTCCGGCACAGTGGGCGGTATCTGCTTCCATACGGAATAATAAGTATCGTTCACACACTCTTCTGCATCCTCACGAATACTTAAGATATTCATTGCAATCCGAAGACAAAACTTTCCATACTGGTTTTCGGTTTCCCGAATTGCCTGCTCGTCACGAGCAAAATACAGTTCTATTATCTGCTTATCGTCCACGTTTCCTCCTTTCCAATCCGGTTTACAATTGAGATCCCATTGCGCGATGCGTACATGCAGCGTGGGATTCCATAGCCACCGGATTTATTTTACTGAAGAGCCCTTTCACTCATTAAGTCGCAAAAGGAAGCATGATATTGCTAAAAATGAATATTTTTTTATATTATTTTCTTGTTTTCTTGTATGTCGTGTCATTCAACCTTCAATGTAACCAACTGTTGGTATATCCACACTGGATCCACACCTTTTCCCCGGATCTCTACAACCGTATCACCATATATTACGCTGAAGGTCATTCGCCATCCATCACTGTCGCCAGTTTCTCCTGTTTTGTAGGCTCTGGCCCATACCGCATCCTGTGTCAATTCTTCCGCATAGAAAATGGGGTTGTCTACAATTTGACGCAATTCTTTCGGCACAGACGATGCACGGGGAATGGGATAAAGAGATAGGTCATAGTTTTTTGTTGCATCCACACTGGTTAATCTGCTTTCATCTGATTCACTGATTGTATAGACTTTCCAGAGTAGTTCATCATATCCCTTTGTCCATAACCCGGAAAGATAATCAAAATCCTGATCCTTGTATCGGCGAATGGATTCGGCTGTAAATTCTTTCGGAATTGTCGGAAGCATATATGCTCCGTAGTCCGGATCTTCCAAAGCCTCCCTATACGTCAAATCCTTATCAAACCACTCTGGTATCGCATCTGCTGTAATCGCCGATAGATTTGGTTTCCCTTCCGCATAATACGCGAAACACTCCAATGTCTGTGCAAAATCTTCTTTTGCCTGATCAAGGTCTTGCTTTGTAGTCGTCAGTGTAAACGCATAGGAATAGCTGTTTATCACTGCATCTGCCGCCAACACTACATACTCTCCATTGTCCCACTGACTGACCATATATTCCACATCCCCGCAGACAGATGCCACAGCATCCTCTGGCAGAACATAACACCGACCGAAACCATTTTCTGATATTGTAATAGCAATCTTATTTTCCGGTACTGTTGTAGTTACCAGCAAGCAGACATCCTCAAGATTTCCTTCTCCGTCGAAACCGGCGTGACCGGAATATTTCATCCATTTCCGTCGCATATCAGGTTCCATTGCTGCAAGTTCTTCCGCACTTAATTCCTCTGTAAAATAACCTGGAATATACCTTCTTGCACTATCCAGGACATCTGTTGCTTCATTAAAATGAGCCACCCATGGATTCCCGGAGCCATCTGTTGCTTCGCTTCCTGATGCCTGGTTTTCTCCAGCTATTCCACTCAAATCACTTTCTGCATTATCTTGAATGGCTTCCGGTGCACCTGCCGCATTTTCCGTTTCCGCTTTTTCTACACCTTTCATAGTACGTCCGAGATATACATTCCAGGCAAGAGGTGCTCCAATTCCGATTATTAAGACTGCGCATGCCGCCCTGGCAGCCCAAGTCATCCAGTTACTGTTCCGCTTTTTTACAATATCTATCTTCTTTTTATCTGGATCTGCTTCCTCAATAAATTCTTCCTCAATCTGCCCAAAGGCATCTAATAATTTTTCTTCACTCATATCACGATACCTTCCTTTTCTAAAAAATGTTTCAGCTTTATTCTGGTACGATGCAAAATAGTCTTTACACTGCTTTCACTCATATTGAAATCCATGGCTATTTCTTTCACAGAACTCAGATACCAATATCTTCTTACCAGTATCTGACGTTTTTGCGGAGAAAGACTTCTTAAAAAGGTATTCAGAGCCTCCACAAGCAAGCGTTCATCCATTTCCTGTTCAGTACTATTACCGGCAGATATACATTCGCTTAACTCCTCCAATACCAGAGCAGTCTGTCCTTTCCCTCTTTTCTCCCTGTTATAATATTTGTATCTGTCTAATGCCAGATTTCTTGTGATCTTCCCTAAATAAGCTGATAATTTATTTGGTTGCTGCGGCGGTATGGTATTCCACGCCCGAAACCAGGTATCGTTTACACACTCCTCACTATCCTGTTCGTTATACAAAATGTTATAGGCTATGTAGTGACAGTATTTCCCATACTTGTCCGCAGTTTCTGATATGGCAGCTTCTGAGCGCTCATTATATAATTCGATGATCTGCCTATCGTCCATGTCTGTCCTCCCTTCATATGTCTTCGGGCCTTTCCCGGGTGCCCTTCTATTGAGATATATCCTCTCATCCCAATACACGACATATGGTTCACTGCGTTACAAGTGTATTCAAAATAATTTATTTTTTATGTACTTTCAGCGCAGCCTTTTTCAAAGCTGCACTTGCAATATAATCTATTCACTCAAATTTTGTAGTTGTATCACCTGCAGCAACAACCAGGAAGCATGATATAACTCGTTCAATTCTTCACTGTACTGTTTCTGCAATTCTTCTGCATTACTTCTGAATATATCAAACCAATCCTGACCAGTGGCTACAGAATTTTCACTATCAATCAGTAGAGCCTCACCCCAGCCTAATGAAATATCCTTACATACGGATGCCATGATCTGGCCTCTCAGATCTGTCTGACCACCCTCTAAAAACTCTCCAAAACAGTACCACAGGGTATACTTCCCATAATGAATCAATTCCTTATATGCAGCCTC
>JAFTVH010000136.1 GCA_017465845.1 Lachnospiraceae bacterium | reverse complement strand
CCCTTGGCCAGAAGCAGATAATCCTTTTTATATGCCAGAGGTACGAAATTAATATTATTGTAAGCTTCCGTACCGGCAAAAGCGTACTCAGCCGAAAGGTGCTCAAGCAGATTACTTGCGTACCAGCTTTTTGTAACCTCCTGAAATCCAAGAATATCAGGCTGATATCTCATAAAAACATCATATAACAGATCTTGTCTGTCTTCCACCGGATTGTTGAAATAATCTCCCCAGATGTTACTTGTCATGATTCTCATAATACATTACCTTCTTTCTGTCTTTCCTCAATACCATTTATACTGATAATGGCCATGGTATGTCCTTCCTCATCTTTTTCATAATGCAGACTTCCCTGCTCTCCGAAGACAATGCGGATGCGTTCCCACACATTTCTGACACCGATACTGCTGGATTTGATCTCCTCCGAATCTACTCCCAATGCATATCGGTTCAGCTTTTCCACATCGGCACATTTCCCACTGTCCCAGACGATGATCTTTATTTCGTCCCCTTTTCGGGCAGTGATCAGACGCACTTCTGCGCATCCTTCTCCATGGTCCAAGCCATGCTTCAGTGCATTTTCGATGAGCGGCTGTATGATCAGCTTAGGAATGAGGAAATCAAGCATTTCCGGCGCGATCTCATACCGGAATGCAACTTCTTCCCAATAACAGCTTTTCTGAATATTCTCGTATTCTTTAATAATATTCAGCTCCGTGCGGATTGGAACCATTTCATTGGGAGAACTGATACTGTATCGCATGATCTTTGATAAATTATCTACTACCTCGGCAATATCCTGCTTCTCATAGTACAATGCCAGACTGGATACGGAATTCAACGTATTGTAAACAAAGTGGGGATTGATCTGGGCTTGTAACGCGCGCAGTTCAGCCTCTTTTTGTTTCTCCATGGCTGTAACGGTGTCATCCATAGACTGATGAAGCCTTGTCATCAGGGTGTTGAATGCCCGATACAGCTTACCGGTTTCGTCCTGTCCCACGGTATCACAGGAAATGAGTTCTGCATGTCCCGCCTGCATATGCTTTGACAGACGCTTTATGGGCGCAACGATTTTGGCTGCAAGCAAAACGATCACAGCAACTGACACACATACTGCTATGATACCTACGATAAAGATAATCCTGATAGTGTCAGATGTCAAACTTTTGATATCATCCAAAGGAACTACCGACATGATTGCCAGATCCATGGGAAGTTCCTTGAAATAAATCTGACAAGGCTGTCCTTCATACTGCGCTTCCTGAATCCCTTCCTGCCAGGTATACTGTTCTTCAAGAAGCTGACTGAAAGCGGACTGCTGATTGCTGGAAAAGACAATTTCCTTCTCCCGGTCTACCAGATAGATTTCAGAACCCGATGTCAGTCCTTCAATATCCAGCCTGTCATATATGGCAGCAATATCAAAACTCAAGGTAAGTACTCCGATTTCCTGTACCTGCAATTCCCGGTTCTGGTCGATGTACGCATGCTTCAGCAATTTAGCCATGCACAGTCTGGTCTCATACTCCGGCAATATGAACCAATAAATGTCTCCGTCTAACTGCCTGGCCTGTTGATACCAGTCTGCTGCCTGGATATTCGCACTGCTCCGAAAGCCGTTTCCTTCATCAAAACCAGTATGTCTTACCAAAAATCTGTGAATCGGGAGAGAAGTGTCCACAAAAATAATATTGCTGTAATCAGTACCCGTACTACCAAAACAGGCACTGAAATAGTCATTGAACAGCTTTTTATTCGATTCATATTCCTCTATCAAAGGCGGGACATTCTCATTGCCGGGCTCTAGTTTATAAGAAAGCATCATTTTACAGATAGGTGGTATTTCCGCATCTCCTTCATAGTAAAGCGTGTCATTGTCATACACAAGATCTACCGAAATTTCGATACGTTCCAGAAGTGACTGCATCTGACTCATATTGTCAGATACCTTGCCGCTGACCGCACTCATGATGGATTCATTAACCGTTTTCTGAAAATGGTTATATAAGATAAATGTCAATACCCCTATCATCAACAGAAATAATGAAGCAAACATGAAACTGATCTTAAAGCTGATTCCCCTGTTTTTATACCAACTTTTCATGCACTTTCTCCCTTAGGCTTTCTTCCCATGCTTTTGCCGATATTCAGAAGGTGACAGCCCGAACCTGTTACGGAATGCTCTGGTAAAATAATTGGAATAAGAATATCCTACTTTAGCAGCAATTTCATTTACCGGAACATTACTTTCCCGAAGCAACAGACTGGCCTGCTTCATTCGGCATTCTACAATATATTCCGCCAGTCCGATTCCGGTCTTTTTACTGAACAGTCGTCCCACATAAGCAGGCTGCATATATAATTTTCCGGAGATCCAGGTTACATTGCATTCCGGCAGATAATAATTTTCTTCTATCAGTGCTTTCGTCTGATGTACAATATAAGCATTCCTCGACTCGTCTCCGGCATCCTGCAAAGCTTTCTCATACTGTTCCTGCACATATTGAATTCTTTCCTCTGCGGTATTCATGGCAAGCAGGTCACGACATTTTTTCTCATAGAACGAATCTGACAACATCAATGAATCAGACTTTTCTTTATCTGCTGACTGATGATGCTCGTTCAGAATGCGAAGCAGATACATACATGCATTCAGCGAAGATGCCTTATCTGTCTTCCTCAGATTCACAAATAATTCTTCAAAAAAAGTAAAATTCTGCCCTTTAAGCGCCTCCCGTATCTTGTCACTGTATTCCCGGCCAAACAGCTGGTGACTCCATTCCTGTATGCCTTTTACAGACGCAGCCCCGCCGATGATTTTTTTCAGGGATTCGATTCCTTCCAGGTTAATGGGCTTCAGGATATAATCGGTGACACCATACCGCATCGCTTTCTGAGCAATGGAAAAGTCCTCATATGCACTCAAGAATACAATAATGATATCGGTAAATTTTTCTCTGATTATCCGGCAAAGCTCCATTCCGTCCATAACAGGCATTTTCAGATCGCTGATTACCAGGTCAATTTTTTTACTTTGCATGATTTCCCATGCATGCTGACCGTTATAAGCCACCTCAGGAGCGTCACAATTAAGCTCCTCCCAGGGAAGCAGCTTTACCAGACATTTGCACAGATTCTTGTCATCATCCACAATCAATACGTTCATCTTTTCCATGTGTAAAGCGGACATTCGCCATCCGCTTTCGTTCCTTGCTCATGAACGCATGCTGCTTCGCAGCTTGCGTTCAAACTTTCAATAACCAAAAGCATACAGAACTGCCCTAAACAGCTCTGTATGCATTATGCCTAGTTTTACGCGTCTTATTTGGATGCTAAAAATTCATCCAGCTGTTTCTGAATCTCAGCTTTTACCTTCTCCAGACCTGCCTTATTCATATCAGCAATGGTCTCTTCCAGCTTATCGACTCCGTATAAACCGATGTCAAACATGGTCCCTACTTCCTTATCGATTGCAGTGATGGTAGCTGTCTCTGCAGAAAGTGCTGTCAGATCAGGTCTGAAGCCAAGGTGAACCATTTCAACAGCTTCATTATTGTACAGATCATACTGTTCCTTTTTATCCAAAGCATCAGCTGTGGACAGAGAAGGAACAAGATAGTTGGTAACTTTCCATACGGAATTGGACCAACCGGCGTCAGTGTTTACAGCAATACGTCCGTCGCTTTCAACAGTATAGTTCTGGCCTTCCAAACCATATACGAACAGATTGGCAAATTCTGTGTCGGTATTCAACAGGGTCAGCCACTTCATAACTGCATCTGCCTTTTCAGAGTACTGAGGAATTGCCCATCCTGAACCGGCAGCAGAAGTATTTATTACGGTCTTCTGTGTTACTTCTTTTACATATGCATCTACGCCATATCTGATACTTGCCTGATTCTGGTTATCAGGAACGGTTGTCCAGCCGCTGATTGCATAAGAACCGGATTTCAGATAAGGATCAAACTTGAAATCAGATAACAGGCTTTCCTCCAGACGGATGCCCAGGTCGTTCCATCTCTGCATCAGTTCTACATATTCTGCAAATTCAGGAGTCTCATAATAAGTAGTAACTGTATGAGTCTCTTTATCAGCTATATAGATACCGTTAAGTACTTCATACTTGGAGTCGCCGCTTAACCAGGTATAGAAGCGAACCAGGTTCGGAATGGGGAATTCCACTCCTTCTTTCATGCAGGCAAGGATGTATTCTTCATAATTTTCCAGTTCTTCAATACCGTTACATTCGATTTCATTAAAGTCGATTCCATATTTGTCCTTAACAGTATCAGCCAGTGCTGCAGGTGTCATTACGGAATAGCTGGTAAAACTTTCCTTATAATTGGGAACAAAGTATCTGTTTCCGCCATATTCTGTAGACTCCCAGATCTTTTCCGGCATAACATTGTACAGGTCTTCATACTCACCCAGAATATCTGTCAGTTCCATTAAAGCACCCTGTTCTGCAAGTGACTGCAATCCGGTATAGTTCGCCATCCAGCACAGATCCATCTCAGTCTGGGCAGCCAGATCCATAGACAGTTTATCCTTATACTCGGAACTTTCGATTGGAGTATATGTAATTGTAACTCCTATTTTCTCTGCAGAATACTCATTCATAGCCTCAATGATAGCCTTTTCTGAGTTCTGGGCACTTGCACGATAATATACCACAATATTGGTGATTTCCTGCGGCTTTTCTGCCTCTGTGGACTGAACCTCTGCGCCTTGAGTTTCTGTTTCCTGTGACTGTGCAGCCTGTGACTCGGAAGAAGACGCATTATTTTCTGTTTCCTTGCTTCCACAGCCTGCGAGCATACCTGCGCACATTGTCATTGACAATAAAAACGCAACTAATTTCTTTTTCATTTGGTTACCTCCTGTAAGTTATTATATAATATTTATCTGAAACCTTCAACGGTATCAGCCATTTCTGGACACGGTTAACCTTTTACTGCACCTACCGTCAGACCCTTTACAAAATATTTCTGGAAGAAAGGATAAGCGATTGCAATCGGTCCGATTGCGGTAAGCAGGATTGCCATACGTCCGGATTCCTGAGGCAGGGTATTCATAAGCTCTGCATATTCTGATGCCGGAATACTAGCCTGATTCTCTAAAAGGAATGTGACGTTCTTTTCTATTCTGATTAACAAAAGCTGCAGTGGTGTCTTATTGGCAGATGAAATGTACATAAATGCCTTCTGCCAATCATTCCAGTAAGTAACCGCCTGCATAAACCCAACAGATGCAATAGTAGGCTTCATCATAGGAAAAACAATCTGCCAGAAAATCCTGAATTCGCCGGCACCGTCGATCTTGGCAGATTCCACCAAAGAATCGGATATATTGGTCTGGATATATGTCCTCATGATAATGATATTCATTGCAGAAATACCGGGGAATATCAATGCCAGCAGGCTGTCACGCAATCCGTAAACACTGGTTTCGATAATATACGAAGACAAACGTCCGCCACTGAACAGCATGGTAATCAACATAAAAATGGCCAGATATTTTCTAAGGTCAAAGCATGACCTGCTCAGGCTATAAGCAAACATCGACATTACTACAAGGCTGACAAAGGTACCTGCTACTGTAACAAATATAGTCACACCATAGGATACCAGCAATTGCTCTCCGTATCCCGCAACATATTTCCACGCATTTAAGGACCATTCCTTCGGGAAAAAGGTAAATCCATTTTTTTGAATATAAGTATCACTGGTAAAGGATGCTACGACTACCAACACCACAGGCAAAAAGCATGCAAGTGCGTAGGCTCCCAATATCAATGTCAATACCCACTGACCTATACTTATTTTCTTTCTTTTTTTCATAATCAACCTCCTAGAAAAGTGCATTATCCGGTGAAATCTTTCGGATAATCAGATTGGTACCCACAACCATCAAAAATCCTACAACAGATTGATAAAAGGTGGTGGCAGCTGTCATACCGTAGTCCGTAGAGGACATGATGGCATTCAGCACGTAGGAGTCCAGAACCTGTGTAGTATCATAGAGCGCCGGCGAATTTTTCGTCACCTGATAGAAAAGACCTGTATCCGAATGCATGATTCTTCCCAGACCCATCAGCGTTCTGATAATAACCATGGGCACAAGCATCGGTAAGGTAATATACCACATTTTCTGTCTTGCACTGGCACCATCTATTGCTGCAGCTTCATAAAGGTTGGGGTCGATACCCGTAAGTACGGACAGATATAATACGGAACCATATCCAATCTGCTTCCACATATTGACTATGAGCAAAATGATCGGCCATTTCGAATCATCCTGGTAAAAACGAATGCTTTCTCCTCCCAAAGAGACGATCAGACGATTTAACATTCCTGTATCATTCTTTAAAAATGCGTATACCACAAAAGAAACTGCAATATAGGAGATAAAGGTGGGCAATATCATAAAACTCTGGAACACTCTTCCTGTCTTTTTCAGTACCATCTCATTAATTCCGATAGCCAGCATGACACTTCCCACAGTTCCTGTAATGGTAAACGCTATGTAATATAACACCGTATTGCGGGTCAGTTTCCAGGCGGTCTCTCCTACCAGAAAGAGATACTTGAAGTTATCCAGTCCGCACCAGTCACTTCCAAAGATTCCCTTTGCAAAGTTAAATTTCTTAAATGCCAGCACCAGACCAAACATCGGTACATAATTAAATAAAATCATGATGATGACGGCCGGCAGCGCCATGAACAGTAATGTTCTGTTCTTGTAAGTATTTTTTAGCAGCTTCATCTTTTACCTTCCTTCTTTCTCAGATGTTCCCTCTCTTCGTGAGGATTTATTCTATAATTTATTTTAAATAAACAGATATTTCTCTACAACGATAATAATTTTTGTTTTGCTACACTTTTTTGTCTATTTTGCATTTTGACTATTTCTTTTAAGGGTATTTCACCATGTAAATTTGGGATCCGCAATTTAAGCCCTGTTATTTTGTACACAAAAAACCTACAACTGCCAATGCAATTGTAGGTTTTTACATAAAACTTACATATTTTTTACTTTTCACCCGGATGCTGCACTTTTTTACTGTTTACCTTGTTTCAGACTCTGACAAAATGTAACAGCCTGCTGCCATATTCCCCAAATATCATATCCTGCAGATATCCTGCGTTCATAAGCAATTCGCCCGAATAAATTTCCTCAGTTCCTTCCAGCCGATACTTTGCTTTGGGCTCCAATCCCTCCAGCAAGAGCCGTACGGATTTGGTTCTGGATATATAACGAACCTGTACATATGTCACAAGGCACTCCGCTTTATCCTTTGTCACCACCTGCCAGCAGTCGTAGATATTATTTTCTCTGTAGGATGCAATTCTGTAGTAGTCACCCTCCCTGTAGATTTCGTTGTATTTATGATACTCTTCATTAAATGCGGCCGCCTGCGCTTTCTCTTCTTCTGTCAGCTTTGTGATATCCAATTCATAGCCGAAAGTACCGGTCATTGCCACATGCGCTCTTGTCTCCAGAGGAGTACTTCGTCCGGTGGTATGATTCGGACATACACAGATATGGGCGCCCATTGTACTGAGAGGATAAATCAGAGCAGTACCTTCCTGAATGGCCAGTCTTTCTATCGGGTCCATATTATCGGAGGTCCAGATCTGGGGGCTGTAATACAGCATACCCGGATCAAAACGGCCTCCTCCTCCGGAGCAGTTTTCCAATAATAAATCGGGGAATTCCTGTACCAGACGTTCCTGAAGCTCATAAACACCCAGTACATATCTGTGATAAAACTCTCCCATATGTTCACTGTCAAGGCAAAAGCTTCCGATATCCGCCAGCGGACGGTTCATATCCCACTTCACATACTCAATATTAGCACTGCGGAGAATCTTTGCCATACTTTCATAAATATAGTCCCTGACATCCTGTCTTGTCATATCCAGCACATACTGATGTCTCTGCATGGTAATCTCCCTGCCGGGTACCTGAATTGCCCAATCAGGATGAGCCCTGAAAAGATCTGAATCAGGAGAAATCATTTCGGGTTCGAACCAGATTCCGAATTTCATACCCTCTGCGTTTACGCGCTCTGCCAGGCCCTCTATTCCATTCTTCAATTTCTTCTTGTTAACAACCCAGTCTCCCAGACCGCTTTCATCATTATCACGTTTTCCGAACCATCCATCATCCATTACCAGCATCTCAATGCCTACTTTTTTTGCTTCTTTTGCAATGGCGACAAGCTTGTCATCATCGAAATTGAAATAAGTGCCTTCCCAGTTGTTGATCAGGATTGGACGCTTTTTATGTAAATACTTGCTTCGAATCAGGTGATTTCGATATAAATCGTGGTAGCATCTGGTCATTTTACCGATACCCTCCGAAGAATATACCAGCACAGCTTCCGGTGTTTCAAACTCCTCACCCGGAGCCAGAACCCACTCAAAACCATCGGGATTGATTCCCATGGTCATACGGATGCTGTCCTGATGATTCAGTTCTGTCTCTGCAGCAAAATTACCGGAATAGACAAAGTGCATTCCGTATGCATCTCCATGCTTCTGTGTGGTTCCTTTTCCTGTCAGCATCATAAACGGATGCTGCTTATGGCTTGTCTCTCCATAGAGAGATGCTACTCTGTGGCTGCCCTCAGTCACTTTTCGGGTAACCATACGCCGTTCCCTGGTCTCTACTCCATGCAGGGTAGTCAGTTCATATTCCATATTGTCCATATCCAGACCGGCACTTAAGATCTTTTCCAGGTATAATTTACCTTCTCCTTCGTTTACAGCAACCACACTTCTGATCATTGCATCAGAATCCTCGAATACACTGTAACGAAGCAGAATTTTGAGACCCAATACTGCATCCTTCATGGTAATCTCCAGTGTTTCTGCAGCCTGTTCTTCTGTGGCTCCTTCAAAGGTTGCGGGCATTCCCTTTAAGGACGGCTTGCCCTTATAAATCCTATGGCTGTCATAATGAAGCTCACATACCCTGTGACCACCTTCACTCCTTACACGCAGGCAATTATGTCTGCAGTCGCCCGTCCCGTGTGCGGGATATTCAAAGGGATATGTATTAAAGAAGGTTACTGCAGCTCTTTTTAAGGAATGCAGGGACTTCGGGGATTCATCTTTTCTGAAAAGATACCTGCAGTCCATATCCTCCATGTAGTCTATCTTCTTGCCGTAATACAGGTGAAGTAAGTGCTTTCCTGCCAAAATGCCCATCATATATGTGGTGTTTTGTGTGTTAATTTGAAAGATTTTTGTTTCTTCGTTGTAATTGATGTTCATAAGCCTTGTTTCTCCAAATCATTGTCACCACCGGAAATGTCTCCTCCTTCTTCGGTGGATTCACTGCTCTCTCCATCGGATTCGCCACCCTCTTCGGTAGATTCACTGCTCTCTTCACCGGACTCGCCGCCCTCTTCGGTAGATTCACTGCTCTCTTCACCGGACTCGCCGCCCTCTTCAGTAGACTCTCCTAATCCTTCGCCGGATTCAGTCGCTTCACTTGAGCTGCCGGCTTCGAACGGTTTGTTCTCATTGTCCTCATCTCCTTCATTTGCTTACCCTCTTTCCTTTCTTGAAAATTGTTATAAGACCGATATAAGCCTTGTAAGCAAATTATAAAAAGATTAAAATTAGTTCTTCAATGATAATAATTATTCTTTTGGTACACTTTTTTGTTTTTGTAGTCAAATGTGACAATGGATGAATATAAAGGAGAGGAAATCATGGCGATTTTATCCCTTTTCTTTCTCAATTGATTGTTCCTGTTCGTCAGGTTTATTCTACCCTTAATTCAACAGGGGAACATCCTTTCCAATAACCATCAGAACCATTATCCGGCAGGCAGCTATTTTTTCTGATAAAACCGCCGATACTCCCCCGGCGTCATATTCGTATATTTCGGAAAAATATAGTACAGGTAATTAGGGTTGGTAAAGCCGCAGGCCAGACAGATCTCCCCAATACTTTTCGAGGTATAGATCAGCTGCTCACAGGCGTATCTGATGCGGGCACCGGTGAGAAACTCGTGGGGCGTCTGTCCGGTAAACTGTTTGAACATGTTGTAGGTAAAGCTGTGACTGAGCATGGCTGCCCGTGAGATCTCTTCCATGCCTATCGGTTCGCGGAAGTGCTCACGGATATATTGGCAGGCAGCGCTGATATTGGCGGCATGCTTGCTGCTTTCGGGACTGCCGATCTGATTTTGGGCGGTGTGATAAAGCTCTAAAAGGATGGTTGTCACTCTGGCATCCAGATACATCTGATATGCTCCATCAGCATGGGCCTGCCGATTCCGATAAAGATAAATCACATCCTTCATATGCTGGATAAAACGGTACGTATCCACGTTATAGATTTGGTTAGGCAATGGGTCCAGATACCGGGCAACAAAAGCTGGGTCATCACAGTCAAAGTAGAAAAAATAGCCTTCATAATTGCCTATGGTATGGCGGCGCTGATTAGGACGTGCCAGAAAGACACTGCCTTCTATTCGTTTGTATAATCTATCATCAAAGGCGCTTTGGGCATCGGAAAAGGTGGACAGTTCCAGCTCATAGTGTGCAGTCAGACGTTCTTTACTTCTGCCAACAAAGTGAGATACATAGTATCCGCCGGCTGTAATCTCAAACATAACGGCTCCTTTCTCATTACTGTAAACAGTAAAACTGTGACAGTAATCCTTTCTCTTACGTCGCGAGGAGAAAATCTTAGTTTTTTAGGACATTTCGGTATTTTTTAAGTAGAAAATATCAGTATAATGAAAGTATAACGCATAACGCAGCGGATGGCAACTGCAGAATATGTTTACAACATGTGTCGAGTGAGCAGGAATACAATAACGACTGCAGGAGCAGGAAGCAGTGAAAAGACAGACACCTGCGATGCGTAAAAACTGAAAGGAGAACATGTATGGAACGTTTAAAGAAAGTGGGGCACATTGCTCCCAAAATGTCCTGTGAAATCAAAGAGTCCAGAGTGGGCCTGGGCCTTGAAAAGCTGGACAGAAATGTTTTTGATCCCAATAAAGCCTACGACAAGGTGGCACAGCTTGGCGTGAAGTGGATCCGCATCCAGTCCGGTTGGGAGCGGACGGAGAAGGCGCCGGGAGAATATGATTTTGCATGGATTGATGATATTGTAAATAATCTGGTGGACAGAGGGTTAATTCCCTGGATCTGTCTGTGCTATGGCAATCCGCTGTATGATGATGCGGCAAAGGTGGTTTACGGCTCAGTGGGCTGTCCTCCCATACATACTCAGGAACAGAAGGAAGCCTGGGACCGGTATGTGCGTGCTGTTGTGGAACGTTACCGCGGAAAGGTTTCTTACTACGAAGTCTGGAATGAACCGGACGGGCAATGGTGCTGGAAGCACGGCATATCTGCTGAAGAATACGGAGAATTTGTGGTTGCTACTTCCAAGGCAATCAGGGAGACAGATTCTCAGGCCAAGGTAATTGGCGGCTCCTATTGTCACAGAAGCATGCATTTTATCGATACCGCCTTAAAAATTATGGCAGATCATATCGATGCGATCACTTTCCACGAATATACGATCAATGAATATCAGGTATTCAGCAGAGTGAAGTCTCTGAGAGCACTGATCGATCTGTATAATCCCTCCATCGAGATCATTCAGGGAGAATCCGGTTCCCAGTCCAGAAGCGGCGGTGCGGGCGCTTTAAAGGTCGGTGCCTGGACGCCCAGAAGACAGGCAAAACAGCTGCTGCGTCATACCATTGCAGATCTGCTGACAGAGGTAAAGTTCATGTCCTACTTCTCCTGTGTTGATATGATCGAAGCTTTGCGTGGAGAGCGCGGAGTAAAGAGCAGTTACAAGGATTATGGTTATTTTGGTGTATTGGGAGCAGATTTCGACGAGGACGGCTTCGCTACCGGAGAATATACACCCAAGCCCTCCTATTATGCACTGCAGAACATCAGCGCTGTATTTGCAGAAGAAGTAAAACCTGCACAGCTTCCTGTAATCTTTTGCCGCAAAGAGTCCCCCAGAATCTTTGACAAGGATATTGCTGAAAATCAAATTCTGTACGGAGGCTTCCGAAAGCCCAACGGCTCCAGTGCGCTGTTCTTCTGGATTCCTTCCGATTTAATGAAATCAGAGGCAGAGTCCACCATTACGCTGGATATCGCAGCCCTGAGCGAAGAGATCAGACTGGTTGATATGATGGACGGCAGTGTCTATGAGCTTCCGGAAAGTATGGTGGAGAATTATGGTGACGGACATCTTGTTTTGAACAATGTACCGATTCGTGATTACCCGATGGCACTATTGTTTGGTGCGTTTGCAGATGTGCAGGGTGAATGAATAGAAGTCCTTTAAACTCAAAGCAGGCACGAGAAATCGTGCCTGCTGTCTTGATATCAAAAAGAATTTTTTTCAATTTTATCCGCCTCAACATTTATCTAACAGCGCAGCCTTCATCCGCACCGTCAGACGATCTGCGATCTGCTGCACACCGTAAATATTAGGATGCACCGCATCGCCGGATATCAGAGACATATCGCCCAGAAGCTCAAGTCCATTGATATAAGTTACATTAGGCAGCTTCTCCCTGCGAACAATTTCTTCCAGCTTCACACGCCATCTGTCTGCATGATGTTCACTGTCCTTACGGTAATCATCATTACTGTAAAAAGGCGAGATCACAAATACAGGCTTGTCCGGATTGCGGCCTGCCACCTGACGAATGGCGTCTGCTGCCCGCTCCTCGATCTTTTCATCATCCCAGGAAAGCACGTTGATGCCAAGCTCAAGTGTGGCTATATCCCAGGCGCCCTTTTCGCCCTCTGAGGCGATATAGTCTATCATCGCCGGCTCCATGCAGCAGCTGCCTGCCATACCGAGATTTCTCAGATCTACATTCAGATTATGGGCAACTACAGAAGTCCATGCATGAGAAGCATCATAAGAATTGGAGCCATGGGTAATGGAGGAACCGTAGGCCAGCCACGTTTTCTCAGGCAGCTGCTCTCTGGTGGGAGGAACCACATCACCTTCGATTCCAATAATTCTGTATTCACATCTGTCAAAAATCACTCGAACGACTTCCGGATCCCAGTCCAGCTTAAAATCTTCACTTACGCGTTTCAGCAGATCCAGATTGTTCGGCCGCTTTATTTCAAAGGAAGTGGACCTCTCACTTACCACCTGATCCAGTTCATGCTGCTGCCAGCCACTCTGTATACCGCCGAAAAAGATGTGGAAGGTAGAGAGCATGGGGCTGCCGGAAAGACGTTCCATATGAATGACTGCTTTTTCTCCTTTCAGCACAAAGCGCAGCTCCACTCCGGTACAGTTTTCGCACATGCGCTTTCCCTGTTCTCTTTCCATTTGCTCGTATACCTGCTTCGGTACACGCAGCCATGTGACGCCGCCGTCCTTATGGGGAATCAGCTCAGCGACGTTGTGGATATCCATATTCTGATACTGCATTTCTCTTTCCTCTTCTCACGTTTTATTTATAACAGACAAGCCCATACACATGCATACGGACTTGTCTGAACTGCTACCCTTATTTTGCCGGCTCATAGTTCTCTGCAATATACTGCTGAACATCTAACGCATAATCAGCTATCACGAAATCTACGCCGTATTCATATAATTTATCCCATTCCTCAGGCACTTCCTTGCCGCCGTACTGCTTATGGGTAAAAAAGAACATTCTGTTACTTTCTTTTACCTGGCTCAGATAAGGTTCTGCTTCTGCTGCATACAGATCCAGCTGTTTGATGTTGGGGTTTCGCCAGATTGCAATAGCATGACCGTCCTTTTCAAGAATAGAATTCGTCAAATCCACCCATTCTGAAGCTTTCTCATGCTTCAAAGTATAAAACCGCAGAACATCCATACCGCTTTCTGCTTTGATCGTACTCATGATCTCTTCCTGCTTTTCTGTACTGTGGAATTCACTGAGAATGCAGGTGCGCCAGGCACCGGTCTTCTGAATCAGGGGATAAATATCGGTATCCCAATCCCACACACTGAACTTATCCAGGCGGATCGTTGTACGCTCCTTGCAGACCTGCAGCACTTCCTCCAGAGTAGGAATCAGATATTCATAATCATCTCCGATACTCGCATTTAATCGAAGCTCTCTCAGTTCTGCAAACGTCCAGTCCTTGAGATATTTTGATTCCGGCAGACCGTTTTTACCGGCTTTCTCGTGCCAGTCTGTTGTCTGGTTGAGCGTTTCGTCATGCATCAGCACCGGCACTCCGTCTTTACTGACACGTATATCCACCTCAATATTATCAGCTCCCATTTTCATGGCGCTGATGATACCCTCTATGGAATTCTCAGGGTAATTGTAGGAATCTCCGCGGTGAATACTGGACATCATTCGCCCGTTCGGATCCGTAAATGCAGCCATTTTTTCCTCAATATCCAGCATCCAGTCAGGCACCTCGAACGTCAGCACCCAGGTGCACAAAAATTTGTCCGGGTCTGCAATATATTCGTCACGATTGTCTGCACCGTCAAAGTACACGCTATAATCACGTTCCAGGCTGCCTTCTGCAAACTCCTCGCTGCGGATCAGCTCCGCAATTGCATTCAGATATGCTGCCTGACTGCCGCCGACGATGATCAGCTTTTCGCCCTCAATTGCAATGCGATAATCAAATAATCCCAAATCCTGCACAAGTGGCAGGCATTCCGGGCGCTTGTCTGCTCCCAGAATGATCTCGTATTCACTTTCCTCCAGCACCTCGCCCTTGTTATTCTCATCAGCAACGACAGTCAGTCCACCGCCGAGATGCTCATTCAATTCCTCGCAGGCGGATTTTACCCTTTTACTAAATTCATTATCATAAACAATTGTGTAGGTGTGCTCACCGCCTGCAAAGTTCAGGGGTTCTGTTGAGACAGTCGTCCCTGCCGCAGAACCCGGCTGTTCTGACACCATTTCAGCAGAGCTTAGCGTTTCTGACACAGGTGCTGTGGAATCCTGCTTTGAGGAACAGCCCGTCAGCACTCCCGCAGACAACACAGCCAATGCCAATCCAATATGCATAAACTTTCTTATTTTTGCAGCGTACATAGTACTTTCCTCCCCTTTCCGCGCATACCGTGCGCCCTTTCAGAGCGCTCATCAACCCTTTACAGAGCCGATCATTACGCCCTTTACAAAATATTTCTGAACAAACGGATAGAAGGTAAACAATGGTGCCGTTGATACAACGATCAATGAATATTTTAACAGCATCTGTATGGTACGCCTCTGGGCAACAGCTTCCGGATCATCCATATCAGAACTCAGCTGATTGTTGATCAGGATATCACGCAGGAAGATCTGAAGCGGATAGAGTTCTTTATCAGACAGATACAGGAAAGCATTAAAATAAGCATTCCAGTGTCCTACCGCATACCACAATGCCAGTACGGCGATAATTGCCTTGGACAGAGGCAACACCATACTGAAGAAGAAATTGGTATCCGAACAGCCGTCAATTTTGGTAGACTCCAGGATTTCATCCGGGATGTTATTCTGGATAAAGGTACGGGCTACGATCATATTATAAACGCTCATAGCGCCCGGAATCAACATCGCCCAGATGGTATCCTTCATATGCAGACTCCTGACCAATATGTAACTGGGTACCATTCCGCCACCAAACAGCATGGTAAAAGTAAACAGGAACATGATCTTGCTTCGTCCTATGAGTGTCTTTCTTGCAAGAGGATATGCACAGCACATGGTTATGCACACGTTAAGGAATGTACCTGTCACTGTATAAAAAATGGTATTCCTGTAACCGATCCATACATCCTTGTATTTTAAGATTGCTTCATACCCTACAGTGGTAAATTCCACCGGAAAAATCCATACCTTACCGCTCATCAGCGCAGAAGCAGAACTGAAGGACGCCGCAATAATGTACAGAATCGGATATAATACCGTGATTGTCAAAATAATAGTTATCGTATAACAGATAGCGTAAAAGCTCTTATCCCGCCAGCCTATTCTGGGTTTCTTCGCGGCCGATGTCTTTGTTTTCATATTCATCCTCCTTTACCACAGACTGGTTTCACTTACTTTGCCGGCGATCTTATTTACTACGATAATCATAATCAGGTTGATTACAGAATTAAACAGATCGATAGCGGTTGCATAAGACAGATCGGATCTTCCGCTGGATGCCAGACCGACGGAATATACATAGGTGGAAATAATGGTGCTGGCGTCATAGTTCAAAGTGTTCTGCATCAAATATGCCTTTTCAAATCCAACGCTCATGATATCACCTACACGCAAGATCAGCATGATGATGATTGTCGGAAGGATCGTGGGCAGATCCACGTGGATGATTCGCTGAAAACGGGTTGCACCGTCTATCTGGGCAGCTTCGTGATACTGGGGATCTACCGCAGAAAGTGCCGCCGTGTAAATAATACTGCCCCATCCAAACGACTGCCATACGCCGGACCATACATACATATGACGGAAGACGGAAGGTGACGCAAACAGATCGGGCGGATACTCTCCTGTCAGTGCATAACCAATGGCTCCGTACAGACCGGTACGATTGGCAAATATGTTCATCAGAATACCGACCATAACCGTGGTGGAAATAAAATGAGGCAATGTTACGATCGTCTGGGTTACCTTTTTAAACTTCTCATTCCGTATGCTGTTTATAATTAAGGCAAAACAGATAGGAAGAGGAAAACCGGCTATAATCGTATAAGCTGACAGTATCAACGTATTACGAATGTTTCTGTAAAAATCATAAGAATTGAAAAACTTTATAAAATTTTTAAAACCAATCCAATCACTGCCAAGGATACCATCACGCGCTTTGTAATCCTTAAAAGCAATTACAGCGCCTCCCATAGGTACATAGCGGAAGATAATGATATAAATAACCGGCACCAGCAGAAACAGGTACAGCTGCTTGTCGCGCCACATTCTATTCAACATAGGGTGCTTTTTCTTATTCATATAACCTTTCCTTTCAAAATATTATTTGTGTCGGGAAAGTCTGCAGCTTCAGACTTTCCCGACACCTATTTATGCCTTCAACTTATGTCAGATCTTATCGGAAAAGATTAATGTACGCGGTCATAAGCGGTCTGATAAACTTCGATGATTTCATCGATACCGATCTTTTTCAGTTCCGCAAGGTAGCTGTCCCAATCGGCATCCAGGTCTTTGTTACCTGCAAGGAAAGCACCTGTCATCTCTAACATATAGCTCTTGATACTTGACTTGATCTCAGCAATCTGCTCAGTCTCTTCGGTCGTAAGCGGTGCATAGTCAATCACCTGCTCCGGAGCATATTCATGAAGCGCGTTATATGCTGCAATAACTTCGTTCTGTGCATCCAGAACATACTGTTCGTCTTCCGTCAGCCCCTTGATCTTCGTAGCTCTTCCGCTGAATACATTGTCACCATAGAGACCCGGAGCATAACCCAGGAAACTTCTATTCTGTATCTCAGTACCTGACCAGAATTCGCCATCATTATAACAGATAATATAGATTTCCTTGGACGGATCGTAGGCGGCATAATTTTCTTTATCTTCTACCTTAGCTTCATCCCAGTAATCCCAGTCAACACCACGCTGACCGAAACGCTTGGAAATACTAAGCTCTTCGCTGCAGAACATATTAGCTACCAGGAAAGCCGCTTCCGGATTCTCACAGTCGATGGTGATCGCACCGCCCAAACCGGGCATGCCGGGTCTGTACATTGCATAAGCTGTACCGTCAGGACCTGCTAAAGGCATCAAGCAGTCATTATCAACACACCATTCATAAGGTTTGTTTGTAGTATTATAAGGCTCCCAGTCACCAAAGCACCATACGGTCTGCTCTTCTGCACATATCTGGGCATACCACTGATTTTTACTCTGGGTCAATGTTTCCTTAGGAATAATGCCATCATCAAAGAATTTCTTAATATAGCGAAGACCTTCTCTCCATTCTTCCGTATTGTAAGCATAGTTCACAACACCGTCTTCAATGATTCGATACTCTTTGTCCCATGCATATACGAAAGCACACATCAGGCAGTTAAACCAATAGTCAGTCTGGCCGCTTCCAAGAGCATCACCGCCGAAGGCGATTTCATCCTTCTTGCCATTGCCGTTGAGATCGGTTTCGGTAATAACCTTACATACTTCATAAAACTCGTCAATTGTAGTAGGTACATCCATTCCTATTTCTTCCAGCCATGGCTCATAATACCACAATCTGCCGTATACTTCGCTGTTAGGACTGTGACCATAAGTGGGAAGATAATAAATCTCGCCGTCTGCCATGGTCAGAGAACCTGCAACGTCAATGCCACTCTCTTCACTGAAAGCAATAATGTTGGAAGCCAGGTTAGGATCACTATAGTAATCGGTCAACGGCAGCAATGCGCCTTCTGCGATCCAGCTTGACCAGTCAGTACTACTGCTTCCGCCCTTGAATATCATATCGGGAAGTTCATCACCACTCATGATCATAACGTTGATTTTTTCAAAAAAGTCGGCTGCCGGATATGTAATGAACTCCAGATTAACCCCAAGCGCCTCTTCAATTGCAAGGGTAGTCTCGTTGGTGTTATAGTCCTCAACTCTGGCATTCTCCGTAATTGCAATGGTAAGAGTCACACCCTCCGTAATGGATCTTGGATCAAATTCTCCGGAATCACTGCTTTCAGAAGCTGCGCTGTCGGAAGACGCTGCGCTTGTGCTCGATTCGGCGGAAGACGATGCCTGAGAGTTCTCTTCCTTATTGCTGCCACATCCTGCCAACATAGAGACAGCCATGCTGCCTGCAAGTAACAGTGCAATCAGTTTTTTGTGTTTCATAAGTATACCTCCTGTATATTTAGGTTTTGGAATCCCGGTTTCCATGCCCTTATAGTAAACGACAATTGCTTATTTTGCATCAGGATAATTTAGGATAATGTAATGAAAAACTATGATTTTACGCTTTTCTTCCTATATATAAAGGAATTTTATAATTCCTCAGTAACCGGATTGGGAAGAGATCATGCATCAATTGCCTTGTCACACCATTCTGTTCTTCTTCTATTGCAATCGGGAAAATATGATCCCTGCTGTAGCCGTTGGTAGAAGCCACCAGCGACACTGTGGAATCATGGTTTATGATCGCCGGAAGCTCCCTGTTTCTTCCGATACTGATCGTGCCGCCCAAAACTTCCGTATGACCTCCGTTAATCGTTTTGAAAACTGTACCGTAGCTTTCGGCCTTAAAGCCCATGATCCACACCTGGGAATGGTCATTGAGGATTTCCACCATGGAACGCTCCGGATTGATGTGACGGGCCCATACCTTTTGTCCTGTAAATGCATATGCCGGGGTGTCCCTGTAGGGATGCGCACCTAAGGTACAGCCGCTGTTTTCCACAAATACTTTTCCGCCTTCTACAGAATTAAAGTACATGGCTGCACATTGCGTATGTAAGTCAGACATAATTAAGGTACGCTTTCCGGCATGCTCTATGAAACGCATGTATCCATGAAAAGGCTCCCATGTAAATACATCTTCCATAATAATGGTTCCTTCATCACCGGTAATAATGAACACGCCTCTATCACTCATATTCTTTACAGCTTCGCTTGCAAGGAAATCACAATACATAAAGTTAATACGCTCGACATGTTCCGGCACAATAATACTGCCGCTTACAAAATAGGTCCCGGGCTGGAAGAAAATATGCTTCTTTCCGCAGGACATGGCCCTCTGTATTGCCTGCGTATCATCTGCCACACCGTCTCCCACTGCACCGAACTCATTCACGCTTGCCCATGCTTCACTGTTAACAGGCCAGGGCACCACAGGCGTCTCTTCCACCGGGAGAGGCTCTGATTTCAGTTCCTGAGGGAATACAATAAACGCTGCATCCGAGAGATACTCTTCAATATAATCGGTAGTTACCTCTGCCTCTTCAGCGTAAGTCAGGGCACACTTATAGCCTTTAGTCTGTACATTTCTGATAAAGCAGGAGCCCAGGTCACAGTTGATGGCACCTGTGAAAGGATTTCCACCCGTAATTTCAGAATCCACAAGCACTACATGCGCCTGCTGCCCCGCCACAGTCACTCCTGCTACAGAATTGTGACTGCGCAGCTTTCTTATAGAGATAATGGCATTGTCAATAAAAAATCCGCACTTTCGCTGATTCTCCACAAGAACATCATCAAATACCATATAGTTTCTCACCGGAATGGCTCTGATTCCATAGTCGAATCCATCCACCTCTACATGATTGATGTAGCAGCCGGATACCACTTCATGCCTGATCTCCAGTCCTGCATATCCTTTCTTTTCAGGGTCTGAGCTGATAATCCTTACATTGCGCACAGTTCCGGTGTTGTTGCCAAAGAACACCAGTCCCACAGCACCCGGATTGTCTGTTCCCACATCGATCGTCATATCTTCAAAAGAATTGGTCATTGCAACATTGGACCGTTCCCCCTGCATAAAGTTGACTACAGGCTTATTTGCCCCATATTCAAACCCCGGACAATGATCCTTTAACTTTAAGATAACACCATCCCTGCTTTCCCCTTTAAAATGAATCTGGCGGTTTAATTCCATATAAGGCGCCCCGTCACGGATGCTCATCATATTTTCAAAATAGCTGTAAGTGATCGTATTGCTGACAGTATAGATACCATTGGGAAAGTAAAGTATCCTGGTGGCTTCCAGTGTCTCAGGAAAAGGTATGGTCATGATGTTATCCTTTTTGGAAATTTCAAAACTGATTCGTCCGTCCGGTCCTTCCATTGCAGCCAGCTTCTCAATCGTTTTCTTCATATTCACCGCATTGGGCCGCAAAATATCGTCGAATGCGCGTCTCAGGATTTCTGTACAATCTTCTACGCCGGTATTATCCGCGTTGTATGGCGGTTTGGTGATATCGATAATCGCAAGATTATCTTCTCTGTACTTATAACTCATTGTTACGTCTCCTTCCGTTTTTATAGCTTCATTATAAAAAATCCTCCCTGCACAGGCATCAGGATATTTTTTGAAAAGACAATGAAAAAATGAGAATGGTGAGACTGACACAAAAAAAACTGCTATAATTAGATAAATTGTTCAAAGCTGTGCTGTAACAGCCAGGCAAATTGAAGGGAGGTATTCTTATCAAAAAAATATTCTTGCCCAAATATACAAGCAACCTGAAATTTACGGTAGTTCGCCGTTTTCTGCTGATATTTACTGTGATTTCCATCGTCTTTTGCATGGCATTAATCCCCATTTTTGCTTACCTTCAAAATGTATTCGGAAAGCTTCAACTGGAAAAGATCAGCCAGCGTATGAATATGGGCATAACACAAATTGAAAATATGGTTTCAGGTGTGCTGAATACCTCCCAGACGCTTTCCAAAGACCTGCGCTTTATACCCCTTTACTACCGTGATCCTGATTACAGCAATATTCCTACCGATATTCAGATTCAGTTAAGAAAAATTTTTGACAGTCTGACAGCTCCACTTGATAATATTGCTACTGATGCAGTACTATTACTGGATGAAAACGTGGCCGTCTTTCCCGAAAAAGCTTTCTGGAATAATATGGGCACAAAGTTTTATCCCGACTTCTTTTGTGTTGATGACTTAAGCTATCAAGAGTGGTATGAGCTTTTGGAAGAAAATATGGGCGGATTTATGCCGGTACATCATATCACAGCTTATGAGGGCGAATACGATGCCATTATCTATGCAATCAGGTGGGGGCATTCTGCTTATTTATATGCAACTCTTGATGTTACCACGCTCAAGAACCTGTTGATTGCAGATTCAGAGCAGTCTGACTGTTACTTTTCTCTGACCCGTACAGACGGTACCGTTTTATACAGTGATCTTCCGGAAACGGAACAAGATTTCAGAACACTCAGCAGTCACCTGTCCTCCGGAAATATCGATATTAATATTTACATTGCAAAAACACTGTTTTATCAAAAGATGGAACCGCTCTACTTCTTTTTGATGCTTTACGGACTTTCCTGTTTAGTGCTTTTGGTTCTCATAATACTGACAGGTACCCATCTTTCATCCAATCCCAT
>JAFTVH010000023.1 GCA_017465845.1 Lachnospiraceae bacterium | reverse complement strand
GCATACCTATACTATATAGACATTATACCTCTACATGGTAAAAAAGTCCAGGGTTATGTGCGAGAATGTATAGCACTCATAACCCTGGATGAATTCAGGCTTTATCTGATTTCTAAATTTTCTTCATGAAAGAACCCTGACGTATACTCTGCCTTGCTAGCGCTTCTGGCCTTTCACGGCAAAGTCCACTCCGGTATCGGAAGGCACTTCTTCATCAAATACATAATCCTTACCGGGCAGAACTGCATTCAAGATGATACCAACCAAAGCACCTACTGCCAGTCCGGAGAAGCTGATGGTCATCTCACCGATATGAAAACCAACAGAACCTGCCGCACTGTAGTTGATACCAATGGAAAGCACCAGAATCAGAGCTGCGATGATAACGTTACGGCTCTTGGAGAAATCTACCTTGGTCTCGACAATGTTGCGGACACCAACTGCAGAAATCATACCGTACAGTACAAGAGATACACCACCGCAGGTAGCGGTAGGCATACATCCGATGATAGCCGCAAACTTGGGTGAGAAAGAAAACAGGACGGCAAATACAGCTGCAATTCTGATTACCAGAGGGTCATATACTTTGGTCAGAGACAGTACACCGGTATTCTCACCGTATGTAGTATTGGCAGGTGCTCCGAACAGGGAGGCCAGGATGGTAGCAAGACCATCACCCAACAGTGTACGATGAAGACCGGGATCCTTGAAGTAATTGATACCTACTGTAGAAGAAATAGCTGAAATATCTCCAATATGCTCAACCATTGTTGCAAGGGCAATCGGCATAATTGTGATTATGGAAGTAATCAGCAGAGAAGCATCTCCCCCTGCCATTACAGAAAATGCTGTCTCATTCCAGTGGATAGGCAGACCGATCCAGTCCGCTGCAGCTACTGCTGTGAAATCAACTCTTCCCATAACAGCTGCAAGTACATAAGATCCGATAACACCAATGATAATCGGAACAATCTTTACCATTCCTTTACCCCAGATATTGCAGACAATTACCAGCGCGATTGCTACTACGGCAATGAGCCAGTCGGCAGCACAGTTATCTATAGCGGATTTGGAAAGTGTCAAACCAATAGCAATAATGATAGGACCAGTTACAATAGGCGGGAAGAATCTCATTACTTTACCGGTTCCGAAGACCTTGATCAATAATGCCAGCAACAAATACAAAAGTCCTGCACAGGCAACACCAACACAGGCATAAGGAAGCATTTCCTTATTGGCTATAGTCTGATTACCAGCCGCATCCGCCAGCATAGGAGCCACTGCTGCATAACCGCCCAGGAATGCAAAAGACGATCCAAGAAAAGCAGGAACCTTACCTTTACTGATAAAATGGAACAGCAAAGTGCCGACACCCGCAAATAACAGCGTGGTGGATACGTCCAGACCGGTCAGCATGGGTACCAGGATTGTAGCACCAAACATGGCAAACATATGCTGTAAACCCAGCAGCAAAACTCTGGGGATACCCAACTCTTTCGCATCATAGATGGGCTTGTCGCCAAGTACTACCTTAGCTTTTGTTGTTTTCTCACTCATGATTTTTTCCTCCTGTTGTGAAAGTATTAAATTTTTATAAAATCCTACTTTCTATATTACCTTTCCCGTTGGAGTCAGTCAAGTACAACCGCATGCTGTTTAAAAAAAATCTTTCCACTCTCCTGCCGGTGACTGTCGTGCGGACTGCAACTAACAATTTGACCCAATTGCAGTTCATCCATATTTTATCTTGTATTTTGCGGAAATATACAGTAAACTTAAAAGAAAAGACACGAAAGCGAGCCTGTAAATGAAAGAACAACTTTATACCATTCCTTTAAATGATGCCATAAACGCTCAGGATGAATGTCCCTTTTGCTTTATCGAGCGCAACATTGAACAGGATCTGTTAGACTTTGTGTTGGGATCCGGTTCCTCTTATATGGAAGCTGACATTCGTGAAATGACTGACAAGGCAGGCTTCTGCCGCATGCATTTCCAGAAAATGTTCGACTATGGAAACACCCTGGGCAATGCCTGGATTCTGAAGACCCACTATATCAAAATGATCGGTGAGATGAAGAGTCAGTTCGCATCCTTCCATCCCGGTAAATCCAGTCTCAAGGACAAATTCCGCAAAACCGCACAAAGCGGCAATGCTATCGGTATGTGGATTACACAGAAAGAAGAATCCTGCTACATCTGCAACCAGTATAAGGACACCTATGCCCGTTATTTGGATACATTCTTCTACATGTACAAAAGAGACGATGAGTTCAGGGAAAAAGTCAAGAACAGTAAAGGCTTCTGTCTGCCTCATTTTAAGGACCTCTGTGAAGCCGCTGATGTGAAGCTTGCCGACAAAGATAAAGAGACTTTTTACAGTACCGTGCTTCCTCTGATGGAAGAAAATATGAAGCGAATTGCCGATGACGTGGCATGGCTGGTAGAGAAATTCGATTATCGCAATAAGGATGCCGACTGGAAAAATTCCAAAGATGCCATTCAGCGAGGCATGCAGAAGCTGAAAGGCGGATATCCTGCCGATCAGCCCTACAAAATGTCTAAGTAAATATCTATCCGGATTAATTGACTATCCTAAGCAGCTGCCTATCCTGAACAGCCGCCTACCGATAGACAATGCGTTTCATCATATTCAGATAACTGCAGATTTCATCATACAGCATCTCCGGCTGGAACGAATGGTCTTCAAACTTCTCAGTCATCAGACCCTTGATGGTAAGCTCCATCATTTTGTACAGTCTGGAACCATCCACTCCTTGGGGCAGTCTTGACATATCGATCTGATTGTACCAGCGCGCGCAGGAGTCCAGCCAGAGATTCCGTTTTTCCTCCACTGCCAGAAGTGCCTCGCTCACATCCTCCGTCATAGCCCGGTTCAAAAACTGCTGCATATAAGGATATGCACGCATAGCATGCATCTTTCCCTGCTCCATCTGTTTCATCAGTTCAAACAGTTCGGTGGTCAGGGGATTGATACAGGCTTTTAATTCCAGTGTCATGAATCTCACGCTGTAATCATATACAAAAGTATACAGCCCCAGTTTGCTTCCAAAATAGTGAAAGAGAAGCCCTTTGCTGATATCTGCTTCTTTTACGATCTCATCCGTACTGGCATGACGGTAGCCTTGCATACCGAATACCTTCAAAGCGGCGTTGATCATTCTATCCTGTTTTTCTTTCTTCAGGTCGAAAAATTTACCGTTCATTTGTGGTCCTCCTGTAGTTATTTCGACTTAGTCGCGTTCAGCCCGCACAACGTACTCATTCATGCAAGCATGATTTGCCCGTTATGAAGGCTATGGCTGAACTGGAATTAATAAAATTTATTAAAATATTTTACATATTCTCTTTTCTTTTCCTCAAAATAGTATTAATATAAATATAACACAAAGTACTTGAAAGGAGTAACCTTATGGCAAAAAAATTTGGAAAAATCTTACTCTTGACCGCTGCTGTTACCACTGCCGCAGCTGCTGCCGTTTATTACTTGCAGAAAAAAGATTCGTATTCCCCTCTTCATGCTGATGAAGACGAGGATTATGATGATTTCAGCGATGAATTAGATGATGAGACGGACGCTGCCTCCCGCTCTTATGTTCCTCTTCATAGAGAACATTCCGATGAGGTACTTGCCGGTGAAGTACCGGCTGACGATTCATCCGTTCCGGCTAAGGAGCCTGTTGCTGACACTGCAGCAGACCAGGAAGTTCCGGCTGACGAAACCCCAAGCGAAGAAATCGAAAAAATAGAAGAATTCTTCAGCGAAGAAGATTCCGAATAAGCAAGCGGATCGCGCCTTCATTGCATATCATGTAACTTCACAGCATGGCTGTTTCTTACAGCCATGCTTTTTTCAGTCTCGCTATGCCCTCTTCGATTTCATCCTCTGTAAGTGCCCCGAAGCCCAGGAGTACGGTTGAAGACTCCGGTGCATTTTCCTGTGTATCTCTTTTGATAAAACAGTCCGACAGACCATACACCCTTACCTGCTGCTGTCCGGCCAGTCTTACCAGCTCATCTTCTCCTCTTCCTTCATCGGACGTCAGAAGAAGATGAAGACCCGCATTTTCTCCTGACAAGGAAAACTTTCCTTCAAATGGGCTCAAACATTCCAACATTTTTTCATGCTTTGCGCGATACAGTTTACGCATTTTATTCAGATGCCGTTCAAAGCACCCTTCTCTTATAAATTCATTCAAAATTCTCTGGTCAATTCTGGATACCGTTGAGGAATAGAAGTAACAATTGCGCATATAACGTTCTAAAAGCTGCGGGGGCAAAACCATATAACTGACCCGGATAGCCGGTGCAATGGCTTTGGAAAAGGTTCCGATGTAGATTACCCTGCCATGTTTGTCCGAAGACTGCAGGGAAGGAATAGGCTTCCCCCGGTAACGGAATTCACTGTCATAATCGTCTTCTATCAGGTACCTGTCTTCTTTCTGCGCGGCCCAATGCAGCAATTCGGACCTTCTGCCAATCGGCATAACCACACCGGTGGGATGTTGATGAGATGGCATGACATACGCTGCAGTCACATTTTCTCTTTCCAGAGAATCAGCCCTCATACCATTTTCGTCCATTGCCACAGCCGCAATTTCATAGCCGCAGGACCGAAAAATGCGATAAGCCCTTTTGTAGGTTGGATTTTCCATGGCGATCCTGACATTCGGTCCTAAGATTTTTTCCAATAAAAGCAGCAGATAATCATTTCCTGCGCCTACAATAATCTGTTCCGGGCTGCAGTTGACACCTCTGGATGAATGAAGATATCTGCTGATGGTCATTCTCAAGTCATAGTCACCCTGTGGCTCACCCAGGAGATAGAGACCGCTTCTGTCGTCACTAAGCACATTTTTGGTAATCTTTTTCCATACACCAAAGGGAAAGGCACTCATGTCGATACCGTTAGGAGAAAAATCATATATACAAGAAGCTTCCTCCGGGGCTGAAAATACCGTATCGGCAACATATGCACTGGTATTATCGGCAACTCCCGTTTTCAGCTGAAATAATTCCTCCATCCTGCACACATAGTATCCTTTGTATGGTCTGGATTCAATATAACCTTCACTAAGCAGTTGGGCATAAGCTACATCCACCGTACTTCTGGCTACCTGAAGATATTCAGCCAGAGAACGGGTAGAGGGAAGCCTCTCACCCATAAGAAGCTTCCCCTCTCTTATCTCCTGTCTGATATGCTCATAAATCTGCTCATACAGACATTTCTTACTATTTAGTTGCAGCTGAATAGTCAGATCGTACATATTC
>JAFTVH010000135.1 GCA_017465845.1 Lachnospiraceae bacterium | reverse complement strand
AGGTATTCGGAAAATGAAGTCTTTTTTGAAAAAAGCAACGAGAGTGAAAGTAAGAATGAAAGAGGAGGTCAAAGTGAGAGGGAAGGTGAGTCTGCTTGCTGCAGGAATGGCACTGTGCCTGTTTACTGCCTGCAGCAGTACGAAGGTGCAGCAATATCAGCGGGTGGATACTGTGATGGGAACCATTCTTCGGGAGACTGTCTATGTCGGTACCGAAAGTAGCTATGATGAGGGTTCGGAAGATATTACCGAGGAAATCAGGGATATCATTGTTTCTTTGGAAGAAGATGTATTATCCTGGAGAAAAGAATCTTCCCAGGTCTGCGAAGTCAATGAAGGTGCGGGGCATGCAGAGGGCGTTATGCTGAGGAAAGAACTGTCTGGTCTTCTTCAGAAAGTTCTGCAGGTATCCAAAGATAGTCAGGGAGCACTGGATGTGACGATTGGGCAGACTGTCAGACTTTGGAATATTGACGAATATGCGGCAGGCAGTGAAGAGGGAGCGTTTGAATTGCCTGCTCGAGAAACATTGGAAGATACCCTTCAGAAGTCAGGCTATGAGAAAATGATTTTGCAGGATGACAGGATTTATCTCCCTGGGGGCATGGAACTGGACCTTGGGGCTGTGGGAAAAGGGATAGCCTGTGATGAAATACTGAGCTTTTTACAGAACCAGTCTCAGGTTCAGGGAGCGGTAATTTCCATAGGCGGCAGTATCCTGACCTATGGACAGAAGCTGGACGGAAAATCGTGGAATGTGGGAATTATAGACCCATTTGAGCCATCTTCCTATCTTGGTTCCCTTACATTGAACGGTCAGTGGTGTGTCTCCACTTCCGGAGATTATGAGCGCTATGTGGAAGTTGACGGTGTCCGTTATCATCATATAATCGCCCCTTCTACCGGATATCCCGCTACTGCGGGGCTTCGAAGTGTGACCATTTTAAGTAAGGATGGCTGTTTGTCAGATGCTCTGTCCACTGCCTGCTTTGTTCTGGGGAAAGAAAAGACACTTAAGCTGTTGGAAAAATATGAGGCCTGTGCTGTTATGGTAGAAGAGGACGGCAGCATTATTTTGAGCCCGGGAGCGGAACAGTATTTCAGGGAAGAATAAAGGTAAAACAACTCATCCCAATACTTGCCACAAGGGAGAAAATATAGTAAAATATAATAATATGTATTCAACAAAGGAGATTAATAGCGTGGAGAGAGAAAAGTTGGGATCCCGTCTGGGATTCATATTGTTATCAGCAGGTTGTGCCATTGGAATCGGTAATGTATGGAGATTCCCCTACATAACAGGGTTATATGGCGGAGGCGTTTTTGTACTATTATATTTGTTTTTCCTGGTTGTCATGGGAATTCCCGTTATGACCATGGAGTTTGCAGTAGGACGAGCCAGCAGGAAGAGTATCATCAAGAGTTTTACGGCTTTGGAAAAGCCGGGCAGGAAATGGCATCTGCACGGCTATCTGGGTATGGCGGGCAATTATCTGTTAATGATGTTCTACACGACTGTGTCAGGCTGGATGCTTTATTATTTTTACCAGATGCTCACAGGGCGGTTTACCGGGAAAAGTGCTGATGAAGTGGGTGGCATGTTCGTTGATATGCTGGGCAATCCCGGTGTTATGACGGTGGCGATGATAATTGTTGTGGTTGCAGGGATTCTGGCATGTTCTCTTGGGCTTCAGAGAGGAGTGGAGCGCATTACCAAATGGATGATGAGTGCTCTGCTGTTGATCATAATTGTTCTCGCTATTCACAGTATTACGATGGATGGCGGTTCGGCGGGACTTAAGTTCTATCTGGTACCGGACCTTGAACGTACACTGGAAGTAGGGCTTTTGGATACTATCGTTGCAGCTATGAACCAGGCTTTCTTTACCTTGAGTCTTGGTATCGGAGCCATGGCCATTTTTGGAAGTTACATAGATAAAGGACGGACCTTGCTTGGAGAGTCCATTAATATTGCAGTTTTAGATACCTTTGTGGCTGTGGTGTCCGGTTTGATTATTTTTCCGGCTTGCTTTTCCTTTGGAATCAACCCGGATCAGGGACCAAGTCTGATTTTTATTACACTGCCCAACGTATTCAATGCCATGACAGGCGGAAGAGTGTGGGGAACACTGTTCTTCATCTTTATGGCTTTTGCGGCATTCTCGACGGTGCTGGCTGTGTTTGAAAATATTATATCCTGTGGGATGGATTTATTTGGGTGGAACAGAAAGAAGTCCTGTATCGTAAATTTTGTAGTATTACTTGTGTTATCCATGCCTTGTGTGTTGGGATATAACGTGTGGAGTGCGTTTGCACCGTTAGGAGCAGGCTCTACGGTTCTGGATTTGGAGGATTTCCTGGTAAGTAATTTGATTTTGCCTTTCGGTTCTCTGTGGTATCTGCTTTTCTGTGTGACGAAGAAGGGCTGGGGATTTGAGAATTATCTGGCTGAAGCCAATGAAGGAAAAGGTGTTAAGATACCGAAATGGATTTACTTTTATGTGAAGTGGATTCTGCCGGTGATTCTGGTGGCTTTGATGCTGCAGGGAATCTGGAGCAAATTCTTTTAGTTAGGAGTATGCGATTGACGGCAGTTTTAAGCTGACTGATGAAAAGCTGCAAGAGGAGAGGATGGAATGGAACAGAATAATTATTTATATGTAAAGGAGGAAACCATTGCACAGATTAATGAGAAGATGCCTCCGGAGGAGGAACTTCAGGATCTTGCAGAGTTTTTTAAGGTGTTTGGCGATACCACCAGACTTAAAGTACTGAACGTTCTGTTGTGTTCGGAGATGTGTGTGTTGGATATTGCGGGGATTCTGGGAATGTCCCAATCAGCTATTTCGCATCAGCTGAGAATCCTAAAACAGATGGGGCTTGTAAAGAATCGCAGAGATGGGAAAACCATTTTTTACTCTCTGGCGGATTCTCATATTGTCACCATTCTCAGTCAGGGACTGGATCATATCGAGGAATGAAAAACAGTCAGCTTTTAGCCGGACTGTTATAAAAATAGACATAAAGGAGCTAAGGAAACATGGATTTGTTACAGCTGAGAGACATATTGGATGATATTGACGGACAGATTGTAGAACTATATGAGAAGAGAATGGATGTCTGCAAACAAGTGGCAGAATATAAGATTCAAAACGGCAAAAAGGTCTTCGATAAGCAGCGCGAGATGGAGAAGTTAAGCAAGGTGAAATCTCTGACCCACAATGATTTCAACAGTCGCGGAATCGAGGAATTGTTTGAACAGATTATGTCTATGAGCCGCAAGCTGCAGTACCAGACTCTGGCCGAGCACGGAAGCGTTGGAAAGCTCCCTTTTATCGGTGTGGATGAACTGGATAAAGTGAAAGCCAGAGTGGTATTTCAGGGAGCAGAAGGCGCCTATTCTCAGGCTGCTATGATGCAGTACTTCGGAGATAAGATTAATAGTTTTCACGTTAATACATTCCGCGAGGCAATGAGTGCCATTGACGAGGGCAGTGCTGATTTTGCAGTGCTTCCTATCGAAAACTCTACTGCCGGTATAGTCAGCGAGATTTATGACCTGCTGGTAGAATTTGAGAATTATATTGTGGGTGAACAGATCATTAAGGTAGAGCATTGTCTGCTGGGTGTTCCCGGCTGTTCCATAGACGATGTCAAGACGGTGTATTCTCATCCCCAGTCTTTGATGCAGAGCTCCAAGTATCTTTTGAATCATGACTGGAAGCAGATCAGTATGCAGAACAATGCCTTTGCTGCACGGAAAGTGGCAGAGGATGGAGATAAGAGCCAGGCAGCTATTGCCAGCGAACTGGCAGGTCAGATTTATGGACTTGACGTGCTTGAGAAAGGCGTGAACCAGGAAGAGAATAATTCTACCAGGTTCATTATCGTAACCAACCAGAAAATTTTCCGCAAAGATGCTAAGAAGATCAGCATTTGTTTTGAGGTACCCCACAGAAGCGGTTCTTTGTATCATATGCTGTCCCACTTTATTTATAATAATCTGAACATGTGCAAGATTGAGAGCCGTCCTATCGAGGACAGGACATGGGAGTATCGTTTCTTCGTGGATTTCGAGGGAAATCTGGCTGACAGCGCTGTGAAAAATGCCCTGAGAGGGCTGCGCGACGAAGCCCGGAACATGAAGATTCTGGGTAATTATTAAGGAAGAAGGAACAGACAAATGAGGGAACAGGAATTAATCGTATACAGAGAATTTGAAGATGGTGATCTGCTGTACGATATGGCATGGCTGATGGACCATTATGATGATGAATACTATAACGTGGAAGATATGGCAGGGCTCTTCTATGAGTGTATTCACAAATTGATTGACCTGGCGGGTAACTATGGATTCTACGGGAATCTGTGGCATTGCTATCTGGCTAATCTGTTGGTGAATAACGAAAACAGTTATTCCTGCGGATGTGAGATCAGAGGAGCAATTGAGGGCACCATCAATGCGGCTGCACTTCATGATATTGTGATTTTTAAGGAGTTCTATGATTTTGATTTCGCGCAAATGATGGAGACTTTGTCTGTGCCGGAATTTTCTCTGGTACAGGATTATGTCAGCAGCAGGCAGGAGAGCAAGGTTTATAATACGAGAATCTGCAAACGTATCTGTGAATTGGCAGAGAAGTTCTGCAACGACCACACACCGGAGGAGATGAAAGATACACTGACTCAGTTCTACAAGGAGTATGGTGTAGGTAAATTCGGGCTGCACAAGTCCTTCCGTATCTCCAGAGATGAGGACGGTGTCCATATTGACCCGATTCTTAACATTGCTCATGTACATTTGGATGATCTGGTGGGTTACGAGATTCCTAAGAAGAAGCTGACAGACAATACCCAGGCATTTGTGGAAGGCAAGAAAGCTAACAACTGCCTGTTGTTCGGTGATGCGGGAACCGGTAAATCCTCTTGTATCAAAGCGATTGCCAACGAATATTACGACAAAGGTCTGCGTATTATTGAGGTATATAAGCATCAGTTCCAGGATCTGAACGATGTGATCAGTCAGATTAAGAATCGTAATTATAAGTTCATTATCTACATGGATGATTTGAGCTTTGAAGAATTTGAAATCGAGTATAAGTATCTGAAAGCAGTCATTGAAGGTGGTCTGGAGAGAAAGCCGGAGAATGTACTGATTTATGCAACTTCCAATCGTCGTCACCTGATTCGTGAGAATTACAGTGACAAGGAAGAAATCAGAGAGGATATGCATACCAGTGATACCGTTCAGGAGAAACTGTCACTGGTAGCAAGATTTGGTGTTACCATTTATTTCGGTTCACCGGACAAGAAGCAATTCCAGAATATCGTAAAAGTATTGGCTGAGAGATATGGCGTGGAGATGCCGGAGGAAGAGCTGCTCCTGGAAGCCAATAAATGGGAACTGCAGCACGGAGGCCTTTCCGGACGGACTGCCCAGCAGTTTATTGACTATTTATTAGGAAAATAGTTTGACATACAAAAGGGGTGCATAAGCAGATATGAAAACATTTGCGGCAATTGATGTGGGAAGTTTTGAACTTACTATGAAGATTTACCAATTTTCCGGAAAGAATAAGATGCGGGAAATTGACCGTATCGGACGGCATCTGGCCTTGGGAACAGATACTTATTCAGACGGTAAAATCAGCCCGGAGAAAATGGATGAATTGTGTCGGACGCTTCGGGAATTTGCTGAAATCATGAAAGCTTATAAGGTAGATGATTACAGAGCTTATGGAACCAGTGCCATTCGGGAGACTGAGAATACTACCATTATATTGGATCAGATTGCCCAGAGAACCGGAATTAAGGTGGAAGTCCTGAGCAATTCGGAACAGCGTTTTCTGGACTATAAGTCCATTGCATCCAAAGGAGAAGCTTTCCGTAAAATTATTGAGGAAAGAACTGCAATCGTGGATATAGGAGGCGGCAGCATTCAGATTTCCCTGTTTGATAACGATGCTTTGATAGCTACACAGAATATGCGGCTGGGCGTACTCAGAGTGCAGGATCGTATCAACCATCTGAATGCAAAGCCATCTCAGAGAATGAGTCTGGTAGATGAAATGGCTTCAGCGCAGTTGACAACCTTTAAAAAAATGTATTTAAAGGATTCTACCATTAAGAACATTATTATTGTGGACGACTATCTTTCTCCCCTGGCAGTAAAAAAGGCCGGAAAAGATGGTGCCAGAGCTGTTGCGGACATTCATGAATATGAGAATCTGTTGGAGCAGCTGCAAGTTACCTCACAAATGCAGGCGGCAACACTTCTGGATATTTCGGAGGAAAAAGTTCCTCTTGTGTACATCAGTGCTATAATCATGCGGAGAATCGTGCTTTTGTTTGGAGCAGAGAAAATCTGGGCACCCGGTGTGACTCTCTGTGACGGTATCGCGTATGAATATGCGGAGAAAAATAAATTGCTTGCCGGAGAACATGATTTTGAGAAAGATATCATTGCCTGTGCCATGAATATCAGCAAACGCTATATGGGAAGCAGAAAACGGGCGGAGACACTGGAAAAGATTGCATTGACGATCTTTGACAGCATGAGGAAAGTGCACGGTCTTGGTAAAAGAGAAAGGTTGTATCTGAGACTGGCAGCCCTTTTACATGATTGTGGTAAATATATCACTATGGTAAATCTGGGAGAAGCTTCTTATAACATCATAATGGCTACGGAGATCATTGGTCTTTCCCATAGGGAGAGAGAAATTGTAGCCAACGTGGTCAGATTCAATCACAGCCCTTTTCTGTATTATGGACAGATGGGTAGTGATACCGTCAATATTGATAGAGGAGCTTATCTGATCATTGCCAAATTGACAGCGATTCTGCGAGTAGCTAACAGCCTGGATCGCAGTCACAAGCAAAAGTTAAAAGGGGTAAAGGCACAGCTGAAAGAGAATCAATTGGTGTTGACCGTTGATACCCAGGAAGATATTACGCTGGAAAAAGGATTTTTTGAGGCGAGAGTAGGATTTTTTCAGGAAGTATATAGTATTCAGCCTGTGTTAAAGCAGAAGAAGCAGTTCTAGGAGGAAACCATGAACGAGAAAGAAAGAGATTTCCGGGATCCCGGATTGTATACCAATAGAGAATTGAGTTGGGTTCTGTTCGACAACAGGGTCTTAAGTGAGGCAAGAGATAAGAATATTCCGTTGTTTGAAAGGCTGAAGTTCCTGAGTATCACTGCTTCCAACCTGGATGAATTTTTCATGATCAGGGTGGCATCCTTAAAAGACATGGTACATGCAGGATATGGGAAAAAAGACATTGCCGGCATGACAGCTTCACAGCAGCTGGAGGCTCTGAATGTAGCTATCCACAAACTGGTAGATCTGCAGTATTCTACATACAATCGTTCTCTGCTTCCTCTTCTGGAGCAGAACGGCCTCCATGTCATCTGCAACCACGAGAGTCTGACACAGGAGGAGGCTGCTTTCATAGACCGGTATTTTACAGAGAACGTTTACCCGGTACTGACGCCCATGGCAGTAGATTCCTCCAGACCTTTTCCTTTGATTCGCAATAAATCCCTGAATATCGGGGCTTTGGTAAGAAAGAAGGAAACAGGGGGAGAGCTGGAATTTGCTACCGTACAGGTGCCCAGTGTGCTTTCAAGAATTGTGGAACTTCCGGCTGCGGGCAGAACCAGGAAGGTTATTTTGCTGGAAGAGATTATTGAAAGGAACATGGATAAATTGTTCCTGAATTACGATATTGCCTGTGCGCATCCTTTCCGAATCATGAGAAATGCGGATCTGACTATAGATGAAGACGAAGCAGCTGATTTGTTGAAAGAGATTGAGAAGCAGTTGAAGAAACGTCAGTGGGGCGAGGCTATCCGGCTGGAAGTAGAGGATGGCATGGATAAGCGTCTTTTAAAGTTTATCAAAAAAGAACTGAACATGGAGGAAGAGGACATCTATTATATTGATGGGCCTCTGGATCTGACGTTCCTTATGAAGATGTACGGTCTGGAAGGCTTTAGCCATTTAAAAACACCGAAGTATGAACCTAAGCAGGTGCCGGAGCTTCCTACAGGCTGTGATATCTTCGAGCAGATCCGAAAAGGAGATATTCTCCTGCATCATCCGTATCAGTCCTTTACGCCTGTGGTGGATTTTATTCGTCAGGCTTCCAAGGACCCTCAGGTCCTTGCTATTAAGCAGACACTATACCGTGTCAGCGGCAATTCGCCCATCATTGCAGCGCTGGCACAGGCTGCGGAGAATGGTAAGCAGGTATCTGTACTGGTAGAACTTAAGGCGCGTTTTGACGAGGAAAATAATATCGTTTGGGCAAGAAAGCTTGAGAAGGCCGGATGTCATGTTATCTACGGTCTGGTAGGGCTTAAAACTCACAGTAAGATTACGCTTGTGGTGCGGCGTGAGGAAGACGGCATCCGCAGATATGTCCATTTGGGAACCGGTAACTACAATGATGCCACAGCTAAAATGTATACCGATATGGGTATGTTGACCTGTTCTGAGAGTATCGGCGAAGATGCTACAGCGGTCTTTAATATGCTGTCCGGTTATTCCGAGCCACTTATGTGGAATAAATTGTCATTGGCACCGCTTTGGCTGAAAAATAAGTTCCTGTACCTGATCGGCAGAGAGAAGAAGTATGCGCTTGAGGGCAAGCCTGCCAGAATCATCGGCAAGATGAACTCTCTGTGCGACCCGGATATCATTGCCGCTTTGTATGAAGCAAGTGCAGCCGGTGTAAAAGTCGATCTGATTGTCAGGGGAATCTGCTGTCTGAGAGTAGGAATCCCCGGTGTCAGCGAAAATATTACGGTACGCTCCATTGTCGGTAATTTCCTGGAGCACAGCCGTATCTTTTACTTTGAAAACGGAGAAAATTATGAAATCTACTGTGGCAGTGCCGACTGGATGCCCAGAAATCTGGAGCGCCGCGTAGAGATTCTCTTCCCGGTGGAGAAGCAGGAACTGAAGGAAGAGTTGCTTCATATTCTGCAGAATCAACTCAGAGATACAGTGAAAGCGCATATTCTGAAACCGGATGGTAATTATGAGAAAGTAGATAAACGAGGAAAAGAAATCTTCAATTCTCAGGATGCTTTCTGTGTGGAGGCAACCAAGAAGATTGAGGCTGTTTCGGAACCGACAGTGGCTGACAGACGGGTGTTTATTCCGGAGATGCATCACGAATAAGCAGTACGGTCGGGAGCTGAAACTTGCGTAAGAGGAGTTGGAGGCGAAATTGCAGTGCGCTATGTAGACTGCAAAAGTTAGCGTTTCAGGAGATTAAGGCATGAAAATAATACTTGCATCTGCGTCGCCAAGGCGCAGAGAGCTTCTTCATCAGATTGGCTGGAATTTTGAGATATGTGTCAGTCAGGTGGAAGAGAAGATAACGAAAACACTTCCATGGGAAGTGGTGGAGGAATTGTCCTGTCAGAAGGCGGAGGATGTGTTTGTGCGAATGCTGGGATCCCGGAAAGCGGAAGCTGCGTCAGAGGAAGCAGCAGCGTCTTCTTTGGTGGAGGAACCCGTACCTGCCGGGGCGGAGGATTCGCTTCTTGTGATAGGTGCTGACACCATCGTGGCCTGTGACGGCAGGATACTTGGAAAGCCGGCAGACAGGGAGGATGCAGTTGCAATGCTTAAGCTGCTGCAAGGGCGTTCCCATTATGTGTACACTGGGGTGACACTTTGTCTGCACCGTGCAGATGGAGAGAGCGTAAGGCGCACTTTCCATGAGGCTACAGAAGTGAACTTTTATCCTATGACAGAAGAGGAGATTCAGTGGTATGTGGACTCCGGAGAGCCTATGGACAAGGCCGGCAGTTACGGCATCCAGGGACTCTGCGCCCGTTACATCAGTGGGATTGCCGGAGATTACAATAATGTGGTAGGCTTACCTGTAGGCAGGCTGTACCAGGAGGTACAAAAGTTAGGAGGCATTCATGAAGAAAGCAGTCATATTTGACCTTGACGGAACCTTGTCAGATTCTCTGGCAAGCATAAAATATTGTGCAGACATGGCAGTGGAGCCATTGGGTATGGGCCCCTTT
>JAFTVH010000134.1 GCA_017465845.1 Lachnospiraceae bacterium | reverse complement strand
GGGTGTACATGACGATAAATTACATTTTAGAGCGATGCCAACGGATAAAAGCTCTACTTTTTCCAGTTTTATCCGTCGAAAACGCCCTCTTTAGAGCGATGCCAACAGATAAAAGTTTCATTTTCTCCAGTTTTATCCGTCGAAAACGCCAACTTTAGAGCGATACCAACGGATAAAAGCTTTATTTTTTCCAGTTTTATCCGCCGAAAACGTCCACTTTAGAGCGATGCCAACGGATAAAAGCTTCATTTTTTCTAGTTTTATCCGTCGAAAACGTCCACTTTAGAGCGATACCAACGGATAAAAGCTTCATTTTCTCCAGTTTTATCTGTCCAAAACGCCCACTTTAGAGCGATGCCAACGGATAAAAGCTTTATTTTTTCTAGTTCTATCCGCCTCAGAACACTTTAGTGCTCACAAATCAATGTCCTGTACACCCAAAAGTTCAGTCATACTATATTCCAAGAAAAGATTGAATAATAATAAAAAATTATGGAAAACATAACACATATTGATTTTACTTATACCAAAACCTGTAGTATAATACTTGCGTGGACAGCAAGTGCTGCCCACACAATAACCCACCAAATTTATATTAAATTGAGTCAATTATTTTTCCCGACCAGAAATATGCGGTAAGACAGCTGTGGAGGGGAGGATAGGGCATGGGTTCAGGCCTTTGAAAAACGTCGGCGCTTAGCGAGGTCTTTTCGAGCTTAGCGTCCGCTACGTTTTTCACAGAGCGAGAGCGTGCCCGAATCCATGCCCTATCCTCCCCACCACAGCGTGACTTAGTCCCATACCTCTTCCCCTCGGGAAAAAGAATGGAGGAAATATGGTTAAAGCAGTAGTAGGTGCCAACTGGGGCGACGAAGGAAAAGGAAAAATCACAGACATGATGGCAGAGAAAGCGGATATCATCGTCCGTTTCCAGGGTGGTGCCAACGCAGGACACACCATCGTTAATAATTACGGAAAATTTGCTCTGCACACATTACCATCCGGTGTATTTTACAGCCACACCACAAGTGTGATCGGTAACGGTGTTGCACTGAACATTCCCCTTTTATTCAAGGAAATCAAATCCATTACAGACAGGAACGTTCCCATGCCTAAGATCCTGGTATCTGGCCGTGCACAGATCGTAATGCCTTACCACATTCTGTTTGACCAGTACGAAGAGGAGAGACTGGGCGGTAAGTCCTTCGGCTCTACCAAATCCGGTATCGCTCCTTTCTATTCCGATAAATATGCCAAGATCGGTTTCCAGGTAAGCGAGTTGTTCGACGAAGAGCTGCTGAAAGACAAAGTTGAGAGAATCTGTGAGATGAAGAACGTACTCTTAGAGCACCTCTACCACAAGCCTGCCATTGATCCGGCAGAGCTGCTTGCTACTTTGCATGAGTACAGAGACATGGTGGCTCCCTATGTGTGCGATGTCTCTGCATTCTTAAATCAGGCACTGAAAGAGGGCAAGACCGTCCTTCTGGAAGGACAGCTGGGAACCCTGAAAGACCCTGACCACGGTATTTACCCTATGGTTACCTCTTCCTCCACTCTGGCTGCTTACGGCGCCATCGGTGCAGGTGTGCCTCCTTATGAGATCAAGGAAATCGTAACAGTATGTAAGGCTTATTCTTCCGCAGTAGGAGCAGGCGCTTTCGTGTCCGAAATCTTCGGTGACGAGGCTGACGAACTGAGAAGACGCGGCGGTGACGGCGGAGAGTACGGCGCAACCACAGGACGTCCCAGACGTATGGGATGGTTCGACTGCGTGGCTTCCAAGTACGGCTGCAGACTGCAGGGTACCACCGATGTGGCATTCACCGTACTGGACGTACTGGGATATCTGGATGAGATTCCTGTCTGCATCGGATATGAAATTGGCGGAGAAGTAACTACCGATTTCCCTGTGACCGCTAAGCTGGAAAAGGCAAAGCCTGTTCTGACCAAGCTTCCCGGCTGGAAATGCGAGATCCGCGGCATCAAGAAATATGAAGACCTTCCTGAGAACTGCCGCAAATATGTAGAGTTCATCGAGGAGCAGATCGGTTATCCTATTACCATGGTCAGCAACGGTCCCGGAAGAAATGATATTATTTACAGAGAAAGTCCATTGAAGAAATAAATTATGAACACTGTCAGTAATCTGGAATATTTTAAAGTATTTTTATATGTGGCCAGAGCCGGCAGCGTAACGGAAGCAGCTAAAGAACTTTCCATTTCCCAACCGGCGGTCAGCCAGGCATTAAAACAGCTGGAACGCCAGCTGGGGGTGGAGCTTTTCAGTCGAGTTTCTCGTGGTATCCAACTCACCGGAGAAGGGGAAGAGCTTTACTCCTATGTGCAAAAAGGCTACGAGCAGCTGCAGCTGGGTGTGGATAAAATCCGTCAGATGAAGAACCTGGAGGCAGGTGAGATCCGAATCGGAGCCAGTGATATGACGCTGCAGTTCTATCTGTTGCCTTATCTGGAGCGATTTCATGAGGAATATCCTTCTATCAAAGTAACGGTCACCAATGCCCCCACGCCGGAGACACTTAGCTTTTTGGAAGAGGGCAGGATCGACTTCGGTATCGTCAGCACCCCTTTTGCAAAGCAGCCGGGCGTGGAATCGGTGGAAGTCCGACAGATCGAAGATATCTTTGTGGCAGGCAGAAAATTCCTACCTTACAAAAACAAGATGCTGGATCTGCAGGAGCTGGAGCATCTGCCTATGATTTTCCTGGAAAAGAACACCAGCACCAGAAGCTATATGGACAGCTATTTAAGGGAGTGGGGCGTTGAGATCGCACCGGAATTCGAACTGGCTACCAGCGATATGATCGTCCAGTTCGCACTGCGCAATCTTGGCGTGGGCTGCGTGGTGCGGGATTTTGCACAGCCCCATATCGACTCGGGGCAGCTGTTTGAACTTCGCTTCAACCACATGATTCCCAAGCGGAGCTTCTGTGTGGTGCGAAGCACCAGAATGGCGATGTCCGGAGCAGCAAGGCGGCTCACTGAAATCATGGGAATAGAGCAGGAGCAGATGGAGAACAGATGATTAAGAATATAATTTTTGATATAGGAAATGTATTGAGCGATTTTTGCTGGAAGGAAATGATGATTGCCAAGGGCTGCGATGAGACGATGGCAGAGCGCATCGCAGATGCTTCTGTAAGAACCGATCTCTGGTACGAGCTTGACAGAGGCGTGTGGGCGGATGAGCAGCTTCTTGATGCTTTCGTGCAGAACGCCCCGGAAATAGAAACGCAGATCAGAACTGTCTTTGCAGACCTGCATGGCATGGTCCGCCCCAGAGACTATGCGATTCCATGGGTCAAGGAGCTGAAAGCCAAAGGATACAACGTGTACTATCTTTCCAATTTTTCCAGGAGGGCAGAAGTGCAGTGCCCGGAATCTTTGGGATTCATTAAATATACGGACGGAGGAATCTTGTCCTATACGGAACGCATCGTGAAGCCGGATGCGGAGATTTACCTGCTTTTGTTGGAGCGGTTTGGGCTGAAGGCTGAGGAATCCGTGTTCCTGGATGATACCTTGCGCAATATTCAGGCGGCTGAAAATCTGGGGATTCATGGGATATGGTTTCAGAGTAAGGAACAGGCGGAAGAAGAATTGCGGAAATTGGGCGTGGAGTGATCTGCGCCTTTTGTCTTGTCAAAAGGATTAATGTATGATATGATATTGGTATCAAATGATACCAAAGTAGGAGGGGAGCATCTGAGAGAAAGAATAGAATCAAAACTGGAGGTAGAAACTTATTTGCAACGCCTAAGATATTCTCTGGACAATAATGCGAGGATATTTTTTCAGGAAAAGAGGTATGTAGATACAAAACGAGAAGAGACATATACAAATAAGTATACCATGGCAGACCTTTTTCCAAATGAAAATCCGGTAAAAGTTCTGAAGAGAGAGTTAAGACGATTGACGGTTAGAGATTACATCAGGACAGTTAAAGATATCAACAGGCCTAACAATTCGGAGATGAGAGAGTTTGGAAAAGTGTATGAGGGTAATAAGGATGTGTATATTAAGATTAGGGTGGAAGTAATGAAGGCTGGAGAGTATGGAGTTGATAATGTTGTATTTGTAATGTCGTTTCACTATTCGACTGTACCATTTTCAAGTGAAATGTTTCCATATGCGGAGGGCTAAAGGATATGAAGATTATAAAAAAGGAAAGCAAACTATGTTTGAGCTGTATGCAGGTTCATGAAGTATGGACAGTGCAGGTTGAAGAAGAAAGTACATTTAATCAAAAAAAAGTAAAATATTTAGCGCTATACGAGTATTGTAATATGACAGAAGAATACATTGCTACTGAAGAAATGATTATCGGAAATGATATAGCTATGAAAGATGCTTACCGCAAAGCTAATGGACTATTGTCATCTCGGGATATTATTGATGTCAGGAGAAAATACAATATCAGCCAGAGTGACCTCGCGACATTACTTGGTTGGGGCAAGAAAACGTTAACGAGATATGAGACTCATCAGGTTCAGGATATGGCACACAATGACATCCTCGTGAAAATAGGCGATGATCCGGAATGGTTCCTCATATTACTTGAGCGTTCCAGGGAGAAGGTATCGGAAAGAGCGTTTGCCAAGTATGCCGAGGCTGCCAGAGTACTTTATGCAAGAGAAGCAAATTCTTATATTAAGAAAGCTGTGCTGGCTCAATATGCCAAAGAGCATATGCCACCTAACGCGTTTGGAAACACAGAGCCTGATTTTAATAAATTGGTAGAAGTTATCAATTACATTGCATCATCCTCCGTTACATCTTTGTATCTTGTAAAGTTGATTAAGATGATTTGGTATTCGGATGCATTAAATTACAAACGGCATGGTAAGTCAATAACCGGGATGGCATATAAAGCGCTGCCAATGGGCGCTGCCCCCATTGGGTATGATCAGATTGTGGCCTTACAGGGAGTAAGCTATCAGGAAGTTGAATTCGCAGATGGAATCGGCTATCTTTTTGGAGCAGATCAAGATTTTGTGCCACATTTGCTCTCTGATGATGAAAAGGCGTCTATTGACACAGTAGTTGGACGATTTAGGGATGCTTCCAAAAAAGCAATTATAAAAACCATGCATGAGGAAGAGGCTTACAAATGTACGGAACCTTATTGCATAATATCCTTTGATTATGCAAAACAGTTAAGCTTATCATAATGCAGTATCCTGATGAATCCGCCGAGGATATTTATCAGTGGATTCATCGTCAATCAGACTGTTAAAGATACGGGGGCTGTCGGAAAGTAATATTGGAAAAATGATGAAAAGCATCCAATCACACTGTGATTGGACGCTTTTAAAGTGCGCTATTCTTCTTTCTGCACGCCGGATTTCCCACCAAGGTCAAAATCTGCCATGGTATGCTTTCGGGTCAACTTGCCGTACATCCAGATGTACACCCAAATCAGCAGCGGAATGGTGAACGTGCCGATGAGACATGCGCGGAACAAAAGCATGGAATTCGGATTGTCAAAGATAGCAGCAATCAGTGTGAGTATATACATTGCTGCCAGTAAAATGATGCCGATGATGGCAACTATCTGCTTAGAGGAAGTTTTCTTTTGTGGTTTATTTTCGTTGGAATGATTCTGAGTCATAATTTCTCCTGTTCATGTAATCGGTTATTGAGTTTTAGACAAAGTCAAAATATGTTACTTTATGTAGAATAACATTAGAATGCATAAATAGCAAGAGGGAGATTGACACAATGGCAAAAAAAGCCCCGGACCGCGCCTAAACCGCGTCCCGGGACTTTAAAAAGGGGAGGATTAAGTAATTATTTCATCTTCCGTAAGATCAAAGGAGGGGGTTCCGATGACAGTAATAGTATGTCACGGTTTCAAAAGTCTATACCTGTATCTTGAAAAAATTTGAAATAAAATTTGAAACTTTTTCATATTGTGTTCCGGCGCATTCTGTTATATACTATCATAGTAAGGGCTGACGGCTTGTCCGTCAGGCGGCTTGTCTTTTGGACAGGCAGGAAAAGTTTATTTCAAAAAGAGAAGGATGGTATTATTATGGCATTATTAGAACAGTGGAGAGCATCAGCTTACAATGAAGAGACCGGAAGAGACAATCTTCAGAGACTCTGGGCTGCATATTTTGAGGAAGAGACGAATATCTATGCTCAGCTGCTTTCCAATCCCGATGAAGTAGTTAAGGGAACGGTAAAGGAACTGGCTGAGAAGTATGGTGTATCCATTATGACCATGACCGGATTTTTGGATGGTATCAATGACAGCTTGAAAGAAGCCAATCCTATCGAAGAGATGGAAGAGGATACAGAGGTTAACCTTGGATTTGATAAGGCGCTTCTGTACAAGAACATGGTAGCTGCAGAAGCTGACTGGCTGTACAATCTGGAACAGTGGAACGATATTTTTGATGAGGAGACAAGAAAGGCTCTGTACAAGGAACAGAAGTCTTCTACAACGATCGTAAAGGAAGCCAAGATTTATCCCAACGATCCCTGTCCTTGCGGAAGCGGCAAGAAGTATAAGAAGTGCTGCGGACGTAATAAGTAAGTGATATCAGTGGGCCTTCGGGCCTGCTTTTATTCAAATATTACATATTAAAGAGGAGAAGAAAAAATGCGTTTTTTTATTGACACTGCGAAAGTGGAAGACATCAAGAAAGCTAACGACATGGGAGTAATCTGTGGTGTTACCACCAATCCGTCCCTGATTGCCAAGGAAGGCAGAGTATTTGAAGAAGTTATCGCTGAAATCGCTTCTATCGTTGATGGCCCTATCAGCGGAGAAGTAAAGGCTACCACGGTAGATGCAGAGGGAATGATTGCAGAAGGTAGAGCCATTGCTGCCATTCATCCCAATATGGTAGTTAAGATTCCTATGACGGTTGAAGGTCTGAAAGCTTGTAAAGTACTTTCCACAGAAGGTATCAAGACCAACGTTACCCTGATCTTCTCTGCAAACCAGGCACTTCTGGCAGCAAGAGCAGGTGCAACTTATGTATCTCCTTTCCTGGGACGTCTGGATGACATCAGCCAGAGAGGCGTGGACCTGATCAGAGAGATTGCTGACATCTTCGCAGTAACCGATCTGGATACTCAGATTATTGCAGCAAGTGTTCGTAATCCGATCCATGTTACCGACTGTGCACTGGCAGGTGCTGATATCGCTACCGTTCCTTACTCCGTAATCGAGCAGATGGTAAAACATCCTTTGACAACAGCAGGTATAGAGAAGTTCCAGGCTGACTATAAGGCAGTATTTGGAGAATAAGCCTGTAAAGGCAATAAACGAAAGAAGGCCGGGCGCTAAGCTCCGGCCTTCTCTATTATGCGTTTGCTGCGTACACTACGCTACGCTGCACTATTCTTCGCATTAAGCAGCTTTATTTCATCTGCTCTTCCTGTTTTCTGATCATTCTACGAACCATCTCGCCACCGATGGAACCTGCTTCACGAGAAGTCAGATCGCCATTATAGCCTTCCTTCAGGTTTACACCAAGTTCAGATGCGATCTCAGTTTTGAAACGATCCATTGCTGCTTTTGCTTCAGGCACTTCTACTCTATTACTTCTGTTTCCGGACATTTCAGTCACCTCCATAATTTTTGTGTTTTTTGTTTTCTCTATCTTCAAGATAAGCGGCTGGCATTCACTTGTCTCGAACCGCCAGTCGCTTGACCTTTTGGCCGATTTAAGTGTTTGTCATCACTTATCTTGATAATAGTATGGGCAGTGATTTAAAAATTATTATGGTATTTTTTTCAATTAGCATTTCGCGTGTTCCATTGACATACAAGGAAAAGTCTGCGTATAATGGATAGCGAAAAAAGTCCATCTGAATCGAACGATGGAGAAGAGGAGATATTACATTATGAAAAAAATTAAAAAAATGGTTGCAGCTTGTGTTGTTTTAACGATAATAATGTCTATGCTGGCTGGCTGCGGTAAGGCTTCAGATGATACACAGATTCGTATCGGTTCTTTAAAAGGACCTACATCTATGGGACTTTTGTTCTTAATGCAGGAAGCTGAGGCTGGAGGGGCAGAAGGAAATTATGCCTTTACCATGGCCACCCAGGCAGACGAAGTGCTGCCGCTGATGGTAAAAGGGGAGATGGATATTGCGCTGGTACCGGCAAATGTGGCATCCGTGCTTTATAATAAGATGCAAGGGCAGCTGGCAGTCATTGACATCAATACGCTTGGCGTTTTGTATATGGTAACCGGTGACAGCACCATCGAAAGTGTGGAGGACTTGAAAGGCCGTACCATTTACCTGACCGGAAAGGGAACTACACCGGATTATGTTCTACATTATATTCTGTCTGAAAACGGCATGACAGAAGCAGATTATACACTGGAATATAAATCTGAGGCTTCAGAGGTGGCAGCACTTCTGGCCGAGAAGCCGGAGGCAGTGGGATTGTTGCCCCAGCCATTTGTAACGGCTGCTTGTATACAGAACGAGGCGCTTAAAGTAGTACTTGATATGAATGAGGAATGGGCCGAGCTGCAGGGAGAAGACGGCAGCCGGATGGTGACGGGTGTTACTGTAGTACGCAAAGAATTTTTGGAGGAGCATGAAGCAGCTGTAAAAGTTTTCTTAAAGGAGCATGAAGAGAGCACGGGAGCTATCAACGATGATGCACAGGCAGGGGCTTCTCTTGCAGTAGCAGCAGGCATTGTAGCCAAAGAGCCCATCGCTCAAAAGGCAATTCCGGAATGTAATATTACCTGTATACAGGGGGAGGAAATGAAGCAGGCATTGAGCGGTTATCTGGAGGTACTGTTTGAACAGAATCCGGAGTCTGTAGGCGGTGCGCTTCCGGACGAGGGTTTCTATTACATTCCGTAATGAATAAATGAATGATGGCAAAGGTAGTATGGTATGAGTAAAAAGAGGCAGAGCATGGGACGCAGGCTTCTGATTTTGGCAGGCTGGCTGATGGTCTGGCAGATAGTGAGCCTGCTGTGTCACAATTCCATATTGATGGTAGGACCGGTGGAAACGGGCATGGCTTTCTTCCAAAATATGATGGAGGAAAGCTTCTGGCGGACACTGGGGACTTCCTATGCCAGAATTTTGGCAGGACTTCTGGCTGGTATTATTTGTGGTATGGGACTGTCTGCCATTAGTTACAGGTGGAAGCTTTTGGAAGAAATATGGCAGCCATTTATGACATTGATAAAGGCTATTCCGGTAGCTTCCTTTACTGTGCTTTTGCTGATTTGGTGGGGAGCGCCGTACTTGTCCGTCAGCATATGCTTCCTGGTTGTTTTGCCTAATATTTATGTGAATGCACTGGAAGGCTTAAAAAGTACCGATCGTAAGCTGCTGGAAATGGCTGAAGTGTTCCGGATGCCTTGGCGGAATCGCCTGTTTTACATCTACAGACCGGCGCTTAAGCCTTTTTTGGAAAGTGGGCTGAAGATAGCGATAGGAATGGCCTGGAAATCGGGCGTGGCCGCGGAAGTGATCGGTACGCCCGATCATTCTATCGGGGAACGGCTGTATCTTTCTAAGATATACCTGGATACGGCAGATGTATTGGCCTGGACAGCGGCAGCTATTTTGCTCAGTGTGGTTACTGAGAAGTTGTTTTTGTGGATGATGGGGAAAGTCTGGGCATGGGAACCGGGATGCAGAAAGCCTGCCTTGGAGAAAAGAGAAGGTGAGAAACATCTCATCTGTCTGAGGGCCGATCATATTAATAAAAGCTTTCAGGAATTGGCCGTCCTCAGTGATTATTCGGAAATTTTTGAAAAGAATAAGATGTATTATTTCCAAACTCCTTCCGGCAGCGGCAAAACTACCCTTTTCCGTATACTGGCGGGCCTGGAGCAGCCTGACAACGGCAGGGTGACCTGTGAATACAGGGTTACCATGATGTTTCAGGAAGACCGCTTGTGTGAAGACTACAGTGCGGTGAAAAACGTGGAACTGGTCACAGGAGATAAGGAAAGCGCCGGACAGGCGCTGTGCAGGCTCCTGCCTAAGGATGCGCTGGATAAGCCGGTGTGTCAGCTGAGTGGCGGCATGCGCAGAAGAGTGGCATTGGTGCGTGCCATGGAAGCGGAGGGCACAGTATGTCTTCTGGATGAACCTTTTACCGGACTGGATGAGGAGAATCGACAGAAAGCAGCAGCCTATATCGGGGAGAAAGGAAGGGGAAGAGCAGTACTTATTGCAACGCATGAGAATGTTATGGAAAAATGATGCATTTACGGTGTAATATGGGAGCAGAAAAGTAAGGAGAACTGTCGAAGCTGCCGACTTTGTCGTATTTGTGCGGAGGGATACATTTTGCAAAAGAGAAATTGGAAAAGGGAAAGGTATAGCAAAAGGCGTAATAGGAAAGGATGGGCATTGGCCATGCTGGGACTGATGCTGTGGATCGTACCGGTGCCGGTTTTATATGCCGCTGCCAAGTCGGAAAATACCGCTGTTTCCATGCACACACAGCCTCTGTCTGCCTATTATGATTATCTGGACCGCATGGAAGCTGTGGAGATGGTGGAGGATATTCCGGAATATGGCTTTTCTGTCATAGAAGACCAGGTATTTCCTATCCAGTTGGAGACCTTTGGAGAAATGGAGCTTACTTTTGTGCCGGCTTTGGAGCAGCAGTTGGGAAGGCTGGTTCTTTTCCTGGCAGATGAGAGCGGGCAGATTCTATACAGAACTCAGCAGTTAGAGACCAATCAGCGAATCAGGGGCTCTGTCAGCCAGCCCACGAGAGGAATCGCTGCAGTGTCCTTTCAGGATGTGGACAGGGATAACAGAAAAGATATTGTGCTGATTACTACATGTGTCAATGAGACGGGTGACTATGCAGGACAGTCCTACAAGGTAGGGGATGTACTGTTCCAGGGAGAGAAAGACTTTTACCGGGATTATCGGATTTCAGATAAAGTTAACCGTTTCAGCATGAACAAGAGCATTGATTATATCATTGCCTATGTGCGGGATGGCAAATCTGCGGAGTTTCTTTATACAGCCGCGACTCTGGAGGAGCTGTTGGAGGAAGATTTTCAGATCATTAAGGAACAGTGTTATTACCGGAACTTTGAAAAGCTGGGACGACTGCAGGTAGTTCCCGGAACTATCGGAATCGCGGAGTATGATGTGTTTATGATCTATCTCGTGGATGAGGAGGGGCGCATCGTCTGGAGCTGTCAGCCTATGGGAAACTATGATAATCTGTACGCCCTGAAGGGAATGGCGTGTAAAGATCTGGACGGAGATGGGATGAAGGATCTGGCGGTTCTTGCAAGGTACAGCTATGAAAGCCTTGAGGGAGAAGTGGTGATAGACCATAGATGTGCTGTTTATTATCAGCGAACCAGCGGATTTGATGAAGATTCGGAATTTGAGGAGTATTATCAATGCACGGAGACAGACACGATGGAGGCATTGGTGACGAAAATAAGGGAATATTGGGGATGGAAAGTAACAAATGATTAAAGTGCTGATTGTAGATGACGAGAAACCGATTTGTGATCTGATTGATATTCATTTGTCAGCGGCCGGCTACAGCTGCAAGACGGTGCAGGATGGATTAAAGGCCATTGACATGATTGAACAGGAGAGTTTTGATCTTATTTTGCTGGATATTATGCTTCCGGGGGCAGATGGCTATGATATCATGGAGTACATCAGACCGCTTAAGATTCCGGTAATTTTTATCACTGCCAGGAATGCGGTGAAGGACAGAGTGAAAGGACTAAGGCTGGGGGCAGAGGATTATCTGATAAAACCTTTTGATGTGGTGGAACTTCTGGCTAGAGTGGAAGTGGTGCTGCGCAGATACAATAAGACACAGCGATTGTTGACAGCTGGAGATGTGGTGGTGGACATTGAGGCCAGAAAAGTGACAAGAGCCGGCAGGCCTGTGGTGCTTACCAACAAGGAGTACGGATTACTTGTGCTTTTCGTGCGCAATAAAAATGTGGCCCTGTTTCGCGAGACCCTTTATGAAAAAGTATGGGAGGGCGAGTATTTTGCCGACAGCCGGACACTGGACCTGCATGTGCAGAGACTGAGGCGGAAGATGGGGTGGGAGCATAACCTGGTAGCAGTATATAAGGTGGGCTACCGCCTGGAAATTGAGGAATAGTCTATGAAATTTTCCTATAAAATACTGCTGTGGACATTGATCGTCATGGCGGCGGGACTTGGCTTCAGCGGTTACTTTTTTGTTAATTATGTATTTGAGACCTCTCTGGAAAGAGAAATCAATCAGGCTATGGATGAAAGCAGTATTCTGCAGTTTGCCTTTGAAACGGCTGCTCTGAATGTGCCGGCAAAATATGGTGTGCTGCAGGATGCGGCGGTAGAGGAAATCGGATCCAGGCTGGAGAACAGCGGACAGGGCGCCAGTCGTCTGCTGCGGATTACGGATGAAGAGCGGACGATTCTCTTCGCCAGTACAGGCTTTCAGCAGGATATGCAGCTGTTAGAGCAGGTTGAGGAGAATGCCAGAATCTATCAGATCATTCCTTATGAAGAGCACTACTATGTGCAGACGGGAATGATCATAAATGTCATGGACAGAATGCTGTATCTGGAAACCATGAAAGATGTGACGGATGTCTTTGAAGAACGTAAGCTGGGATTTGCAGTCTACAGGCGGGTGACGCTTTTGATGCTTGTCATCAGTGCTGTGTTGATGTCTTTTATTTCCTCCTGGCTGACCAAGCCCATCAGGCTGTTGACGGCAGCTACCAGGCAAATGGCAGAGGGGAAATATGGTGCCAGGGCAGAGCGAATCAGTGATGATGAGCTGGGCCAGCTGACGATGGATTATAATAAGATGGCCAATGCGCTGGAGGAAAATATTCACAAGCTGGAGGATGAGATTCGGGCCCGGGAAGATTTCATTGCGGCATTTGCCCACGAACTGAAGACGCCGCTTACTGCGATCATCGGCTATGCGGATCTGCTGCGCTCCAGAAAGCTGGATGCGGACAAGCAGTTTCTTTCAGCCAACTATATTTATACAGAAGGGCGGCGGCTGGAGACCATGTCGTTCAGGCTGCTTGACATTATCGTGACCAGGAGAAGTGATATCCGGCCGGAAAGAATGGCAGTGGAACAGTTTTTCCAATATATGAAAGACATGTTTGCGGGAAATAAGGATGTGAAACTGGTGGTCAGTTGTGAACCGGGGCAGGTGTGTGCGGAAAGCAGTCTGATCAAAACGGTACTTTTGAATTTGGTAGACAATGCCTGTAAAGCTTCTTCTCAGGGTGGCAGGATAGAGATCCTGGGGGCAAAGCTGGAAAGCGGATATGAATTCACAGTGAAAGATTACGGTGTGGGAATTCCCCTGGAGGAGCAGAAGAAGATTACAGAGGCATTTTATATGGTGGATAAATCCAGGTCTCGCAGCAGAAATGGTGCAGGTCTTGGGCTTGCGTTGTGCACGGAAATCCTAAAGCTTCATAACAGCAGTCTGAAAATTGTCAGCAGCCCCGGGCAGGGCACCAGCATGAGTTTTGTGCTTCCTGATAGAGAGGAGGTCCACAGTGAAGAAAAATAATTGGAAAAGATTTTTCAGAAACCTTGGGGTTGTACTGCTTGCTGCTCTTGTTATGGTAATTGCAGTATGGGGACCTGAGGTGCTGACCAAATATCATGACAGAATGGTATTAAACAGGATAGCATCCAAATCCATTGAATCGGAAAGTGAGGGTTATCGATACGCCCTGAGCAGCAATGAAAAATTGTATATCCTGTCCCGCTGTCTGAACAGCCGGACGTTGCCGGAAAGTGACCAGAGTGCATTGACCAGAGTGGAGAATTCGGAAAGTGATTATCAGAATCTGACCGGAGCTTATGCTTTCGTGGAAAATTATAAGGAACCTTCTGAGCAGGAGATTACGGAGGAAGAGATTTTTGAAAGCTGTAACCGGAGCATGGAACTTTTGGAAGAACTGGGCATTCTGCCCGGGCGCGTGAAAGAAATCAAGTCACAGGCTTATGAGGCGGTGCTTTATTCGGCCATTGATGTGTTGGAACCCAGGAACAATCTGGCGGTTTGGGAGGTCAGTCTGACAACGGATACACGTAATGCGGATAAGTCGGGGAAGCTGATTGATGCCTGTATTGATGCGGATACAGGCAAGTTCTATGAATTTTACATCCGAACGGATACCACCTGGGAAAAACTGGATGCGGATGGAATTATGGAAAAATGGAGTGAATACATGGGGCTGACAGGAGGAGAACGCTGCGAGGATGTGAATCCGCTGGAGGAAACTACACCATATTTTGTAAAATACAGCTTTCCCGGCGGAGAGGGAAGTACTGTGGTGACAATTGGTTTCTATGAAGGTATCAACGAACTGTTTTTGAAAGTGGCAAGGTGATTTTGCAGCCGGTAAGATGATTTTGGACGTATCAACATAATTGTTGAAAAAGAAATGATGCGGATTTGATGCAAAAAATATGAATGTTTGATGTGGCTTCTGCGTAAAATGAATGTATATTCATTGAGCGGGAGCCATATTTTTATTTTCTTTGGAATCCAGCGGACGGAAGACTTGCAGTTATAAAAGAGGGGAGAGAGTGTATGTACAGAAGAAAGAATATACCGGTTGTGGGGCTGGTCTATGCGAGGGAGATTACCTGTGCCGGCTGGGGGAGTGGCAGAAGAAAATGGAAACCTGCGGGCAGGAGCAGGAGGGGAGGTCATTTCAAAATTAACAAACGGAAGGATGCAGTTTTGCTCATAATCGGGGGGCTGGCCATGGGAATCTGCTTATTCTTTGCAGGATTTGGGCTGGCAGCAGCGGCAGGCAGGGGGAATCAGAATATGGATTCTGATGTCAGTGCGAGTATAAATCAGGACATCGAACAGGAGGATTATTTGGACGCTGCTGCTGTTGGAGATAATGATGGCAGTCATGAAGGTAATCCCACTGCAGAAATGGCAGGAGTGCCGGAACTCAATGGGGACTTAGAGTCGACGGGGACGCAGGAACATAATACAGGCCTTGATTCAAACTTAACAGAGGAAGACGATACCATACTGGTGGCCATTGATCCCGGACACGGTGGCGTGGATGAGGGCTGCAGTGGCAGTATAGCATACGAAAAGGATATTAACCTTTCCATTGCATTACAGGTCCGGTCATTACTGTTGGAAAGTGGTTATCAGGTGCTTTTGACCAGGGAGGATGATTCGGTAATTTCTCTGGAAGAGAGGGTGCAGATGGCGCAGGCAGCAGGTGCCGATGCTTATATCAGCATTCATCAGAACGCCTGCGAGAATTCAGGAGAGGTGAACGGTATCGAGACCTGGTGCCGGAAGGAAGACAGCCTGCGTCTGACTCGCCTGGTTCAGAAATATACTGTAAGCAGTACTGAAGCCAGGGACAGAGGCGCGGAAGAGGATGGAGACTTGGAGGAATATCAGTTGAAAATCGCCAAAGGAATCGTAAAGGGAATCGACTTGTTCTTTCACCCCAGGACCATGTACCTGACCTTTGATGATGGTCCTTCAGCAGAAAACACAGATGCGGTGCTGGATATCCTGGCAGAGAAAAATGTGAAAGCCACCTTCTTCGTAATCGGAGAAAATGTAAAGAAAAATCCGGAGGTAGCCAGACGTATTGTCAGCGAGGGTCACACCATAGGCATTCACTGTAATACCCATGCTTATGATGTGATCTACGAAAGCGTGGACAGCTATCTGGAGGACTTTGAAGCTGCCCGCAGCATTGTGTATGAAGTGACAGGAGTAGAGCCGGTGCTTTTCCGTTTCCCCGGTGGCAGCATCAATGCATATAATAAGGAAGTTTATGAAGAAATCATTCAGGAGATGACAGAACGGGGATATATTTATTTTGACTGGAATGCCAGCCTGGAAGACGCCGTGAAGAAATCTACACCGGAGCAGTTAATAAAAAATGCCACGGAAAGTACTCTGGGACGAAAAAAGGTTGTTATGCTGGCTCATGATATTGTGTATAATACCACTTTGTGTCTGGAGGAATTGATTGATCAGCTGCCGGAGTATCGGATGGAAGCGTTGACGGAAGAAGTGGAGCCGATACAATTTAAACGAATCAAGTAAGATATCCGCTTGATGGGAGTAAGTTAGAACGAAAATAAAAAACATTTGTAATTTCCCGCCTTATATGGTATAATCGTACAATGACTGTGACTATGTCCATTTGTGCGGCGCAGTCGCGATGAAGGAGGAAACGAACAATGAGTTTACAGGTAGAAAAATTAGAAAAGAACATGGCCAAGCTGACCATCGAAGTGTCTGCTGAAGAGCTGGAGAAAGCTATTAACGACGCTTATCTGAAGAACAAGAACAAGATCAGCATCCCCGGCTTCCGTAAGGGCAAAGCTCCCCGTAAGATGATCGAGCAGATGTATGGTAAGGAAGTATTCTATGAGGATGCTGCCAACGCTCTGATTCCTGAAGCATATGAGAAGGCTCTGGAAGAGTGCACTGAGGAGATCGTATCTTCTCCTAAGGTTGATGTAACCCAGTTAGAAGCCGGCAAGCCTTTCATCTTTACCGCAGAAGTGGCTCTGAAGCCTGAAGTAACCCTGGGCACCTACAAGGGCGTTAAGGTAGCTAAGGCAGAAGTAGAAGTAACTGATGCAGAAGTAGATGCAGAAATTGAGAAAGAGAGAGAGAAGAACTCCAGAACTGTCAGCGTAACAGACAGAGCTGTGAAAGACGGCGATATGACTGTTATCGATTTTGAAGGCTTCGTTGATGGCGTTGCTTTTGAAGGCGGCAAGGGTGAGAACTATCCTCTGACCATCGGTTCCGGCGCTTTCATTCCCGGATTCGAAGAGGCTCTGATCGGCGTTGAAATCGGTGTTGAGACTGATGTTAATGTAACCTTCCCTGAAGAGTATCAGGCGGAAGAACTGGCTGGCAAGCCTGCAGTATTCAAGTGTACTGTAAAAGAGATCAAGGAGAAAGAGCTTCCTGAACTGAACGATGAGTTCGCAGGCGAAGTATCCGAGTTTGAGACTCTGGCTGAGTACAAGGAAGATGTTAAGAAGAAACTGGCTGAGAAGAAAGAGACTGAAGCTAAGAATGCGAAGGAAGACGCTGTTGTTGATGCTATCATCGCTGAAGCACAGATGGAGATTCCTGACGCTATGGTTGAAACTCAGCAGAGACAGATGGTTGAGGACTTCGCTCAGAGAATCCAGTCTCAGGGCATTACCATGGACCAGTACATGCAGTTCACCGGTCTGACCACCGCTAAGCTGATGGAACAGGTAAAACCTCAGGCTCTGAAGAGAATCCAGTCCCGTCTTGTTCTGGAAGCAGTAGTAGCTGCTGAGAAGATGGAAGCAACCGAGGAAGAGTTCGAAGCAGAAGTAGCTAAGATGGCTGAAGCTTACAAGATGGAAGCTGACAAGGTAAAAGAGCTGTTAGGCGAAAACGGCAAGAAGCAGGTTAAGGAAGATATCTGCATCGGTAAAGCTGTAGAACTGGTAGTTGCAAGCGCAGTAGAGGAGTAATATTCGGAGTGTTTCCGAAGAGATAGATACCGAATCATAAACAGAGGATTAAGTTTTTCTTAAATCCTCTGTTTATGGTTGAAAAATGTGATTCAGTAGGATACACTAGCGAATAGAGGGCCTTAAGGCCGAAGGATAGAGAAGATGGAGGAATCAGAAATGAGTTTAGTACCTTACGTCGTTGAGCAAACAAGCAAGGGTGAAAGATCCTACGATATTTATTCAAGACTTTTAAAAGACAGAATTATTTTTTTGGGCGAAGAAGTGAATGAAGTGACAGCCAGCCTGGTTGTAGCACAGCTTCTGTTCCTGGAGGCAGAGGATCCTGAGAAGGATATTCATCTGTATATCAACAGCCCGGGTGGAAGTGTAACCGCAGGTATGGCGATTTATGATACCATGAACTATATTAAATGTGATGTGTCCACCGTATGTATCGGTATGGCAGCCAGCATGGGTGCTTTCCTGCTTGCAGGCGGTGCCAAGGGCAAGAGATATGCGCTGCCCAATGCAGAGATCATGATTCATCAGCCTCTGGGAGGAACCCAGGGTCAGGCTACTGAGATTGAGATCGCAGCCAAGCACATCTTAAAGACCAAAGAGAAATTAAACCGTATCCTGGCTGAGAATACCGGCAGAGATTATGAGACCATTTGTGCCGATACCGAGCGCGATAACTGGAAGAGCGCTGAGGAAGCCTGTGCCTACGGGTTGATCGATAAAGTGATTGCATCTCATGCAGCACAGAACTAAAAGCTTGAGATATTGAGACAGGAGTAGAGGGATGGCTGGAAGGATATTAGGGAACGATGTCAGATGTTCCTTTTGTGGCAAGACACAGGAGCAGGCACGCAAGCTGATTGCGGGACCTGCCGGCGTCTATATCTGTGATGAATGCGTGGAGATCTGCGCAGACATTCTGGAAGAAGAGTTAGAAGATGAGGAATATGAAGTCGGCGGCAGGCAGGAGATTAACCTGTTAAAGCCGGTTCAGATTAAGAATTTCCTTGATGATTATGTTATCGGTCAGGACGATGCCAAGAAGGTATTGTCTGTAGCCGTGTATAATCATTATAAGAGAGTAATGGCACCTAAGGATCTGGATGACTTGGAACTGCAGAAGAGCAACATCCTTATGGTAGGACCTACCGGTTCCGGTAAGACTTATCTGGCTCAGACACTGGCCAAGATCATCAATGTTCCATTTGCTATTGCAGATGCGACTACTCTGACAGAAGCCGGATACGTGGGAGAGGATGTAGAGAACATTCTTCTGAAGCTGATTCAGGCGGCAGATTATGATATAGAGAGAGCTCAGTACGGCATCATCTATATCGATGAAATTGATAAGATTACCAAGAAAAGTGAAAACGTATCCATCACCAGAGATGTATCCGGTGAGGGCGTGCAGCAGGCGCTTTTGAAAATCGTAGAGGGAACAGTGGCAAGCGTGCCTCCTCAGGGTGGACGTAAGCACCCGCATCAGGAGCTTTTACAGATTGATACTTCCAATATTCTGTTTATTTGCGGCGGTGCATTCGATGGTTTGGAGAAGATTATTGAGGCCAGACTGGATCGTAAGTCCATCGGATTTAACACGGAGCTTGGGCAGAAGACCAATAAGGAAGTGGGTGAGCTTTTTGCAGAAGTAACTCCTCAGGACCTGGTGAAATTCGGTCTGATTCCGGAATTTGTAGGTCGTGTGCCTATCTGTGTATCTCTGCAGGGTCTTGATAAGGAAGCACTGGTGCGCATCCTGAAGGAGCCGAGGAATGCACTGATCAAACAGTATCAGAAGCTGTTTGACATGGACCATGTTTCTTTGACCTTTGATGAAGATGCGATTCTGGCTATAGCAGATAAAGCATTTGAACGTAAGATAGGAGCAAGAGGACTGCGTTCCATTATGGAAAATACCATGATGGATCTGATGTATCGGATTCCATCCGATGAGACTATTGAGTCCTGCGTAGTGACCAAGGGAGCTGTAGAGGGCACCAGCGAACCGCTTACAATTCACAGGGAAGCATTGATGAGAAAAGCCAAGTAAGTAGGAGACGCCGCTGGAATCCAGCGGCGTTTATTGCCATATAGGAAGGCTCTGCGGAATATCTTATATGACAATAAAACCCTTCGGACAGGAGCGTATTGTTGCGGAGTGGAAGAATTCGGAGACTTAAAATGGATAATGAATTGATGACGAAAAAGATACCGGCAGTGGCCTTAAGAGGCCTTACTATCCTGCCGGATATGATAATACATTTTGATTTAAGCAGGCAAAAGTCCATCAAGGCGGTAGAACAGGCCATGATGGTAGATGAGAAAGTGTTGCTGGTGACCCAGAAAGACCCGGATGTAGAGGAACCGGGCTATGAGGATGTGTATCACGTGGGTACCGTTGCCATAGTGAAGCAGGTGAACAAGCTTCCCAACGGAATTGTGAGAGTGCTGGTAGAAGGACAGGGCAGAGGTACATTGCTTAGTTTCCTGCCCGAGTCAGAGGATTTTCTGCTGGCGGAGGTACAGGAGATTCCATCCTGCGAAGGGGAACTGGATAGTGTGACAGAGGAAGCCATGATCAGGCAGCTGGCTGAACTGTTCGGAGGGTATAGCAAATATTATCCCAAAGTGGGTCGCAGTATCGAGAAACAGTTCCAGGTACAGAAGCATCTGGAAAAGCTGATAGACCTGATTACTATGAGTATGCCCCTTTCCTTTTCTTCCAAGCAGAAAGTGCTGGAGCTCTCCACGGTAACGGATCGATTTGAGTATCTGGCGGGAGTGCTTTCCAATGAAATTGAAATCGCCCGGGTGAAAGTGGAACTGAGCGAGAAGGTAAAGGGCAGAGTAGAGAAGAATCAGAAAGAATATCTGCTGCGGGAGCAGCTTAACTATATCAGACAGGAACTGGGAGAAGACGGCGGATTTTCTGACGCAGAGCAGTTCGAGGAAGCGCTTTCCAGGCTGAAAGCAAAAAAAGAAGTGAAAGAGCGTATCCGAAAGGAAATCTCTCGCTTCAAGAGTCTTGCACCCAACAGTGGGGAAGCTTCTGTAGAGCGTGGCTACATAGAGACGCTGCTTGAGATGCCCTGGGATAAGGTGTCCAAGGATAACACAGATATTGAAAGAGCGGAGCAGATTCTGGAGGAGGAGCATTACGGTCTGGAGCAGGTTAAGGAGAGAATTCTGGAATTTCTGGCAGTGAGAAGCCTGACGAAGCAGGGGGACAGCCCCATCATCTGTCTGGTAGGACCGCCCGGAACAGGTAAGACTTCCATTGCGAGAAGCGTAGCAGAAGCTCTTGATAAAAAATATGTGCGGATTAGTCTTGGCGGCGTTCGCGATGAAGCGGAAATCAGAGGCCACCGCAAGACTTATGTGGGTGCTATGCCGGGAAGAATTGCCGGTGCCTTAAAGCAGGCGGGAGTGAAGAATCCGATGATGCTTTTAGATGAAATCGATAAGGTGAGCAGTGATTACAAGGGAGATACCTCTGCGGCACTTTTGGAGGTACTGGACAGTGAGCAGAACAGTCGCTTCAGGGATCATTATATTGAGATTCCTATCGATCTGTCAGAGGTGCTTTTTATCGCCACTGCCAATACGACTTCTACGATTCCAAGACCCCTTCTTGACCGTATGGAGATCATAGAAGTCACCAGTTACACTGCCAATGAGAAGTTCCACATTGCCAAGGATCACCTGATTCCCAAGCAGTGGAAGAAAAATGGTTTGAGTAAAGAGCAGCTTACGATCAGCGACAATGCCTTGCGTATGCTCATAGACGGTTATACAAGAGAGGCCGGAGTCAGAGATCTTGAAAGAAAGCTGGGTGAGATCTGCAGGAAGGCTGCCAGAGAAATCTTGAAGAAGCCGGAGGCGCATATCAAAGTGACAGGACAGACGCTGGAGAAGTATCTGGGACATGTGAAGTTTACGGCAGAAAAGCGAAACCTTACGGATGAAGTGGGAATCGTCAGAGGACTGGCCTGGACCAGTGTGGGTGGTGATACTTTGCAGATAGAGGTCAATGTGATGCCGGGCAAAGGAGATATCGATCTGACAGGCCAGATGGGTGATGTCATGAAAGAATCTGCTATCATCGGTATGAGTTACGTCCGGTCTATCAGTAAAAAGTATCATGTGAAAGAGGATGTGTTCCGCAAGAATGACTTCCACATCCATATTCCTGAGGGAGCAGTTCCTAAGGATGGTCCCAGTGCCGGTGTCACTATGGCTACGGCACTGATGTCTGCGGTGACGGGGATTCCGGTCCGTGCAGATGTGGCCATGACAGGAGAAATCACCTTGAGAGGCCGTGTGCTTCCTATCGGCGGTCTGAAAGAGAAGCTTCTTGCAGCCAAGATTGCCGGCATGAAGAAGGTACTGGTGCCGGAAGAGAACCGTCCCGATGTGGAGGAGATTTCCAGAGAAATTAAAGGCGGAATGGACATTGTATTTGTAGGGAATATGACCCAGGTGCTGGAACATGCACTGGTGAAAGTGCCGGAGGGCAGAAAGGAGTAATCCCATGGTAATCAAACAGGTAAGTCTGGAAACGGTATGCGGTATTACAAGCAAACTGCCGGATTCACCGCATCCGGAGGTGGCTTTTGCGGGAAAAAGTAATGTAGGAAAATCGTCATTGATCAATGCACTGATGAACCGCAAAGCACTGGCCCGCACCAGTGCCCAGCCCGGTAAGACCCAGACCATCAACTATTATAACGTCAACGATGCAGTCTATTTTGTGGATCTGCCGGGATACGGCTATGCGAAGGCCAGCGAGGAAGTAAAGGCCAAGTGGGGCAAGATGATTGAGGATTACCTGCATAAGTCCAAACAGCTGAAGGCAGTTTTCCTGCTCATTGATATCCGTCATGCGCCCTCCGGGAATGACCGCATTATGTACGACTGGATCGTGAACCAGGGATATCATCCCATTATCATTGCTACCAAGCTGGATAAGATCAACCGCAGCCAGATTCAGAAGCAGGTGAAGCTGATCAAGACAACGCTGCAGGTAGAACCGGATACTGTTATCATTCCTTTCTCCGCTGAGACGAAGCAGGGCAGAGAGGAAATCTATGACATCATTGATGCCATTATCGAACAGGAGGCTGGAAAGTATGGAGTCACCGATGAAGAAATATTGTAAGGCACTGGTAAACCTGGCTGTTGCTATTGTTATCTTGATTTTAGTGGTATATTTATTGCCCAAAGTATTGATTTTCTTTTCGCCGTTTGTAATCGGCTGGATCATTGCTCTGATTGCCAGCCCCCTGGTGCGTTTCTTTGAGGAGAAGCTGAAGTTCAAGCGAAGGGCCGGAAGTGCATTTGTCATTATCGTGGTAATTGGATTGGTAATCACAGTACTTTATTTGGTAGGTTCCAATCTGGTGGATCAGATTGTAGGACTGATGAATGATCTGCCTTCTATGTGGAAAAGTCTTGAAGCGGACTTTGACGATATCGGGAAGCGCCTGAATGTTTTTTATACAAGGCTGCCGCTGAATGCTCAGGAAAGTATCACGACTATTATTGAAGAGGCAGGTGCTTACATAGGGGATCTTTTGGGCCATATCAGCAGCCCTACGATAGCTGTGGTGGGAAATATTGCTAAGCGTGTGCCGTCGGTATTGATTGGAATCATTATGTGCCTGTTGTCCTCCTACTTCTTTGTCGCGGAGAGGAATCAGATCAACGATTGGTTCCATAAGTATGCCCCCAGCTTTCTGGTGGAGCGGTACGAGATGGTAAAGCGCAGTTTGGTGAAATCGGTTGGAGGCTATTTTAAAGCCCAGATTAAGATTGAAGTCTGGATGTATCTGCTTCTGGTCATCGGACTTAGCATTCTGAAAGTAGATTATGTGCTGTTGATTGCATTTGGCATTGCCATACTGGATTTGCTGCCGTTTTTCGGAACCGGTACAGTTATGGTTCCATGGGCAATCATCAAGATATTGAGCGGAGATTATACAGTGGCCATCGGACTGCTGATCATCTGGGGCGTGGGACAGCTGGCAAGGCAGATCATCCAGCCTAAGATTGTGGGAGATTCCATAGGTGTGCCGCCTATCCCTACTCTGTTCCTGCTGTTCCTTGGTTATAAGCTGAGTGGTGTGGTGGGAATGATCCTGGCGGTGCCGCTTGGACTTCTTCTGTATTCCCTGTATGAGGAGGGCGCTTTTGATACCACGAAGAACAGTGTGATGATTCTGGTTGCAGGCATCAATCGTTTCCGCAGACTGAAGCCGCAGGATCTTGAGGATGTGGAGGAGATGAAGTCCGCAGAAAGAACCAGAAAGGCAAAGCTGGACAGAGCATCAAAGTGACGGAAAGGAATAAAAAATGAGAAATATCCGTTTGCTGATTCAGTACGAAGGAACCCGCTATCAGGGGTGGCAGCGCCAGGAGTCTTCGGAAAATACGATTCAGGGACGTCTGGAAAAGCTGCTTAGCCAGATGTGCAGTGAAAAAATCGAGCTGCAGGGCAGCGGCAGGACAGATGCCGGCGTCCATGCAATGGGCCAGGTAGCCAATTTCCATACGAACAGTTCCCTGTCCACAGAGGAGATGATGGAATATATCAATAGCTATCTTCCGCAGGATATCGCGGTAATTCAGGTCACAGAGGACGGGGAGCGTTTTCACAGCAGGCTGAATGCAGCCGGGAAGTGCTATCAGTACCGTGTGTGGAACAGTGCAGTGCCTAATGTATTCTTAAGAAGATATGCACTGGAATATCCACAGCCCCTTGACATAGAAGCTATGCAGAAAGCAGCTTCAGGGCTTCTTGGAGAGCATGATTTTAAATCCTTTACTTCCACGAAGAAAGGCAAGAAGTCAACGGTACGGCGGATCGACAGGATAGACATTGCGCAGGAAGGAAATCTTCTGACCTTTACTTTTACAGGGAATGGCTTCCTGTATCATATGGTCCGAATCTTGATGGGAACTTTGCTGGAAGTAGGAGAGGGAAAACGCTCCCCGGATTCCATGCCGGAGCTGATCTCTGCTAAGAATCGCGAGGCGGCCGGGCCGTTGGTGCCGGCGAAGGGGCTGATATTAAAAGAGGTATACTACTAAGGTATGCCTCTTTTTTGCCGCCCCTCCATAATTATTAAATTTTTATTAAAAAACTTAGTTCAGTGAAACTATAAGGGTAGATTTGTCGTCTAATAATCTGTAAGACATAATTTCCGGTTACAGTTTAGCTGCATGGCTGAGCTGTAAAAATTTCCCTGAAAAAATTTAAAAATTTTGCAGTAAAATAAATTGCTGCGGGATGTTACAAGTAGAAATAACGTTTAGCGCAAAACGGAAGAGTAAAATGATACAAGATAAAATTGACCAGTATTCGGATATGCTTTTCAAGATAGCATATTTGAGACTTAAAAGTGTCCAGGATGCCGAAGATGTGGTTCAGGAGGTCTTTTACCAGTATCTGAAGAAAACTGATGGATTCTCGGATGAAGAACACGAGAAAGCCTGGCTGATCAGAGTGACATTGAATGCCTGCAGAAAGGTATGGCGAAGTGCCTGGAATCGTCACAGAAGTGATGAAGATGTGGTTTTATATGAGAATTTTGCAGATGGAAATTCCCAGCCGGGACCGGAAGAGAATCTGGTGGCTATGGATGAGCGCCGGATGCTTTTGGAAGCAGTGGGGACGCTGCCGGCAAAGTATCGGGATGTGATTCACCTGTTTTATTATGAGGAAATGTCTGTAAAAGAGATAGCAGAGGCAACAGGCCGTAAGGACTCAACAGTAACTTCCCAGCTGACAAGAGGGAGGGAACTGTTGCGTAAGAAATTAAAGGAGGAGTATGATTTTGCGTAATTTCAGGGAAGAATACAAGAAGTCAGTTAGGGAATTACCCGAATTTCATATGGATGCCGACAGAGTGAAGGATGAATTGCATCATCGCAAGATGGTAGCTGCCAGAAGGCGGAAGACAATGATTTCTGTGGCTTCTGCAGCATGTCTGTTCCTTCTGTGCAGTGTCGGTACGGTGGCAGCCGTAAATTACCATTCCAGCCGGATTCAGGTGGAGAGGAATGGATTTTCCTTTCTGGGAGAGGGAGCAGAAGTCTGCGATGCATCAGAGGATACGCCTGAAATTGCTTCCTTTAAGGCAGTACCTCAGGAAGGCCGGATAGCAGCTTACGATGGGACGAAAGAAGCCGATGGAGTAGACGGTGAGATATTCGGTGAGGTATATGACGATGCAGTGGAATGTGAAGTCGAGGTAGTGGAAGAACGTGAATATGATTCTGTGGAGAAGTTCAGGCAGAATGAGGATGTGGTAATTGCCATTCCGGAGCTTACAATCCTGGGCAGCGCTGAAGCACTTAAAAATCAGCTGGTGATGGTTTCTGATGCGATGCAGATGGTGTATGTGTCCATAGATTTTGGAGAGAAACATTTTTCCATGCGGCAGACGGATAACAGGGAATATCCTGTATATGCTTCCAGTACCGTATACCCTGGAGAAGCAGGCAACATAAGAGAAGTCGTCAATGAACAGGGGCTGATGTATCAGGTATTTGACTCAATTGAGGGAGAAGAGGTCATATCTGTCCATGCTGCAATCTCTGTAAACGGAAGAGATTTAACTTTTACTTTTTCAGGATACAAAAATGTGGAAGTTGATGCAGTTTTGAAACAATTGGATGTTAGTATATACTTTGTAGAGTAGGGGTATTTTTCATATATCAGGCTCACATGAGGAGAATAAGGGAATCGTAGACAGAAAGGAGAACTACTTATGAGTAACAGTGCGTTAAACAACATACTGGTGTACAACAACAATACGGGGATTGTTGAGAGCATGAGTCCATTGTTCATGGGGGAAGGATTTCGTGTGACAGCAGCGGGGGACTACAGAGAATTGATGGAAGCGCTGGAGGAGCAGAACATTCATCTTCTAATGATGGATGTGGAGTTCCCGGATAAAGGCTTTATCAGCGGAATCGAAATGATTGCAGATATCAGGAAGAGAAGCAGTGTGCCCATCATCATTGTATCTGCCGATGCGGCGGAAAGTACGAAGATCATGGCGCTGAATGCGGGCGCAGACGATTATGTGACTGTGAACTGTAATCCGCTTGAAATCCTGGCAAGGGTGAAGTCGCAGCTGCGCCGGTATACACAGCTTGTAAATGTGTGTGCTAATATTGACAGAATCTACAAGGTTGATGAGCTGGTCATCGATGATATGAAGCGTAAGGTATCGGTGGACGGCAAGGAAGTCAAGCTGACTCCCATAGAATATAAGATATTGAGGCTTCTGGTGCAGGAGAGGGGGAAAGTCCTGTCCATCAGTCAGATTTATGAATCTATCTGGCATATGCAGGCCATCGGTGCGGATAATACCATTGCGGTACATATCCGTCATATCCGGGAGAAAATTGAACGCAATCCCAAGGAGCCGCGTTATCTGAAAGTGGTGTGGGGAACAGGGTATAAAGTTGGATAATGATAGATATGGATGATAAGCGATAGAGAAAACGGTGGGCAGCCTGTGATGTGATGAAGCATTGCAGGCTGTTTCTCTCAACAGGTTTACTACGGGCCTTTTTCAGAAGGGTTCAGTTATGGTAGCAGTGAGCTGAAGAATGCCCTGCACGATAAATGGGCGATTCGTGCATAATATAGGATTGACTTTTTACATAGAATGCGTTATTGTATTAATTAAATAATACAAAGGAAATGCGCTGAACGTATTATTTAACGGTGTCGGGATTCCGGCACCGGCTTGGAAGAATCCCGGGAGGACAATGAATTGAACGAAGTAAGGGCAAATACGAAAAGAGGTATCACCGGCAGCACGTTAAAGCTGATTGCACTGGCTGCCATGTTGATCGATCATATCGGAGCTGTTATATTGGAGCCTGTTATTTTCGGAGGAACGATGACAGGGGGCGGTATGATAAATATCTCAGGCATATATTACATAGATCTGATTATGCGGCTGATCATTGGGAGAATTGCATTCCCCATTTACTGCTTTCTCCTGGTAGAAGGGTTTCAGAAGACTTCAAACAAATATCGTTATGTGGGGAGGCTGCTGCTTTTTGCCATTGTATCTGAGATACCGTTTGATCTGGCGCTTGCGGATACCTGGCTGAGTACCAATTATCAGAATGTATTTTTTACCTTGTTTCTGGGATTTGCGGTGATGATCGGTGTGGAGAAAGTAAGGTCTCTCAATCTGAACAGGTGGATAACCGGGGCGGCTGCAATCGTGATCCTGATTGTGGGAATGTTGGCGGCAGATTTTCTGTGTACTGATTATGGGGGATATGGAGTCTTGTGTATTGCAGTGCTGTATTTCTTCCGGGGGGACAGGAAGATGCAGATACTGGCAGGTTCCTTAACTTTTATTGGCGGAGACTTTTTGCTTCACGGAAGCCTTTCGGAGCTGATGGCACCGCTGGGATTTGTGCCGGTGGCACTATATAATGGGGAAAGAGGACTTAAGCTTAAGTATATTTTTTATTTGTTCTATCCTCTGCATCTGTTGGTGCTGTATGGGATAAGGTTACTGATTTTATAGAGCGCTTCTTATGTCAGGAGTTGGCGCTGGCTTTGCCGGTGGCCCATAGTGGCTTTGCAGGAGACATAAAGGAAGCGGACAGAAGGGAGTATTTATGTTAGAGGTTTTAGGAGTATCAAAAAAGTATGGAAAGCTGCTCGCCGTGGATAATGTCAGCTTTCAGGTGCCGGACGGGACGGTGGGAATTCTGCTGGGACCAAACGGCGCAGGAAAATCTACGGTAATTAAGAGTATAGCCGGACTGGTGAGATATGATGGCAATATCCGAATTCAGGGGAAAGATGCCAGAGATATGGAAGCCAGAAGAATATTTGCCTATGTGCCTGAGATTCCAAATATGTATGAAGCGCTTACTGTAAGCGAACATTTGGAATTCATGGAACGGGCTTACGGCGTGACAGTGACACAGCAGGAGAGAGAGCTGCTGCTTAGCCGATTTGAACTTTTAGATAAGCAGGATAAGCTGGGAAATGAACTTTCCAAGGGCATGATGCAGAAAGTGAGCATCTGCTGTGCGCTGATTATCAAGCCGCAGGTGATTCTGTTGGATGAACCCATGGTGGGACTTGATCCAGCAGCCATTAAGGAACTGAAGCAGGTGGTATTGGAGTTGAAAGCACAGGGGGTGACTGTGCTGATCAGTACTCATATGCTGGATATGGTGAAAGAATTGTGGGACGTTACTTTTGTCATGAATAAGGGACATATCCTGGGAAGCTATACCAGAGAAGATGTAGGGAATGAAGATCTGGAAGAACTGTTCTTCTCTGTGACGGAAGCGAAGCGACCGGAAGCAGAAGGGGGAGTGGAGTAATGAATGCCATTCTGTATCTGTACAGGCATACCTTTCGTAACAGGCTGCGCAAGGCAATCCGAAAGCCGGTGACCTATGTGTATCTGGCGATTATCATCCTGTATCTGTTCATGATTCCTTTTTCTTTTAAGACCATGTTCAGTGAGTTTCATATGGACAATCCGGAAGGGATGGCAGCAGTGCTTACAGCTTTTGCGTTCTGGATCATTCCGGCTAACCTGGTTGCCTACGCAAAACGGAAAGGCCTGTTGTTTCGAAAAAGTGACACGCATTTTCTGTTTACTGCACCCATCAGTCCTAAGAAAGTGCTGCTGTATGCCCATGTGAAGAATCTTTTTGTTAATCTATTCCTGAATCTGGCGGTGGCATTATGCGGTGCCTATATTTTCGGGGTGACATGGTGGCAGATGATTTTGTATTTTCTTTTTTCTGTGATCGTGGAGAATCTGTTGGAGAGCGGAATTATGCTCCTCTGTTATGGAAATCAGAGGCTGGGCGAAAAAGGACGTGCTCTGGTGGTCAAAGCTGCTTATGGATTAGTAGGTATTTTGGTGCTGATTGCAGCGGTAGGGTATGCGAAAGAAGGATTGTCGTGGGATTTTGTCCTGGGATATCTTCATAGTGACGCGGTACAAATGGTGCCGGTGATCGGGTGGTATACGGCAGTGATTCATCTTCTGTTTACAGGACCGACTGTTGTGAACGTTATTGGAAGCGTACTGTATCTGGTATTGCTTGCAGCAGTGCTTCTTGGAGCGCTTCGGATGAAGTGTACCGGAGAATATTATGAAGATGCAATGAAGTTTGCGGATGACTATGAAGAAGTGCTGGTAAACCGCAGACAGGGCCGCAGTGATGTCAGGCTGGGAAAGAAGAAGCACTTCGGCAGGGCTGCTGTTTCCTATCGGGGAAGCGGAGCAAAAGCCATTTTTTACCGTCAGCTGCTGGAATATAAGAAGAACAGATTCTTTTTCTTTGATATGACAACGTTGTTTTGCCTGGGCGGGAGTATTTTTATAGCATGGCTGTATCATTCCGAAGGCGGTTTCGGAGACTTGACCGATTTCATGATTCCTATGATCATGGCTTATGTAGTCTTTATATTTACCACGCTGAGCGGAAAATGGGGTGTAGAGTTGAAATCACCTTATACCTTTTTGATTCCCGACACTGCTTTCAATAAGCTGTGGTATGCAACCGCCATACAGCATATTCAGGCAATTGTCAACGGTACGCTTCTGGCATTACCGGCCGGAATTGTCATGGGCCAGTCACCTTTGACGATAGGCTTGTCCATTCTTATGTTTGTGATGCTGAATGCCTGTAAACTTTACATCCTTGCGGTGGCTGAGATTGCGGTGGGCAATGTTCTGGGGCAGGTTGGAAAACAGATGTTCCAGTTGTTTCTCATGGGAATTGGCATTTCGGTGGCGGTCATTGGAGGTATTCTTGGTATGATGGTGGGAGGACTGAATCTGGCATATATCATGATAACAGTACTCTTAGCCGGAGAAACGGCCATTTTCATGACGATAGCTTCTTTGTGTTTTTACAGGATGGAAACAGTAGAGGGGTAAATCAAGGTGGAAGACGTTGCCATATAATAGAGGACGTATAATTTAGTGCACATGATAGAGGGCTGCCTGCGGTATTTGCAGACAGCCCTCTATATATTAGATGGCCAGGTATATTAACATGGTCATGTATATTACATGGTCGTGTTTATTGTATGGTGTATAGTGCACAGATGCAGTTAGTCCGGAATACAGTTAGCCCAGAATTCCAAGATGCTCCAGAAGAATCTTGATCCCCATAAGGATCAGGATAATTCCGCCGGCCAGTTCAGCCTTTGACTTGTAACGGATGCCGAATACATTGCCCACTTTCACACCTACCATAGATAAAAGGAAAGTGATAACGCCGATAAAGCTTACTGCCGGGATAATGTTTACCTGCAAGAAAGCGAAGGTAACGCCTACAGCCAGAGCATCGATGCTGGTAGCTACAGCCAGGAGGAACATCGTCTTAACGTCAAGAGAATCATTCTGACATTCCTCTTCCTTTCCCAAAGCTTCCTTGATCATAGAAAGCCCGATCAAAGACAATAATACGAAAGCAATCCAGTGGTCGATGGAAGTAATATAACTCTCGAACTGGCTGCCCAGCACATAGCCTATGGCGGGCATCAGTGCCTGAAATCCGCCGAACCATAAACCGACGATTCCTGCTTTCTTCAGGGAAATCTTCTTCATGGCCAATCCTTTACAGATGGACACGGCGAATGCATCCATAGATAATCCTACAGCGATGATGAACAAACTAAAAGTACTCATTTTTAAATTTTCTCCTTTCAAGTAAACAAAAAACTCACAGACAATAAACGGCATATGCCGCTATTGTCCATGAGTCTCATTATCACATTCCCTCCGGATTCCCACATCAAGTTGTATATTCCATGGAAAATCAAGGATGGTGCTTAGACAATGCCAGATGCGTGATGCATCATTATGTTGACACTGCCGCGGCAATTGCCGCCAACTACTCCCTCATAGGATGTATGCAAGTGAACTTATCATATACTAATTGGTAAAATTTGTCAATAACAAAAATAAAAGTGACCGGTAAGTATCCTTACCGGTCCGGATTCGTCTGATGCAATTAAGCTACAACAGTAACGTTGGTAGCACGAACCTTGCTGCTGTTCTGAGGATCGCACTCTGTCTCGAAAGTAACTTTCTGACCTTCTTCCAGAGACTTGAAGCCCTGAGCATTGATAGCAGAGAAATGTACGAATACTTCCTCGCCGTTAGCATCGTTGGTGATGAAACCATAGCCCTTCTGAGCATTGAACCACTTAACTGTACCGTTATTCATAATAATCTCCTCCTTGGGAATGGGACATATGTCCCGTTAATGTTAGCGATTCTAAATCGTAGAACATAAAAAATCACATATTTTTGTAAACCATCATTAAAAGTAACCATGACTTACAAAAATATGTGAGTTCAATGACTTTCATTTAGAATACAGTTGCAGTATACCACCGGGGTGGGCGGCGTGTCAACAATTTTTTGAATTTTTTATGAGGGCTGATGGGGTATCGTATGTCAGCCACTGGCATGAAAAGCCCATACTCGCATGCGGCTTTCATGCTTTGGCTGACGGAGGTGGCACCAGTATATGAGCAAAGATAGCTGCGCCGCAGGCTGGCGGGATAACTCAAACAAGAAAAGGATAGAGGTAAATTAGTTACAGAAGAACGTTTAACGGATGAAAAAGGGGGATGACAAATAGACGAAAGCTAATTTGCCCCCAAAAGAGGTTTATGACATATACAAAAAAATAAGTCTCCAATATTCAAAAAAACGACAATTTTAGGACATGGGAGCGTGATTTTTTTGTATATGTCAAACAGATAGCACAGGGACAAAATGAAGTTTTAGTCGGTTGGTATTGCTTTAAAACAGGCACTTTCAACAGATAAAATCGGGGAAAATCTTTGCAACTTGTAAGAGAATGTATAAAATGATTTGATTTGGTGGAAATTATTAGAAAAGAAGGAAAGAGGTGGCTGTTATGGATTTAGTTGTGAATGTTTGGTGCTCGGCGGTGTTTTTCCTGGCGGGATTGTTGATTGGGAGATTTGGATGGAGTAAGGGGAAAGAAGAGGCACAAGGGGAAGGCATAAGTTGGAGTGATAGTGCGGCTGGGATGGATGGAAATGAAATGAATGGGAACGGAACGGCTGCAAATGGAATGAATGGAATAGATGAGAGAGATGGGATAAGTGGTAGGAAAGTGAGTGGACGAAGTGGAAGAAATGGGAAGAAAGCCGGGATGCCGGGAGAGAAGAGGATCTCACTAGGATGGACTGTAGGGAGTCCGGTTGCAGGGGAAGTGTGTTATCTGCGCGAAGGAACCGGGAGAGGAGCGAGGATTGTACCGGAACAGGGAATGGTGTATGCGCCGGCGGCAGGGAAGATCACGAAATTGTATCCTACCGGGAATGCCATGCGGCTTAGGACAGATTACGGGATTGAGCTTTTGATACAGGCAGGGATTGATACCGAGGAACTGGAGGGAAGGTATTATCGTTCCAGGATTGTGCAGAATGAGGTTGTGAATAAGGGAAAGCTGCTTTTGGAGTTTGATATTGATGGGATTAAGGAAGAAGGGTATGATCCGTCTGTTGTGATTACGGTTGTAGAGGCTAAGGATTATGGGGATGTGATCGTGTGCGATACTCCTCGGGTGAAGGCGGGGGAAGATTTGATGAGGGTGTGCAGGTGAGAGGGGGATGACGTGTGAACTGGTAATTTAATAAAATATTTATGATTTCCCTATTGATTTCTTTGTTTGTTGTGTTATATTATTGATAGAACAAAGAAAAAGGAGGGCTATGTAATGAACATTCAGAAATTTACCCAGAAGTCCATGCAGGCTGTGCAAGGCTGTGAAAGTCTTGCCTATGAATATGGCAATCAGGAAATTGAGCAGGAACATTTACTTTACAGCCTTTTGACCATAGAAGACAGCCTCATTTTGAAGCTCATCGAGAAGATGGAGATTCAGAAGGAACATTTTGTGAACCGCGCAAAGCAGGCGGTTGAGAAGCGTACCAAGGTCCAGGGCGGGCAGGTTTATATCGGCCAGGCTTTGAATAAGGTATTGATCAGCGCAGAAGATGAAGCAAAGCAGTTGGGAGATGAATATGTATCCGTGGAGCATCTGTTCCTGGCTATGATCAAGAATCCCAACAAGGAAATCGCGCAGATTTGGAAAGAGTACGGCATCACCAGGGAGCGTTTCCTGCAGGCACTGTCTACTGTAAGAGGGAATCAGCGTGTGACCAGTGACAATCCGGAAGCTACTTATGATACTTTGGAAAAATACGGTCAGGAACTGGTGGAGAAGGCAAGGAATCAGAAGCTGGACCCTGTTATCGGACGTGACAGTGAGATACGTAATATCATCCGCATCCTGTCCCGTAAGACGAAGAACAATCCGGTACTGATCGGTGAACCCGGTGTCGGTAAGACCGCCGTGGTAGAAGGACTGGCGCAGCGAATCGTCCGTGGAGATGTGCCCCAGGGCCTGAAAGATAAGAAGATTTTCTCTCTGGATATGGGTGCCCTTGTGGCAGGTGCCAAGTACAGAGGTGAATTTGAGGAGCGTCTGAAAGCAGTGCTGGAGGATGTGAAGAACAGTGACGGACAGATTATTCTGTTCATCGATGAGCTGCATACCATTGTAGGTGCCGGTAAGACGGACGGTGCTTTAGATGCCGGCAATATGCTGAAGCCTATGCTGGCCAGAGGTGAACTGCATTGTATTGGTGCCACCACCCTTGACGAATACCGTCAGTATATTGAGAAGGACCCGGCGCTGGAGCGTCGTTTTCAGCCGGTTATGGTGGATGAGCCTACGGTAGAGGATACCATTTCCATCCTGCGTGGACTGAAAGAACGCTATGAGGTATATCACGGTGTAAAAATCATGGACAATGCGCTGGTAAGTGCTGCTGTTTTGTCTAACAGATATATTTCAGACAGATTCCTGCCGGATAAAGCCATTGACCTGGTGGATGAAGCATGTGCGCTGATCAAGACGGAACTGGACAGCTTGCCTACCGAGCTGGATGAACTGCAGCGTAAGATCATGCAGATGGAGATTGAGGAAGCTGCACTGAAAAAGGAAGATGACCGTCTGAGCCGGGAAAGGCTGGAAAGTCTGCAGAAAGAGTTGGCAGAGCTTAAGGATGATTTCTCCGGTAGGAAGGCACAGTGGGATAATGAGAAGAATTCCGTGGAGAAGCTTTCCAAGCTGCGTGAGGAGATCGATGAGGTCAACAGCCAGATTCAGATTGCCCAGAGAGAAGGAAATCTGGAAAAGGCAGCAGAGTTAAGTTACGGCAGACTTCCTGCACTGAAGAAGCAGCTGGAGCAGGAGGAAGAGAGTGTGAATGCTTCTGAGCTGTCTCTGGTGCATGAAAAGGTATCCGAGGATGAGATTGCCAGAATCATTTCCCGCTGGACGGGTATTCCGGTAGCGAAGCTGACAGAAAGCGAACGGAATAAGACGCTTCATTTGGATGACGAACTTCATAAGCGAGTGATCGGTCAGGATGAAGGCGTGACAAAGGTGACGGAAGCTATCATCCGTTCCAAAGCAGGTATCAAAGATCCCGAAAAGCCTATCGGTTCCTTCCTGTTCCTGGGACCTACCGGTGTCGGTAAAACGGAACTGGCTAAGTCGCTGGCAGCAGCCTTGTTCGATGATGAGACCAATATGGTGCGTATCGATATGAGTGAGTATATGGAGAAATTCTCCGTATCCAGACTGATCGGAGCGCCTCCCGGATATGTAGGCTATGAAGAAGGGGGTCAGTTGACAGAGGCAGTCCGCAGAAAGCCTTACAGTGTAGTGCTGTTCGATGAGATTGAAAAGGCGCATCCGGATGTATTTAACGTTCTGCTTCAGGTGCTGGATGACGGTCGCGTAACGGATTCTCAGGGCAGAACTGTGGATTTTAAGAATACGATTCTGATCATGACCTCGAATATCGGCGCTAATTATCTGCTGGACGGTATCAATGAAGATGGTTCCATTAAGCCGGAGGCAGAAGAAATGGTAATGAACGATCTGCGCAATCATTTCAGACCCGAGTTCCTGAACCGACTGGATGAGACGATTCTGTTCAAACCTCTGACGAAAGGGAACATTGGCGGTATCATTCATCTGATTGTGAATGACTTGAACAAGCGGCTGTCTGACAAGGAGCTGACAATTGAATTGTCAGAAGAAGCCGAAGAATTCATTGTGGAGAACGCTTATAATCCGGTTTACGGCGCAAGACCCCTGAAGCGTTACGTGCAGAAGTACGTGGAGACCTTGGCTGCAAAATTGATTCTGGCAGACCAGGTAAGAGAAGGGGATACGATTCTGATTACTGTTGAAAATGGGGAATTGAAGGCACAGGTAAAAGACAGAGAATAATGGGCTGAGACGATCAAACTGAGACAATCAGGGCTTTGGATTGCTTCCGAGGCCCTGATAGTTTGTTGTGATGCAGCTGCTTTGGAGTAGTGCCAGAATGACTAAGTTTGAAAGATACTGTTCTGGGGCGTTTTGGACACATTATTTTTTCGAGTTTTATACGCCGAAAACCAATATTTTAAGTGATACCAACGTATAAAAACTCTATTTTACCCAGTTTCATCTGCTGAAAATCACCATTTTAAAGCGATATCAACGGATAAAAACTCTATTTTTCCCAGTTTTATCTGACGAAAATCACCATTTTACAGAGATGCCAGCGGATAAAAACTCTATTTTTCCCAGTTTTATCTGACGAAAATCACCATTTTACAGAGATACCAACGGATAAAAACTTCATTTTTTCTAGTTTTATCTGCTGAAAATGCCCAATTTATAGCAATGTCATCGGATAAAAATACCATTTTTCCAGTTTTTATCCGTTTCAAGACTTTATTCAGCCCACAAATCAATGTCATGTATATATACCCATAGCCAAGAAAGCCCCCTTTTTACGTTGTTCTGCCCGGAATCGAGTCAGCCAACAGCCAAATAAGGGATATTCCCTGCTTAGATTGGGAATAACAGACACAAAAATCTGTATATGTTCAAATGGCAACAATACATCCAACTCAGCGATTTTCCTTGGTAGCATGAAAGGCGATCTGCCTCACAGCAGGAACTCCGGCAGCATTCTAAATGGATACCAATACCAAATAGCCTGTAAACAGTTATGTCTAAATCTTTTATAAAGAACGATAACAAAAATGTGGCGCTCCCGGTTAATGTATTATATAATAAAGGATATTAGCGAGAAAGGAACAGAAAGACATGAGCGATTTCAAATTTTCAACATTAAAATATGAGCGCCCTGATTTTGAAGCTTTAAAAAATAAAGCACAGGAGCTTACTGCGAAAGTGCAGGCAGCAGAAGATTATCAGCAGGCCAGAGCGTGTATGATGTAGATGGATGAAATTTCACAGGAGCTGACAACCAGCTTCAGTACTGTGCATATCAGGCATACATTAGATACCACCGATGAATATTATGAGAAGGAAAATGAGTATCTGAATGAGCAGTATCCCATGGTGATGCCTTATCTGATCGCTTTGAATCAGGCATTTATGGTCTGCAGGTTCAGGGCTGATTTCGAAGCAGAATTCGGAAAGCAGCTGTTCGTGCAGATGGAGCTGCAGCAGAAGGCTTTCTGTGAAGCCAATATTCCGCTGATGCAGAAGGAGGCAAAGCTGACCGATGAATATCAGAAGATCATGGCTGCTGCGGCCATTGAATTCGATGGACAGACGCTGAATCTGTATGGCATTCAGAAATATTTCGAGCACGAGGACAGAGCGAAGAGAAAGGCTGCTTTTCAGGCATATTCCGATTTTTATCATTCCCATGAAGAGAGACTGGAGGAAATCTGGGACGAGCTGATTGCGATTCGTAATGAGATGGGCCGCAATCTTGGCTTTGAAAATTATATTCCGTTAGGCTATATGAATCAGGGCAGGACGGATTATGGTATGGAAGAAGTAGCTTCCTTCAGGGAACAGGTGCGCCGGGAGCTGGTACCGCTGTGTCAGAAGCTGTATGAAGCACAGGCAAAACGTCTTGGTGTGGATAAGATCATGGTGTATGATGAGGAGCGTGTATATCCTGACGGCAATGCAGAGCCTGCGGGAGATGATGATTTCATGGTAGAGCAGGCAAGGAAGATGTATCATGAGATGAGCCCAGAGACCGGGGAGTTCATTGATTTCATGATCGATCATGAACTGATGGACTTAAAGAATAAGCCGGGAAAAGCTTCCACAGGGTATATGACTTATCTGCCCTCTCTGAAAGCTTCTTTTGTATTTTCCTGCTTTAACCATACAATCGGAGATATGCAGGTGCTGACCCATGAGCTGGGACATGCTTTTGCAGGATATATGGCTATGCGCCATCAGCCCATAGCTGATTATTATGGGGTATCTACGGATATTGCGGAGATTCATTCCATGTCCATGGAGCAGTTCTCCTACCCTTATGCAGAGTGGTTCTTCGGGGATCAGGCTGACAAGTTCCGCTTTGCCCATCTGCAGGATGCGATTACTTTCGTGCCTTTTGGTGTGGCGGTGGATGAATTCCAGCATATCTGTTATGCGCATCCGAAATTGACACCCAAGGAGCGTACTTATGAGTGGCATAAGCTGGAAGAAAAATATATGCCTTGGCGTACTTATGAGAACGATGAGTTTATGGAGAGAGGCGGATACTGGTATCATAAGCTTCATATTTACCTCTATCCTTTCTACTATATCAATTACACGCTGACTACCATGGGAGCAATGGAATTTGCCGGTAAGAACCGGGAGAATCACGAGGCTGCCTGGGAGGATTACAAGAAGTTGTGCAGCTGCGGCGGCAGTATGAGCTATAAAGAGACACTGCGCCATGCCAACCTGGCTGTGCCTTTTGAAGAGGGCAGCGTGGCTAAGGCAATCGCGCAGGCAAAAGAAACTTTGTTAAGTCAGATGTAGGGAGGATGTAAGATGATACCGAAAGATCCGGTGATGCTGCTCAGTTTCGTGAATCTGAAGCTGCGCGATTATTATTCCAGTCTTTCCGCTTTGTGTGAAGACCTGGATATTGAGGAGAAAGAGATTACAGACAAGCTGGAGTCTATAGACTATCATTATGATAGCGGGAAAAATCAGTTTGTGTAATCGAGGTGAACAGAATGGAAAAGCTTGTTAAAGGAGAAGACAGGACATCAGATGCATCAAAAGGCAGGCTTATAGGAAACAGGTGCCACATCTGTACAGGGTGTGGCAGGTGTTTTGGGCAGACGGAAGCCATGACGATCGTGGCGGACGGCGGTTTGCTTAAAGTGTGGCAGGAGCTGTGTGCTTTCAAGGAGAACCGAAAATTGGTGGCTGTGGATATCGGAACTACTACCATTGCCATGGTGTTGTTTGACAAGGATGGAAAAGAAGAGGGCCGCTTTGTAACGGTCAATCCCCAGGTGAAATATGGAAGAGATGTGCTTTCCAGAATTCAAGCTGCTGAGAATCCGGCAGATGCGGAAGTTATGACAACAGGAATCCGCAGAGTTTTGGAGCAGGGGCTCAAATATTTGAGAGAGCGATCAGATGCGGCAGAACTGAGATTATTGATTGCAGGCAACACTACCATGACCTATCTTTTGATGGGGGATGATCCTGCAGAACTGGGCCGTGTACCTTTTCACGCTTCTCACCTGGAACCTCGCACTATGGAACTGGGAGATATAAAAGGGACGGTCTTTGGAGGTCTTTCTACCTTTGTAGGCGGAGACATCCTGGCCGGAATCTATGCCGGTGAAATGGCTGAGCAGGAAGAGATTACCCTGTTCATTGATCTGGGAACCAATGGTGAGATGGCGCTTGGGAATCGGGAACGAATCATTGCCTGTTCCACGGCAGCAGGACCTGCCTTTGAAGGCGGTGTGACGACAGGCGTTTGGGGGGCGGACATAGTACATCTGACCGCGGAGTTGCTCCGCAAAGGTCTGGTAGACGATACCGGGTTATTAGCTGATGAATATTTTGAGGAAGGTGTTCTGATCGGAAATGTCAGGGTGACACAGCAGAGCATTCGGAATCTTCAGCTTGCAAAAGGTGCTATTGCTGCCGGTATTGGAACGCTTGTTGAAAAATATGGGCTTTCTGATATTTCGCAGATTAAGAGAGTGGTGCTGGCAGGCGGATTCGGCTATTTTTTGCAGGCAGAGGATGCAGCGGCAATCGGACTGATTCCAAAGGCGCTTTCTCAAAAAGTGGAATCCGGAGGAAACACTGCCCTTGCAGGTATTTTCAGGTATGGATTCAGTGAGGAAGAAGCAGCCGAAAAGGCGATTCATGATATAGTTGAAAAGACAACAGTGATTAACCTTGCTGAACAGGATAGCTTTCAGGACAGTTTTATTGAAGCCATGAACCTGGAAGCGTGGTAAGGCCACAAAGGTGGTTGTGAAATCTAAGGGCTCACGTCATAAAAGGATGTGAGCCTTTTTGACATTATCATCATATAATAAAATGAACGAATAATATAAAGGTATGATGGTTCATGGAAAATTATGTAACATTATCATTGGAAACCCATCTTTTCTTTGCAAGGATCATGAAAGAACACTCCCTGTTCCTGCAGGCAGGATTTCCCTGTGCAGATACCGAATGGATTGAACAGGCCGGATGGTTCATGAAACAATTCGAGGATTTGCTTCGTGAAATCGTAGTGATCAGTGATGGCAGAGTGGGACAGCAGATTCTGGATTCAGGAGAGGTAGTAACACAATATACCCTTCAGGCGGAAAACCGTACTGAGCAGCTAAGCGGAGCGAAGATTGATAGCAGGATCACCAGACGTGAACAGGAGCTTCGTCCGGATTTTCAGAAGCGAAGCAACAGGAATCTTGTAAGAGAAATTGACAGGATCAATCAGAGGGCCCTGAGACTCTTGGATGGTCTGATTGATTTCAAACAGGATATTCTCGATGAAGTAGGAAAGGGAACACTGTTTACGGTCAATTATCCGCTGCTCATTGAACACATTCAAAGAGAGGCGAAGCTGTATCGTGCAACGGTAAGGGAACTGATGGATAACAATAATTGCACTTACAGCAATTTGAGAAAGACGGAAAACTTCTGGAACCGGATTATGATGGAGCATGCGCTCTTCATCAGAGGGCTGTTAGATCCTACAGAGGTGGAATTGATTGAAACAGCTGATAAGTTTGCAGAAGAGTATCAAGAACTTCTGGAGACAGCCAGACGGCAGGACAGCAGGGCACTTGGCATGACCCAGAAGGCTCTGGAAGAAACCTTGAGATACCGGGATTTCAAGGCTGCCGGAACAGAAGGGATCCTGAATTGCAAGATTGCATCCATTATTTTGCCCTTACTTGCAGATCATGTGCTGCGGGAAGCCAATCATTATATCCGTTTACTGCAGACGGAAGATAATGAGCCTTGCAGTCGAAGGTAAGGATAGGTATAAGGGACAGCTTGCCAGCATATATTATAATAAAAGCAGAGACACTGCATTGATAAGCAAGTTATCTGTGTGGAGAGCGAAATATATGAATAAGGTTATGTTGGCAAAGGTTTTGGGGATTGGGATGTTCTGCTTTCTTCTGGTGGCAGTATGTGGATATAAACAAAAGCAGGAAAATGAAATCCGGGAAAGCATGGGAACAAAAGTGCTGCAGGAGGACATAGCACAGGAAGATGCAATGAGCGATGCCAAAACCAAAAACATTTGCCTTACCTTTGATGATGGTCCTCACCCATATTATACCGAACAGCTTTTGGACGGACTAAAAGAACGTGGCGTAAAGGCCACGTTTTTTGTTACAGGTGAACATGCTGCCCTTCATCCGGATATCATCAAGCGCATGAGCGAGGAGGGGCATGTGATTGGCAATCACACGTACAGCCACATTCAGCTCAGAAGCTCCAATAAGGAACAATTCAAAGCGGAACTCATAAAGACGAATGAGGTCATCGAAGAAATCACAGGGGAAGAGGTAGTTTATGTAAGGCCCCCTTATGGCAGCTGGGATAAGACATTTGAAAAGGAATTGAATATGATACCGGTGTTGTGGAGCATCGATCCCCTGGACTGGTGCAGTAATGATGCAGTGTGCGTGGCCGGTAAGGTCATTGATAAGGCCCGGGAGAACGATATAATTTTGCTGCATGATTATTACGAATCATCGGTGACGGCGGCGCTGGAGATTGTGGATGAACTGTTGGAGGAAGGGTTTGTGTTTGTGACGGTGGAGGAGATATTGTTTGATTGAGATGAAACGCGCTTTTTCATAACCCATTATAACCAATTGACTAATTGGTTATAATGGGTTATACTATATATGCAAGGGCGGGATCATAATAGATGAAACAGAGGTAAAGTGATAATGAACGATCGGCTTGAAAGAATAGAAAAACTACAACAAATCATTTCTACTCTTCCACAAGGCAGTGTGACTTATAAAAAAATCTGTGGAAAAGAGCAGCCATATCTTCAGTGGACCGAAAATGGAAAGACAAAAAGTAAATATGTAAAGGTTGCAGAGAGAGAGCAAATTTTTGAACAGGTTGAACGTCGTCGTAAGCTTCAGGAGGAACTACGAATTCTGCAGCAAGAAATTCCCGCGGTATCTCCAACTATAGGGAAGGCCATATTTGAGACAAATGTGGTAACAGGTCGTGCTCTTCGTGCAATGACAAAGGGGGTTCGGGCTTGGGAGAAAAGAGATTGCTTCCATCAACTTTGGTGTTATCTGAATAGCGATGAAACAGATCGTGTGTGTCTGGTGTATGGATTGCGTCGAACCGGAAAGACTACCATGCTTCGTCAGGCTGTGCTTGAGATGACAGAGAGTCAATTTGCCAGGGCTGCGTACATTAAAGCAAAAAGCAGTGACACGATGGCTGCGATGAATAGAGATTTAAGCAGACTTTTTGAATTAGGATACGAATATATTTTTATTGATGAAGTCACACTTATGGAAGATTTTATTGATTCTGCTGCACTTTTTTCTGATATTTATGCCGCGCAGGGAATGAAAATTGTTTTGTCGGGAACTGATTCACTCGGATTCTGGTTTACTCTTCATCAGGAATTATATGATCGTGCGATTACAATCCATACAACATTCATTCCGTTTAGGGAGCATAGCAGATTGTTAGGGATTGACAGTATTGATGAGTACATTCGATATGGAGGAACTTTGCGTGCCGGAGAATTGGATTTTGAAAATGCTGAGGTGAATGCAGAAGATGCCTCGTTCAGGGATGATGAGTCAACCCGTCGGTATATTGATACCGCCATTTGTCAAAATATCCAACATTCATTAAATTGCTGCAAGGACGGCAATTATTTTCGGCATTTACAATCACTTTATGAGGCTGGTGAGTTGACCAATGCAATTAACCGGATTATCGAAGATATGACACATCGATTTGTAATACGGACGCTGGTAAGAAAATTTAAATCCCAAGACTTGGGCTCTTCCGCAGAACTGATGCGAAAGGAGACTAATCCGGAAAGAAAATCCGATATATTGGATCGAATTGACACTAATGCTGTAACGAAGCGACTTATGGATATTCTTGATATCAGAAATCAGGAGGAGCAATCCATTGGCATTACCGGAACTCATGTGACTGAGATCAAGGAATATCTGATAGCATTGGACCTGATTGTGGAGAATCCCGGAGAAACCGCTATTGAAAATGCTGAGCCTTTAGAAGGAGTTCTTTTTGCACAACCGGGTATGCGTTATTGCCAGGCGCAGGCATTGGTATATTCGCTGCGAAAGGATGAGTTTTTTTCTGAACTTAGCGAAGTGGAAAAAAATATGGTGTGCGAGCGCATTCTGGAAGAGGTTCGTGGACGCATGATGGAGGAGATCGTTCTCTTAGAAACAGTAAAGGCGGCGGGCAAAAAGAAACAGGTTTTTAGATTGCTGTTTTCCGCTGCAGAATTTGATATGGTAATATATGATAGTAAGAGCAATACTTGTGAATGCTATGAAATTAAGCACAGTGATCAGGCTGTGGAGCATCAAATACAGCATTTGGTAAATGAAAAGTACCTGGAAGAAACTGAACGAAAATTTGGCACGATTACAAAACGGTGTGTTATTTATCGGGGACCGGATTTGAGTTTGAGTAATGGCATCATTTATAAAAATGTGGAGCGGTATCTCAAAACATTATAGTTATTCCGCAAAAGGAAATTGTTCATGCCGTAAATGGAATCAATCTGAATATAGAACAAGGTGCAAGCGTAGGATTTATTGGACCGAATGGTGCGGGAAAGTCTACAACGATTAAGATGCTCACCGGAATTTTGAAACCTACAAGTGGCAGTATCCTGGTGAACGGTTTGTCACCTGTCAAAAATCGAAAAGAATATGTAAAACAAATCGGTGTTGTGTTCGGAAACCGAAGTCAGTTGTGGTGGGATTTACCGGTGCGGGATTCCTTTGAAATAAGGCGACCGCAATCCCACTGGCTTTAGACGGTGGGTTAAGGTCACCAAAAGTGGATCTTTGTGATATACTATCGTTATGAAGACATGGAAAGCAAAAAACAGACACAAATATTTATTACAGTATCATATTATTTTTGTGTGTAAATACAGAAAGAAGCTACTTGTATCAGAGCAGATATCGGATGATATAAAACAACTTTCTTATGAGATATGCCAAAAACATCACGTGATCATTAAATACATGGAGACAGATAAGGATCATATACATTACATGATAGAAACAGAACCGACAATGTCTGTGAGCAAGATCGTAAATCTGATGAAGAGTTATACAACTTATCACATATGGGAGCGACATCCGGTCTATCTGCGGAAACATTTCTGGAAAGAACATACCTTTTGGACGGATGGATATTTTGCGTGCAGTGTGGGCAATGTTTCCGAAGAGATGCTGAAGAGATACATAGAAAATCAAGGATAAGAAGGTGATGGAAGAAAATGCTGAAAGCATATAAATACCGCGTTTATCCAAATAAAGCGCAGGAAGAACTGCTGGCGAAAACGTTCGGCTGCTGTCGTTTTGTATATAATCAAACGCTTTTCTACCGGAAAGAAACTTACGAAAACGAAAAGAAGTCCGTGAGCAGAACGGACTGCAATAATTACTGTAACAGGGAATTAAAAGCAAGATATGAATGGCTGAAGGAAGTAGATAAATTTGCGCTCACGAATGCCATATATAACATGGACTGCGCATATCAGAATTTTTTCAGAGAGCACGCAGGATATCCGAAATTTAAGAGCCGACATGATAACCACAGATCCTATACAACGAATTATACGAACGGAAACATTGGTGTGGATTTTGCGTCAGGAAAGATTAAGTTACCCAAATTAAAACAGATAAAGGCGAAGCTGCACAGGGAGTTTTGCGGGCAGATAAAATCAGCAACAGTATCGCAGGAGCCAAGTGGGAAATATTATGTATCTGTTTTAGTGGAAACGGAACACATACCAATGGCGGAAGCAGAAGGGAAAATGGGACTGGATCTTGGAATTAAGGATCTGTGTGTAACCTCGGAGGGCAGGAAATATGAGAATCCCAGGACGTTAAGCAGATACGATAAGAAACTTGCAAGGTTGCAAAGAAAACTGGCGCATAAAGAAAAGAGGAGCAAAAATTATTATAAAACAAAAAAGCAGATAGCCGTATGCCATGAGAAGATAAGGAATATCAGGAAAAACAATCTGCATCAGATATCCAACGAAATTATCAGCGAAAACCAAGTGATAGTTTCAGAGAATCTGCAGATAAAGAACATGATAAAAAATCATCATCTGGCGAAGGGAATAGCGGATGTATCCTGGCATGAGCTGACGAGGCAGTTGGAATATAAGGCGAAATGGAATGAAAGGGAATATATCAGGATAGATACATTTTATGCCAGCAGCCAGATATGCTCCGAATGTGGATATCAGAACAAAGAAACGAAAAACCTGTCTGTAAGAGAATGGGTATGTCCGAAATGTGGGACAATGCATGACAGGGATGTAAATGCAGCAAAGAATATCTTAGCAGAAGGATTACGTCAGATAGCGTAAAACAAGAAAGCAATAGGGCAGGAACTGCCCGAATAAACGCCTGTGGAGATAGTAGGGAGCAAGATGTCCAGTGGACATCTGTTCTGCTCGGACCCGAGTGGAACGAAGAAGCGAGGTCGACGAAGCAGGAAGCCCATTGGCTTTAGACAATGGGTAGTTCACCTTTTTAAGGAGATATATAAGGTCCCAACACACGTGTATAGAGAAAATATGCAATGAATGAAGTTGCGGATATTCATGGCAGGCGCCGCTTTATAGATGTTGAATTATCTCAGGAAATTGTTATTTCGGATAAAAGAATACAAATGATTTCTGATAGCGGAAAAAAGAAATCTTTTGTAATAGATCTGGAAGAAATATCTATTAATGACGTGATGAGTGGCCTTTCCCATGAAGCAAGAATAGAAGACATAAAAATTAGCAGTACTCCTATTGAGGACATTATTAAAGAAATCTATAATACTAAAAAGTAGCCGTAACCTACAAGTGTATTCAAGAAGGAATTACCATTGGAAGAAGGCATCAGGCTGCTTCAGAAAGTGATTGCATAACCAAAACATAATGATTGACATCGGCACAGCCGCAATGGTATAATTACTAAGATGCAGAGACGAGGAGACGTATCAAGATAAAAGGGCAACCTTTTGTTTTGGTACGTTTTTTGTCTTAATGGAGAAAATCGAGGAGGATTTATATGAATACCATTTCAGTTGATAAGAAGGGCGTGCGCATGATCGCACACAGAGGAGTAAGCGGTCTGGAGATGGAGAATACCCTGGCTGCTTTCGTAGCTGCCGGAAACCGCAGCCATTTTGGCATCGAGACCGATGTCCATGTAACCAGTGACGGAAAATACGCAATCATTCACGATGACAATACCGGTCGTGTATCTGCAGAGAATAAGGTAGTGGAAGAGACTACCCTGGCAGAGTTGCAGAGCATCCGTCTGTATGATAAGCAGGAAGGAAAGTACAGAACAGACCTTTATATCCCTGTGCTGGCAGAATATATCGGTATCTGCAAAAAATATGAAAAGAAAGCTGTTCTGGAACTGAAGAACAGAATGAAGCCGGAAGATATTGCAGGAATCGTGGAAGTGATCAAAGAGTTGGATTACCTGGATGAAGTAATCTTCATTTCTTTCTCCTGGGACAATCTGATCGACTTAAGAGCAATTGTTCCTGAGCAGAAAGCACAGTTCCTCATTTCCAAAAATGAGGAGGGGCTGGTAGAGAAGTTGGTAGCTGCCAAGTTGGATTTGGATATCCATCATAAGGCTCTGTCACCCGAACTGATTCAGGCGCTTCATGAGAATGGTCGAGAAGTAAACTGCTGGACCGTAGATACTGCAGAAGATGCTGAAAAATATATTGCATGGGGCGTTGACTATATTACTTCCAATATTTTGGAGTAACACGCTTTTGGAGTAACACGCGGTGATAAAAGGATTGAAGATTCCAAGTGGAATCTTCAGTCCTTTCTTTTACTGTCCAAAATGGTCTGGGGAACTTTCGTTTCGCAGATAATCTCATCTACTTCCGAAATATGGCACAGATTATGCAGGCTCACCTTACCGATCTTACTGCTGTCACAGAGAAGAATCTTCTTCTTTGCATGACGCATCATAGTCGTTCGCAGAAGATTCTCTTCGATAGAATTATCCGATAGATAACCATCCTCAGATAAACCGCGGCAGGAGAAGAACAGAACATCTGCATTGTAGCGGGAGACCATGTCCTGGGCATCTCCGCCCACGTAGGAAAAGGACTTGGGAATCATAAGCCCCCCGGTACAGAAATTGCGGATGCCCATCTGCCCCAGAGCAAGAGAAGTCTTGGCGCTGCTGGTGATGACGATAATGTTGTGAAAATCGGCAAGAAAGGGAATGATATGATAGGCACTGGTAGTAGCATCCAGCATAATGATATCCCCGTCTTTGATAAAAGAAACTGCTCTTTGAGCCATAATTGTCTTGGCGTTATTCTGCTCCTGCTCTCGCATATTAAAAGAAATTTTGGTATCGGCAGGATTCTTGATCAGGGAAGCTGCTCCGTGCGTCCTGGCAATAATCCCTTTTTGCTCCAGCTTGAGCAGATCCCGTCTTAAAGTAGGCTTGCTGATATAGAGCTTGTCGGCAAGTTCATTTACTGTCATAACTTCTTTCTGTAAAAGGATATTAATGATTTTATCTTCTCTCTCGTAAAATGGCATCTGTGGCACCTCCGCAATCAAAAAATGAGCAATGCAATCTGTAAAACAATCAATAAATGCACTTTTCTTCTACTTAATCTATTGAAATTGACAAATAGTGATTCAATTACTATAGTTGTATCACACGCAACGAAAGGTTGCAAGAGGAAAAAATTATATTTAGGAGGAAAATTATAATGGATAGTTCATGGTTAGGTCTGGAAGGCAAATCAGTCATCATCACCGGAGGTGCTTCCGGTATCGGATATGCGATTGCAAAAGAATTTTTGAACGACGAAGCAAATGTTACCGTTTGTGATATGAATCCCAATCCGCCCAAGTTCGATGCTGCAGAGGAGCAGTTCCTTTATGTAGTAACAGATGTTACCAAAAAGGAAAGCGTTGATTCCATGATCGCGCAGGTGAAAGAACGTTTCGGTTCTGTTGATGTTATTATCAACAATGCAGGTATTAACATTCCCTGCCTGCTGGTAGATGAAGCAAATCAGTACGAGTTGGATGAGGCAACCTGGGATAAGGTTATGAATGTAAACCTGAAGGGTCTATTCTTCTGTGCTCAGGCAGCTGCACGTGAAATGTTAAAGCAGGGCAAAGGTGTCATCATCAACATGTCTTCCGAGAGTGGACTGGAAGGTTCCGAAGGACAGAGCGTTTACGCTGCTACCAAGAATGCAGTTAATTCTTTGACCCGCTCTTGGGCAAAAGAACTGGGACGTAAGGGTATCCGTGTCGTAGGTATTGCACCCGGTATCCTGGAAGCTACCGGTCTGCGTACCCTTTCTTATGAGACTGCTTTGGCTTACACCCGCGGTATCACAGTAGAACAGCTGCGTGAAGGCTATACTAAGACAAGTTCTATTCCTTTAGGACGCGATGGTAAGTTATCTGAAGTTGCTAACACAGCTGCTTTCCTGGCTAGTGATCGTGCAAGTTTTGTTCATGGTATCGTTGTTACAGTTGGCGGTGGTAAGACCAGAGGCTAATCTTTCTACATAAAAGCGTGACTGCTGCAAAATAAAGACTATCTGCAGCAGTCCCGTTTTGGCTTTGATCGGCGCGGTCAGCCTGCAGAACTGCTTTTTCGATAGGCTGAAGGTGTCTGACCGGTCTTTTGTTTGAACAAATAAGAAAAATAATGTTCATCGCAGAAGCCCAGCCGGAATGCAATTTCCTTTATCATAAGCCGTGTGCTTCGTAGAAGCAGTTTGGCCTGACCAATTTTCAACTCCAGGATATATTCGTAAGGTGTCTTCCCCATATCCTGCTTGAAGACACGTATAATCTGGGATTCACTGAGATACACAAGAGGGCTCAAATCCTTCAGGGAAATATCTTCGGTGATATGATTGGCAATGTACTCTTTCAGAATCTTAGTTTCTTCAGAATATTGCTCTTTTCTGGCATAAAAAATCCCATGCAGATATTGAAGCAGCTGATGAAAGACGATAGCAGATTTATCATGCTTTTCGTTTACACAATTAGAGTTATCTTTACCGATCTCATGGATTGCGGTAATATACTCTTGTCCGCCTGATTGTGAAAACACAGGGATGCGCTTGGTATTATAAATATTTAAAAGCTCATCAATTAGAGGCCCCCTGGCATTGAACCATATTTTGATCCATGGATTCTTGGCATCAGAATAATACAGATGGTTGTGCCCTGGAGGAAGCAGATAGATATCCCCTTCCCTGGCAGTATACTTTTTCCCATCTAAAATCACAGTGCCCTCACCGGCAATGATATATTCCGTAACCATACATTTAGAATCGGCACGGTGTATCTTATAACTTCCGTCACAATATGAGATTCCGGCCAATTCAATAATAAAGGGCAGATTCTCCTCTGGTGTCGGAAATGAAATAAATTCTTCTCTCATCCCCATTAACCTAACCTGTACTAAAAATTTCACATGAATGTAACCTTATTATATCACATATAGTCAAAATGTGAAATAAGTCCTTGCACTATATGGTATCAGACGTTAAAATAAGTTTACAGTATGCGCATCAGCTGCGGCAAAGGTGCATGTTTGCATGTGAGTATTTCTGCCTGAGCTGACGGAAGCATTTGCAGTGAGGAGAACAATCATGAAAATAGGAACAATCGGTTCGGGAGAAATTGTGTGCAAGTTTTTAGACGGAGTAAGCAAGACTGACGGAGTCAGCTGTGAAGCGGTATATTCCAGAAGCAAAGAGAAAGGGGAGACACTTGCAGCCGGGTATGGTGTTTCGAAGATTTATACTCAGCTGGAAGCACTTATGAAGGATGAGCAGGTGGATTGTATCTATGTAGCGTCGCCCAACAGCCTTCACTATGAGCAGACCAAAATGGCGTTAGAGCACGGTAAGAATGTAATTTGCGAGAAGCCGTTCACCACCACCTTTAAAAAGGCAAAAGAGCTGGTAGCTCTGGCGAAAGATAAGGGATTATTCCTGTTTGATGCGGTACCGCCTTCTTTCCTGCCCAATTTTAAGGCAGTAAAGCAGGCTTTGCCGAGAATAGGTTCTCTCAAGCTGGTCATGAGCAATTACAGCCAGTATTCCAGCCGTTATGATACACTGCTGGAAGGAAAGATCACCAATGTGTTCAGCAGGGATTTTGCCGGTGGCTGTCTGCAGGATATTGGTTTTTACAATCTTTATTTTAATGTAGCCATGTTCGGAAAGCCTCAGTCCACCGCATATTATCCTAATATGTATCCCGGGCAGGTAGATACTTCCGGTGTGCTTGTACTTCAGTATGACGGGTTTGTCAGCAGCAATGTGGGGGCAAAAGATACCTGGGGCATCAATTTCGTACAGATAGAAGGGGAAAAGGGCTACATTTATGTGAAGGACGGAAGCAACGGTCTGACAGAAGTTAAGGTGGTTACCTGTGATGACGAGGAGACGATGAATTACCACTCTGAAGAGACACGCATGTACTACGAAGTACAGGGGATTGCAAGGATTATACGGGAAAAAGATTATGAGGAGTGTTATCGCCGCCTTGATGTGATGCTTGATGTGATTGAGACGCTGGAGAAAACACGAAAGGCAGCAGGCATCTATTTTACCGGAGAAAACGAGATGGCTTAAACAAAAAGGGCAGGTCGCGATTACCTGTCCTTATATCTCCTGCGGTATTCCGTGGGTGTCACCCCATATTTTGCGGAAAACACCTTGTAAAACCAGGAGAGATTCTCAAATCCGCATTCGTAACAGATGTCGGTGACATTCAGGTTGCTGACAAGAAGCAGATTGGCTGCATGTGAAAGACGCAGCTCAGATACGTACATGGTAGGCGTGGTATGATAATATTGTTTCATGCAGCGTGTAAGATGTTCCCGGCTTTTCCCGGAAAGCTTGTACATCTGCTTTGCGCCGGCAGTAAAATTCTGAGGACTCTTCATTTTCTCATAAGTGACAGCAAGCCAGGAGGGAATCTCTCTGTTCTGTTCCTTATAATTATGAAAGAATTTTGTAAAAACATGAACAAGCAGTGTGCGCCCTTTCAGTTTGATCATATCCTTGTCGATATCCTGATACAGCTCAATCAGGGAATAAGCCAGCTGCTCCTTTTCATCGGGGGGCAGGCTTACCACAGGGGGATATTCTGCAGTCAGAAGCGGTTCAAAAGGAAATCCCTTTCCCAGAAAATCAATCATGGCATGTAGCGTCTCTTTGGAAAAAGCAAAATTGATGAATTCAAAATACTCCCCATTCCGACGCACATATTCGTGGGCATCAAAGTCACGAATAAACAAAAGCTGACCTTCTGAAAGCAACTGTTCTTTGCCGTTGACTACATGACGGACATCCCCTTTGACGACCAGAAACAATTCATAATAGTTGTGGTAGTGCAGCTGAAAAAATTCTGTATCACTGCGCACATAATGGCATAGGCAGCCGGACTGGGCTTCCACGTATTCTTTTGCATCATAAAGTTCAGGTGCCATAGCGTTTCCTCCTGATGTCACAATAACACACTAAAAATATCATGTCAAGAGTGGTATGTGCAGCGTCTGGGATTTATAATAACGTCAAAGACGTAAGATATGCTGTGCAAAATCCAACGATATTGAAAGGAAGGAAAACGTATGAAACGTTCAGAAATTAACAAAGCATTGAAAGAACTGGAGGCTATGTGTGAAAAATATCATTGCTATCTGCCTCCTTTCTGCCACTTTACCCCCGAGCAGTGGCAGGAAATCGGTCATGAGTACGATGAAGTGCGTGATTGTATGCTGGGCTGGGATATCACCGATTACGGTATGGGGAATTTTGATAAAGTCGGTTTCTCACTGATCACCATTCGTAACGGCAACCGTGCTATGGCAGATAAATATCCCAAGGTATATGCCGAGAAGCTGCTTTATCTGAAAGAGGGCCAGTATGCTCCTAATCACTTCCATTGGTATAAGACAGAAGATATCATCAACCGCGGCGGCGGAAATGTGCTGATTAAAGTATATAATTCTCTGCCGGATGAAGAGATTGATTATGAATCTCCTGTAACTGTACATACTGATGGCCGTACTTATACAGTACCGGCAGGAACCCGGATCCGTCTGACTCCCGGTGAGAGTATTCATGTACAGCAGTTCTTGTATCATGATTTTTCTGTAGAAGAGGGAACCGGTCCTGTATTGCTTGGCGAAGTAAGCCAGTGTAACGATGACAATACGGACAACAGATTCAATCCTCCTGTGGGAAGATTCCCGGAGATTGAAGAGGACGAAGCTCCTTATCGCCTGTTATGCAATGAGTATCCGGCTGCAAAGTAGGATGTCATGGAAATAAAAAGAGAATAAATGCATTATCGAAACAGCAGCGGCCGCAAACGCTGCTGTTACTTTTTTCAGCGTTACTTTTTTCACAGAAAATACACAGGAAGCCGTATTGACAAAACAGAGTTCGAGTGTATAATATCTAATACGCTGCAGGTGATGGAGCGTAAAGGCCTGATCGTAAGGACCGCCGTTTCACAGGATGCCCGCTTGAAGAAGCTGAATCTGACGGAGAACGCTTTTATGGAGACTTTGCGCCGCATTCACCGTAATCCGGAAGAAGAATTGCAAAATAGCAGAAGGGAGAATTGATTATGCTTAAGACGCTTGGAGCGCAGATTAAAGAATTTAAGTTTCCCAGCATTATTACCCCATGTTGTATGATGCTGGAAGTAATCATGGAGATGATCATCCCGCTGATGATGGCATCGATTGTTGACGATGGTATTGAAGCAGGAAATATGTCCCATATCTACATAATGGGAGGATGTATGGTGCTGGCAGCCATCGTATCCTTATCGGCAGGCTTTGCGGGAGGATATTTCGGCGCAAAGGCTTCCACCGGTTTTGCCAGAAATTTAAGAGAGGCAATGTTTATCAATATTCAGAACTTCTCTTTTTCCAACATTGATAAGTTCAGTACCGCAGGTCTGGTAACGCGTCTGACCACAGATGTGACCAATCTGCAGAATGCATATCAGATGATTCTGAGAATGTGTGTCAGGGCACCGTTTACCTTGATTTGCGCTATGTGCATGGCCTTTTTCATTAGTCCTAAGGTGGCAAGTATCTACCTTGTAGCCGTTCTGGTGCTGGGAGTCTGCCTCTTCCTGATTTCTTCCAGGACAATGAAGACATTTAACAGTATCTTTAAGAAATACGATGCGCTGAATGCAAGTGTACAGGAAAATGTATCTGCAATCCGTGTGGTGAAGGCTTACGTAAGAGAAGAGTATGAAGTTGAGAAGTTTAAATCAGCCAGTGATATGCTGAGAAAGCTTTTTACCAAGGCTGAGAATGTTCTGGCGCTGAATAGTCCGCTGATGCAGCTTACCGTTTACAGCTGCATTCTGTTGATCAGCTATATCGGCGCCAAGATGATCGTGGTGAGTGATATGTCCACGGGCGATTTGATGAGTCTCCTGACTTATTGTATGAATATTTTGATGAGTCTGATGATGCTGTCCATGATTTTCGTAATGGTAACTATGAGTATGGCCAGCGCAGAGCGTATCTGCGAGGTACTCAATGAAAAGAGCGATCTTGCTAACCCAGAGAGTCCGCTGTGCCGGGTAGAAGACGGAAGCATCCGTTTCGACCATGTTTCTTTCCGTTATAATAAAGAAAGTAAGGAGCCGGTTCTTTCTGATATTAATCTGGAAATTAAGTCAGGGGAAACCATCGGCATCCTGGGCGGAACCGGAAGTGCCAAGACCAGTCTTGTCAATCTGATCAGCCGGCTTTATGATGTGTCAGAAGGCAGTGTGACAGTAGGCGGCAGAGATGTCAGAGATTATGATATCGAGACGCTTCGTAATGAAGTTTCCGTTGTATTGCAGAAAAATGTATTGTTCTCCGGAACCATTCTTGAGAACTTAAGATGGGGAGATGAGAATGCCAGCGAGGAAGAATGTATTCGGGCATGCAGGCTGGCCTGTGCAGATGAATTTATCGAGAAAATGCCGGAGGGCTATCATACTTACATTGAGCAGGGTGGTGCTAACGTGTCCGGCGGACAGAAGCAGAGACTTTGTATTGCAAGGGCACTCTTGAAAAAGCCCAAGATCCTCATCCTGGATGACAGTACCAGTGCGGTGGATACCGCTACAGATGCTAAGATTCGTAAAGCATTTGCCGAGGAAATCCCCGGTACTACCAAGATTATCATTGCCCAGCGTATCTCCAGTATTGAGCACGCAGACAGAGTTATCGTCATGGAAGACGGTAAGGTGAATGCATTTGATACGCCGGAAAAATTGCTTGCTGAAAACGAAATCTATAAAGACATATACGAGCAGCAGACTGCCGGCGGCGGAGATTTTGATGAGAAAGGAGAGATGTAAAATGGCACCAGGTCAACCACCTATGAAAGGACCGAAACCCAAGCTGGAAAATCCGGGAGGCCTTTTCATAAGACTTATGAAATTTGTTTTAAAAGATTATACATTACAGGCAATCATAGTACTTATCTGTATCGTGGTCTCCGTACTTGCCAGCGTTCAGGGTACTTTGTTCATGCAGACCCTGATCGATGATTATATCACTCCGTTGATAGGACAGCAGAATCCCGATTTTTCAGGTTTACTGCGTGCAATTGCTAGAGTAGCATGCTTTTATGCAGTCGGTGTGGCAGCTGCTTATACACAGTCAAGGATCATGGTTGTAATTACACAGGGGATGCTGCGCAACTTCAGAGATGCCCTGTTCGTGCATATGGAGAGCCTTCCGATCAGTTATTTTGACAGACATCCCCATGGAGACATCATGTCCATCTACACCAATGATACCGATACCTTAAGACAGATGATCAGCCAGTCTATTCCGCAGCTGATCAACAGTGCGATCACCATAGTCAGTGTGCTGATCAGTATGATCATGCTGAGCGTTCCCCTTACAGTAGTGACGTTGGTCATGGTAGCTGTCATGCTGGTTGCAACCAAGAAGGTGGCAGGACTCTCCGGAAGCAATTTTGTAGGGCAGCAGAGAGCACTGGGTAATGTTAACGGTTACATCGAAGAAATGATGAACGGACAGAAAGTGGTAAAAGTATTTTGCCACGAGGAAGCAGCCATTGAAGAGTTTAAAAAGAGAAATAATGAGCTCTTTGAAAATGCCAACAGAGCTAACCGTTATGCCAATGTCATGGGACCTATCAATGCTCAGCTGGGTAATATGAGCTACGTGCTTTGCGCAATGGTGGGCGGTATCCTTGCCCTGAACGGCTGGACCGGGCTGACAGTCGGTAAGCTGGCAAGCTTCCTGACTTTTAACAAGAGCTTTAATATGCCTATCAACCAGATATCCATGCAGTTTAACAGTATCATCATGGCTCTGGCAGGTGCAGAGCGAATCTTTAAGCTGCTTGATGAAAAGCCTGAGGTGGATGAGGGATATGTAACGCTTGTCTGTGCCAAAAAAGAGGGCGATAAACTGGTGGAGGTACCTTACAGAACAGGTACCTGGGCATGGAAGCATCCTCATAAAGCAGAGGGGAATGTTACTTATCAGGAGCTGACCGGAGATGTTGTATTTGATGGTGTGGACTTTGGATATATTCCCGAGAAAATCGTGCTGCATGATGTAAAATTATATGCAACTCCGGGACAGAAGATTGCTTTTGTAGGTTCTACCGGTGCCGGAAAAACTACCATTACCAACCTGATCAATCGTTTCTATGATATCCAGGATGGTAAAATTCGTTATGACGGTATCAACATCAATAAGATCAAAAAGGCTGATCTGAGAAGATCGCTGGGCATTGTATTGCAGGATACGCATCTGTTTACCGGAACTGTTATGGAGAATATCCGTTATGGTAAGCTGGATGCAACGGATGAAGAAGTCTACGCAGCTGCAAAGCTTGCCAATGCAGACAGCTTTATCAATCGTCTGCCCCAGGGATATCAGACGGTGCTGACCGGGGACGGCAGTAATTTAAGCCAGGGACAGCGCCAGCTGCTTGCCATTGCAAGAGCTGCGGTTGCAGACCCGCCGGTATTGATTCTGGACGAGGCAACTTCCTCTATCGATACCCGTACGGAAAGAATTGTTCAGGATGGTATGGATAAGCTGATGAAAGGCCGTACTACGTTTGTCATTGCACACCGACTTTCTACGGTACGCAACAGTGATTGCATCATGGTTCTAGAACAGGGAAGGATCATTGAGAGAGGTACCCATGATGACCTGATTGAGCAGAAAGGGAAATATTATCAGCTGTATACGGGGGCTGTGGTGGCGGAGTAAGATGTAATGATTTTCCGGCTGAACTGGGCCGAAGAGTATAACAATTCAGACAGCCGGCACCGCGCAGTCAAAATCGCACTTCAGTGCGATTTTGCAAGACTTGCGTGCGCCAAAATGCGCTTTTAGCGCATTTTGTGTGCATCTACGTAACAGCGAAATTAATTCTCAGAAGAAAAAAGTTGACAAAAATAGAAACTTAGTATATCATTAGGAAAACGATTTCCGAAGAAAACGTTTTCCTAATTTCTTTATGGGCTTATGGGTGGTCCTGATTTATATAAAACAATTTATAAACATAGGGGAATCTCAGGAGGGGAAAAGAGATGGTATCAATTAAAGATGTAGCAAAGCATGCAGGTGTAGCAGTTTCCACAGTATCCAAGGTACTGAACCATTATCCAAACATTAGTGAAGAGACCAGAATAAAAGTAGCCACAGCTGTAGAACAGCTGCAGTTTGTACCCAACACGGTAGCAGCTGCATTGTCCTCTAAGCAGGCGGGAAGGGCAGCGCTATTAATCCATCTCAATAACAGAACACAGGCCATTGATGAAATCAGTATGCAGTATATTGCAGGCGCTGTCCACGAGGCAAAAGAAAGAAAGCTGGATATCATCACTATTTTCTTTTCCATGATTGAAGAAATGAGCCTGGAAGAGTTAACGGTATATCTGAAGTCCCAGAATATTACCGGACTGATCATCTGCGGAATCAATAGAGAGTGCAGAGCATTGAATGCCCTTATAGAAAACCAGATTTTCAAGACGGTCATGGTAGATGCGCCTCTAATAAATGAGAGCACCTCCTGTGTATGGGTAGATCAAAAACAGGCCCAAATGGAAGTGGCACGTAAGACGATTCTGGATAATAATGGACATAGGATTCTTTACTTGTCAGGAAAGAAGAACGGATATGTGGCAGAACTGCGGGCACAGGGAATGGAGGAGCTGGCCAAAGAACTGAATCTGCAGCTTATGGTCAAATGCGGTAATTTCAGTGAGCTTCAGTCAAGGAAACTGACATTTGAATATGGCCGTGACAGGGATGTTATCGTTTGTGCATCAGATTTGATGGCAATCGGTGCTATGAGGGCGTTGACAGAAATGGACATTTTCCGCCCGGTCTGCGGATTTGACGGCATTACGCTGATGGGATATGCCGGAAAGCAGATGAATACTGTCAGGCAGGACTTTTATGCGATTGCTGCCAAGGCTGTGGAAGAATTACAGTATTTGATACGTGGCGGAGAAGGACGGGAAGTTCTTATGCCGCATACTCTAGTCAGATTGAAATATGAAGATATTATTTGCTAAAAACTGAGAGAGATATCATTTGCACGGAAGTATAAAGTGTTGTTTCCGGGGCATTGATATAAAGTTACAGTGCACACGTCAGCCACTGGCACGAAAAGCGCCGCAGGCGCGTCTTTGCGAATGGCGCGGTGTGAACGGTAACGGTATAAATTAACAGGAAATTTGAGGAGAGAAAAAATTTTAAAGATCGAAAAGGTCGGAACTGGAGGAAGACATGAACGTAGAAGCAAAAATCACTGGTTGGGCTAATCAGCTTTATCAAAAACAGATTGAAGATTGCAGCGACAAGGAATTGTATTATGTACTGCTGAATGTCTGTAAGGAAATGATGGCCGATAAGAAAGCGATTACAGGAGAAAAGAAAGTGTATTACATTTCTGCAGAATTCCTGATTGGTAAGCTTTTGAGCAACAACCTTCTTAACCTTGGTGTATATGACGAGGTGCAGAAGCTTCTGGCATCAAAAGGAAAAGCTTTAAGCGCCGTGGAAGAGGCAGAACCGGAACCTTCACTGGGAAATGGCGGTCTGGGAAGACTGGCAGCCTGTTTCCTGGATTCCATCGCTACGCTGGGCCTGCCGGGAGATGGTGTCGGTCTGAATTATCATTTTGGACTTTTTAAGCAGGTATTTGATGATAAATTACAGAAAGCCGAGAAGAATGACTGGATAGAAAAGCAGTCCTGGCTGACGAAGACAGATGTGACTTATGAGGTTGCTTTCGGTGAACGGAAAGTGACAAGCCGCATGTACGATATCGATGTGGTAGGATACGAGAACGGCGTAAATAAGCTGCACCTGTTTGATCTGGAAACAGTAGATGAATCGCTGGTAAAGGATGGAATTTCTTTTGATAAGGAAGCAATTGAAAAGAATCTGACATTGTTTCTTTATCCGGATGATTCCGATGAAGCAGGTAATATGCTGCGCATTTATCAGCAGTATTTCATGGTCAGCAATGCCGCCCAGTTGATTCTGGCTGAGATGAAGCAGAAAGGCTATGACCTGCACAAGCTGCCGGAGCATGCAGTGATACAGATTAACGATACCCATCCTACCATGGTAATTCCGGAGCTGATCCGAATTTTGACAGAGCAGGAAGGATTTTCCATGGCAGAGGCAATCGATGTGGTAAGCAATACCTGTGCTTATACGAACCACACCATCCTTTCGGAAGCATTGGAGAAGTGGCCCTTAAAGTACCTTGAGGCTGCTGTGCCTCAGCTGATTCCGATCATCAAAGCTCTGGATGTACGTATCCGCAAGATGTATCCGGATCCTAAGGTGCAGATTATCGATGAGGAAAAGAGAGTGCACATGGCTCACATCGATATCCATTATGGTTTTTCCGTCAATGGCGTGGCTGCTATCCACACTGATATTTTGAAAGAGACAGAACTTCATCATTTTTATAAGATTTATCCTTACAAATTTAATAACAAGACAAATGGAATCACTTTCCGTAGATGGCTGCTTTCCTGCAACAGGGAATTGACAGAACTGTTGAGCAATACCATCGGAGACGGTTTTAAGAAAGATGCTGCTGAACTGGAGAAGCTGCTTGCTTATCGGGAAGATAAGGCAGTTCTGGATGCCATTTCTGCGATTAAATGGAAAAAGAAGAAGGAACTGGTTGCTTATATTGCAGAGCATGAGGGTATTGAACTGGATCCACACGCTATTTTTGATATTCAGATCAAAAGAATGCATGAGTATAAGCGTCAACAGATGAATGCACTGTATATCATCCACAAATATCTGGAGATTAAGAGCGGCAGGAAGCCTGCAAGACCGATTGCATTTATCTTTGGAGCCAAAGCGGCGCCTGCTTATGTGATTGCACAGGACATCATCCACCTGCTGTTGGTATTGCAGGAAATCGTCAACAATGACCCGGATGTATCTCCTTTTATGAAAGTATTGATGGTGGAAAATTACAATGTCACTTACGCAGAGAAGCTGATTCCCGCCTGTGATATATCTGAACAGATATCCCTGGCAAGTAAGGAAGCCAGCGGAACCGGTAACATGAAATTCATGTTGAATGGTGCAGTGACGCTGGGAACCTCTGACGGTGCCAATGTGGAGATCCATGAACTGGTTGGCGATGATAATATTTACATCTTTGGTCAAAAGAAAGATGTTGTTATCGATCATTATGCCAAAGGAGACTATGTATCTGCAGAATATTATGCTAAGAGTCCTGTTATTAAGGAAGCAGTGGATTTCATTATTGGGGAACAGGCACTGGCTGCCGGTCATTCGGAGAATCTGCACAGACTGCATAACGAATTGGTGAACAAGGACTGGTTTATGACGCTCCTTGATATGGAAGATTATATTACTGTGAAAGATAAGATGTTTGCCGATTTCGAGGATCGTGAGAACTGGAAGAAGATGAGCCTTACCAATATTGCAAAGGCAGGCTTCTTCTCTTCTGACCGTACCATTGAACAGTATAATGAGGATATCTGGAAGTTGAACGTATAAGAAAGATTCGGCAGAATATATGCTCGATTTTAAGAAAAAGACAGCCCATGGAAGATGGAATCTGATAAGATGCCAATCGACCGTTGGGCTGTCTTTTTCATATGCAATTCTTAAATAAAGTACCAATGAAAGTTACTGTAGATGGGAGTTTAAGGCCATGTAGGAATTATGGTACTCTTTGCAATAAGTAACTTCTCTGTCGAACCACTCCGGTGGCAGGAAAGCCTCAGCGGCTTCTTTGCTTCCGAACTCTACTTCAGCCATGATCAAGGGATCAAACGGAGGATCGAATACATCCAGTTCAATAGTGAGAGTGTAATCATCGGGCGGAGTGGGCCATCCTTCTTTGAAACCGGGGTGCGGAAGAGGAATCAAATATCTGGTTTTGGATATGATGTTGCCATCGGCTTTTTCCCGCAGATGATAGTAGGATTCACGGTTTAGGGGGAGATTGCTTTCTTCTCTGGCCATCATTCCCTGACCTTTATAAGTTAAATAATATTCATCGTCTTCTTTTCTGACACGAACTACCGGATTCACGCTGAGGTAGGCTTGTTCGATATGATGATGAGGGTAGTCTTCCAGGTGTTCG
>JAFTVH010000133.1 GCA_017465845.1 Lachnospiraceae bacterium | reverse complement strand
GGTACCGGTTATCTTTCTCCGGTTAAGACTCTGATGCTCTGGTTCCAGGACAGAAAAGGTCTGGCTACCGGTCTTGCTGTTGCAGGCTTCGGCGCTGCAAAGGCTATCGCAAGCCCTATCATGCAGTCTCTGCTTGAGAATCTGGGCGAAGGCGGTATCTACAAGATGTTCTGGATCCTGGCTGTTGTTTACTTCATTATGATGTTCGTGGGACACCTGCTCCTGGCAAAACCTGCCGGCTGGCATGAGCCTCAGAAGAAGGAAAAAGGACAGAGCACTCTTGCTGTTATCAAGTCCAAACCAATTGCTACATATATCGGTATCTGGCTGATGTTCTACCTTAACATCACCTGTGGTCTTGCACTGATTTCTCAGGAAAAGATGATCGTAAAATGTATCGGTCTTGCAGGTGCAGCCGGTATTATTTCCACTGTATCCGCCATCTTTAATGCAGGCGGCCGTCTGGGCTTCTCTGCATGGGCTGACACCATGAAGGACAGAAATACTATTTATAAACTGATCTTCATCCTGTCCATCGTCTTCACCGGTCTGGTTATTGTAACAGGCGGTATTCAGAACGGTAACGGCAACATGTTCCTGACCATTCTTGTACTGTGTCTGATCTTCGTTGTAAACGCAGGCTACGGCGGTGGTTTCTCCAACGTACCTACCCTGCTTTCCGACCACTACGGAATGGGCAACATCAGTGCTATTCATGGCCTGACATTGTCCGCATGGGCTATTGCAGGACTGACCGGTAACCAGATGGCTACCTGGATCGTAAATCACTTCGGAACCTTTACAGATGACGGTCACGGCAATATGATCAACCCTGTGGGTTATCAGACGGTGCTGTATGTAACACTGGTGCTGTACCTTGTCGCAATGATTTGCAGCTTCTTCCTGATTCCTAAGGCTAAGAAGGAAGCTAAATAAGGTTTGCGTTAATCCCACCACTCAATTATGATAAGTTGAATGGTGGGATTTTTTTTATCTTGACATTATGATATATCAAGGAGAACAACAACATGCTTTACTATATTCAATACATTTTCTATGGCCTTCCCATTATTGCATTACTATTTTTTATCATTAGCTTATGTCGTTACATTTCTGCAAAAAGAAAGAACAAAGCAATGCCAAACAGCTATAGCACAGAAGAAATAAAAAAGCGTAAACTTCTGTTAATTGTATCTTCTGTTATTGCAGGAGTTTTCATTATGGTGGTGGTTTCTCTTATTGTCCTGCTTTTCATGGCCGCTGCATATATGTGAGGAAGGATTTATGACAGTACGCACATTTACAAAACTTATTCTGGCAATTATCGGCGTGTGCCTTTTGCTTACGATTGCCCACTTGATTTATGCTGTTTATGCTTATCAGCATTGCTCCATCATATATTTTATTGCAAAGGAGCTGTGGTAAAGCATGAACAAACAACCTCGTCCGTTAAAACAAATTTTACTTATCTTGCTCGTTGTTGCAGCGTTTGCAGCGTTTAATATCAGCATGTACTTGTTGCTGACACAGCGTCTGTCAAATAACTTCAGCAATGCAACACAGGCAAAAATGATTGATGTGGGTGCTTATCTGCCCCATGATGCAGAATCTGACCTGGTACATATTGATGCGTCTCTGAAACTTACGGAGAATCTTCCGGTTTTGGACGGAGCCGCAGCACTTCTGCCTGTGTATGCAGCTTTTGTCGATGCAGTTTACCCTATGGGTTCTGTCACATATGAAGGTGGTGCATTTTCGGATGATAATTTTTATGGTGAAAATTTTGCCGAAGACAGCAAGATGCAGTATAACAACACAGTACGAGGTTATCAGGCGATTGTAGATGGTACAACAGATATCCTGTTTTGTGCTGCACCATCCACCCAACAGGAGCAATATGCCAGGGAAAAAGGCGTGGATTTGATTTATATTCCGATCGGACTTGAAGCGTTTGTATTTTTTGTGAATGAAAAGAATCCCGTAAATAATCTTTCTACCGAGCAGATTCGCGGTATTTATGCAAGAGATTATACCAATTGGTCAGAAGTCGGTGGTGTCAATCGAGTGATCAACCCGGTAACAAGACTATCCGGCAGCGGCAGTCAGAGTGCTATGGATGCTTTTATGGGGGATCGTGAAATTGCGCTGAAATCGCCCTTTGCGATTACCGGTGCATCAATTGGATTTTCATTCCGATATTATATGGATGGTATTGTCGGAAACGAAGAGGTAAAGATGTTATCATTAAATGGTATATATCCCAGCGCTGAAAATATTCGAAATGGCAGTTATCCGATCATATCAGAATTTTACGCTATCTACCGTGCAGATAATACAAACGAAAATATTCCTATCCTTATTGACTGGATTCTATCAGAGGAAGGGCAGACAATTATAGAGGAAAGCGGCTATGTCCGTATACAGTAAAAATCAATGAAAGGCAGCAATCACTTCCCAAGCGACCGCTGCCTCATAATTTAACCTCATAACCGCGATAGCGGTTATGAGCAAGTAGCGAAGCGGATTGCGAATATCCGCTTGATTTAAACGTACTCCATACGCTCGAAATACTTCATCACAATTCCTGCGCAGTTTTCGATGCCTAAGGTCGTAGTGTCGAGGATCATGTTGTAGTTGTTGACATCGCCCCATACTTTGCCGGTGTGTTCGTAGTAGTAGTCGGAACGGGCTCTGTCGTTCTTTTCCAGCATAGTCTTAGCTTCCTCGTAGGGGAGGGATTCTTTCTTAATGATACGCTGAATCCGGTCCTCCTTGGCGGCACTGACGTAGATGTTGAATACGTTGGCGCGGTCTTTCAGGATTTCGGAAGCACAGCGTCCTAAGATAATGCAGGGCTGTTCAGCCAGTTCCTTGATAACCTCCGCCTCGTCTGCGAAAGTTTGTCCTTCCATTTCATGTTCAATATAAGCCTTATCATAAACAGGCAGATCCAGCTTCTCGGAAAGCTCTTTGGCGATGAGGCTTGCTCCGGTACCGTATCTTCTGCTCATAGTGATTACCAGTTTCATAGTGGCCCCTCCTTTGCTGTTAAGAAGTATGATTCTAGTATACCCCAATGAGCGGAAAACTGCAATATAAAGTTACCCGTTTCGTCCGGGCAGGAAAAGCCGCATGTAAGCAAGCCAGCATGTAGATTCCTTGTTCGGTGAAAGCATATGGCAATTTTCTTCGACCGCCCCCTTGTCCTTCGAAAAAATTATTATCTCGTGAAGTCACAAATTGTGACTTCACGGATTGTATCTCTTCTCTTGATAACTGAAACATAAAATCCTCCGGAAATCTACTAAGATTACGTTTAACCTGCTGATTTAACGCTTTAACTTCATACCCATAAATCTCAGCCAAATCATAATCCAGCATAACTTGTTGCCCCCTGATGGCATAAACCCGACTACGTATATTATCCAAAGTCATTAATGCTCTCTTTTCTTCCATAATTCTCCTCCATTCTTCTGTTTTTCGTGAAGTGACAAATTGTGACTTTAAACAGCTTTATTCTAAATTCTCCAAAACTTCTATCTGTTTTAAAGCTTCTATATACTTCATGAGTCTCTTTCTTTGTGCTTTATCTTCCAGTAGGAGGTAACACTCAATCTAAAAATCGGGATTCTTATGTTTTCAGAAAAGTAAGGTAATTTTTATAACGTTATTGTGGCTAGTTGAGATTTTAAGGTATTGAGATGCACAACAACTGTTTGGGAAAATCAATGCAAGCGCAAATAAACTACAATTTTATTGCCGAATTATACCATGAAAACGTGTAAATCGAGTAGGGGAGATTTTCTCTCCCCTCTCACACCACCGTACGTGCCGTTCGGCATACGGCGGTTCAATATAACTTCAAAGCGTGACGCTCATTGTAGTAGTCAAGACAGCTTACAAGCCCCACTTTTGCTAAAACCTCTTTGGAGATTGCTCTGACAACACATGTTTTGGTACAAACCCAATAGTAGCGGTTTCCCCAGTATGATGTTTGTCTTGCGAGGTCTTTCCCAATCCC
>JAFTVH010000022.1 GCA_017465845.1 Lachnospiraceae bacterium | reverse complement strand
GCTTCGTGAGAATAGAGAACTGATGGATAAGCTGGCAGAGTTCCTGATTGAGAAGGAGACTATCACCGGTAAGCAGTTCATGGAAATCTTCCGCAGGGAGAAAGGGATTCCTGAGCCGGAGGAGAGTAAGGACGAGAAGCCTGAGCAGCAGGCACCTGAAAAGTTGGGCCCCCTGGAAGTGGAGCCTGAGCAGGATGTACAGGAGTCTGTAGTGCAGGAGTCTGCAATGAAAGAGTCTCAGGATGTCAAAGCAGAGGAAACTATGCAGAATGAGCCTGAAAGTGAGCAGCCAGCGGAGCAGAACAGTGAAGCTCAGAGCAATGCAGCTCAGAGCAATGCAGCTCAGGAGCCGACTCGTCAGGTGGGAAGATTTTCCAACAGACCGCTGGATTGATAATGAATCAGTGAGTTGCGACAATGTATTAAGATAATAATGAAAAACGCCGTGCATTGGATGAGGTGCACGGTGGAGTTCAAACTCCACCTGACAAACCGCAATAGCGGTTATGAGGTTATAAGCAAGTGGCGAAGCGGATTGCGAATATCCGCTTCATTTTTTTGAGCCGGCTGATCGATAAACGATTAGCCGGCTAAGTCTGTTGCGGCAGCTGGTTACTACGAAACTGCTTCCTAAACTTATTAGGAGAAATACTTTTTAATTTTTTAAAGACCTGAATATAGTAACTGGTAGTAGAAAACCCCATAGCCAAAGCAATTTCCGTAATACTCATATCAGTGGTAGCCAGCAATTTCATAGATTCATTCACACGCACCTGATTCACATAATCATTAAAACTTGTCTTCATATAAGTATTGAACATCCTGGAAAAATACCCGTAACTGAGTCCACATTCCCTGGCCACATCCGTCAAAGTCACCGTCGCATAATTAGCCTCCACATATTCTCTGGCGCGACAAAGCATGGCAGCAGTATTGGGATTGGACGTGGCAAGCTGTGGCGCTCCGGCCTGCTTGTGCCAATATCTGATGATCCACAGGAAAATCCTCAGCATGTGGGCGCGCAATGCCAGCTCATAGCCAAAATCATTTTCTGCTTTCTCTATACAAAGTTCTTCCATGATCTTGGGGATAAATGTATCCTGGAGTAGTTCGGGAGAAAAATAACGGCAGTCACTGAAATGCTCAAATACATAGGGAATGGAATATTCCAGCTCGGTCACCGACTGCTCGGAGGAATACAGGACCTGAGGGAGAAATTTGATGCACAGCAGATTTTGATATGCGCTAACCCTGCATGTGCAGTGGGGTTCCCCCGCCTGAATGATGTACATGGAATGTTCCGGCAGATAAGTTATGATGCCGTTTCTTTTTACTTCACAGTCTCCTTCCAGAACATATAACAACTCAATATATTCATGATAATGTGCGCATGGCCAGTTTCGGGATTTCCCTGTGGATGGCATAATCAGACATTCGATTGGAAGGGGAATATTGTTTACCCTTCTGAGTCCTTCGTTCTTAGCAATCTCCATAATGGTTCCTTGTCCTAATGTATAACAGTTCAGCCGCGCCATTCGCAAAGTCACGCCTTCGGCGCTTTCCGCTGCTTCGCAGCTACCTTTGCTCATAAGATGGCGCTCAGTACAACCCTGTGCGTAAGCACAAAATCATGCGGGCATGATTTGTACACTTACGGAAGGGTTGTTTGAGCTGTTGTATTAAATGTAAAAATATTGATATTTTGCAACACAATTATTATATCACATAAGAAGGCAATGTGGTATACTTTTTATACATAAAAACAGGCTTTGCAAAGTGTGATTTATAGTCACGGCACTCGAAAAAAGCCGGATTTTTCGGTGCAATTTACAGCAAAGGAGTCAGAAACATGGATAGAAAGTTAAAAATCGGTGTTATCGGGGCGGGCGGAATTGCAGCACATGCGCACATGCCCGGTTATGCTAAAATGGATAATGTTGAAATTGTAGCAATTTGTGATATTAAGTTGGAGAAAGCTAAGAAGCTTGCTGAGGAGTACAATGTAGCTCAGGTTTATGAGGATTACATGGACGTGATTAATCTTCCGGGCCTGGATGCAATAGACATCTGTACCCCCAATTATCTGCATTCCATCATTGCAGTTGCAGCTCTGGAGCGCGGACTTCATGTATTCTGTGAGAAGCCGGATGCAGTCAGCGTAGCTGAAGCGGAGAAAATGAAGGCGGCAGCAGAAAAGAGCGGCAAGGTACTTATGGTTATGAGGAACAACCGCTATATGCCGATTTCTTCCTTCTTGAAAGATTACATTGAAGACGGCCGGATGGGCGAAATTTATGCAGCCCGCTGCGGTTGGCAGAGAAGACGCGGTATCCCCGGTAAGGGAGGCTGGTTCACCACAAAGGAACAGTCCGGCGGCGGTCCTCTGATCGATCTTGGTGTCCATATGATTGACCTGACTATGTGGCTTATGGGCAATCCGAAGCCGGTAGCAGTTACCGGTTGTACTTATAATAAATTTGCCGATACCGATGTTTCTGACTCTGTGAATTCCACTTTCGGAGAAAAGAACAGCGAAGGTATCTTTGACGTGGAAGACCTTGCTATGGGCTTTATTCGTTTTGAGAACGGTGCCTGCCTTCAGATTGAATTCTCCTGGGCATCTAACGTTGAAAAGGAGCAGCGCTTCTTTGAACTGCGCGGTACCAAAGCCGGTGCAAGCTGGACTTCTGCAACCCAGAAGCTTGGCATCTATGAGGAAGAGTATGGTAAGACAGTAGATTATCTTCCTAACATTGACAATACCAAAGGTGTTCAGATTCATGAAGCTAACCTGCGCCACTTTGCTGACGTTGTATTAAACGGTGCAGAGCCTATGTTTGTGCCGCAGCAGGGTGTCAATATGGTGAAGATTTTGGAAGCAATCTATAAATCCGCAGAGACCGGAAGAGAGGTTCTGCTGTAAATAAGGAGGAAATTTCAATGATCAGAGTAACTGTATGGAATGAATATGCTCATGAGAAGACAGATGAAAAGGTAAGGGAAATCTATCCCAATGGTATCCATAACGCGATTGCAGATTTCTTGAGATGCGATGATATCGTAGTAAGAACCGCTACTTTGGATGACGAAGAATGCGGTCTTACAGAAGAAGTGTTGAATGACACTGATGTACTGCTTTGGTGGGGACATATGAAGCATCAGATGGTGCCGGACGAAGTAGCAGTACGCGTAAGAGATGCTGTACTGAAAGGAATGGGAGCTATCTTCCTTCATTCCGGTCACCACTCCAAGCCCTTCAAGATGCTGATGGGTACCAGCGGCAATCTTTCCTGGAGAGAAGACGGTGATATGGAGCGTATCTGGACTGTCAGCCCGGGACATCCTATTGCACAGGGCATCGGCCGTTATTTTGAACTGCCTCACGAAGAGACTTATGCAGAGCCTTTCTCCATCCCTCAGCCTGATGATATCGTGTTCATGGGCTGGTACGAAGGCGGAGAGGTATTCCGAAGCGGTTGTACCTTCCATCGTGAAAACGGTAAGATTTTCTACTTCCAGCCTGGACATGAAAGCTTCCCGACTTATTACGACAGCAATGTACAGACCATTATCCGCAATGCGGTAAAGTGGGCTTGCCCGGTGAAACGTGTGGATGCACTGGAGTGCCCTCATATTAAGAAGATTGGAACGGAATAAATAAAAGCAGCAGCTACGAATAGCGCCTCAAATGTTGACGATATCAGTTGATATAGTCAGCGTTTGAGGCATTTTTATTAGCCATTTCATGCCTGCATCATGTCCATAAATGCTTCCATAGCCTTGGTCTTATATTTATGTTTCTTATAATAAAAATACACCTTACGACTGGCGGCATCTCCACCCAGCTTGTAATACACCAGATTTTCAAAAGAAGGAAGCTGCGTCACAAGCAGGTCACTGATAAAAGTGGCTCCCATCTGTGTGGAGGCTGCCATATAACAGGTGGACTGCTGATTGAGTTCCAGAAGGATATCAGGGCGAAAGCCTGCCGCCCTGCAAAGCTTATCTCCGCGGGTCCTGGTATCATTGCCGGGGGTGAGCATAATAAACGGAACGTCCCGGAAAGCCTCAAGCGGTACGGCAGGCTGCCCGTCTTCCAGATAAGTTCGTCGTTTGATATCTTCATAAGAAAGCCGGTACGCAGCCAACTGTGCGTGAATCTCAAGATGCTTGGGTGCAGCCAGCAAAATGTGGTCCTGACAATAAAACGCTTTATCATACAGAGCACTGTCGTAATGATAATTGTCAATTACCATATCCAGCGTATTGTTACTCAACAATTCTTCCAGCTGAGCGGTATTACCCTCTGTCAGCTGAATTTTGATATCGGGATATTTCTCCCTGAAACGGGTGATAATAGGAGGCAAAGCGTAAGCTGCAAACAGGTTGCTGCCGCCTATGGATAAATGCCCGGATTTTAACGTGTTCAAGTCATTGATATAATTCTCCATCTGCTGTTCCAACTGAAAAATTTCCTCGGCAGATTTGATGTAAGCTTCCCCGATCCGCGTCAAGCGGAGCGGAGAGGTACTTCGGTCAAAAAGCGGTGCTCCAAGCTGTTGCTCGATTTTTTTGATGCGGGCACTTAAGGAAGGCTGGCTGATATAGAGATTCTGTGCAGCTCTTGAAAAACTTTTTTCCTTGTAGATTTCGTATACGTAATGCTTCCAGGTAAACATACAGACTCCTTGTTATAGTTAAATTGATATAACTTATATATAAATATAGGTATTTGAATATATTATATATCTGATGTATTATTTTGTAAATGCTAAAACCGGTATGCAGCGTTTGGAAGAATGAAAAGATGAAGTGCGGAGGAAGAGAAAAATGATTGATTGCGCAGAAAGAATGGAATATGTACATTCTGATATCAGAGGCCCATTATTTGTGGAAGCCATGCAGATGCAGGAGCAGGGAGCTGATATTTTAAAACTGAATACCGGTAATCCCGCAGCCTTTGGATTCGGGCTGCCGGAAAGCATTAGGAATGCTTTGGAAGGACACCTGGAAGAGGCGGTGGGATATTGTGATTTTAAAGGAATGCCCAAAGCAAGAAAGGCAATCTGCAAATATCATAAGCAGAAAGGGATTCAGGGAATCACACCGGACGATGTTTTTATCGGAAATGGAGTCAGCGAGGTCGTGTCTTTCGCATTGATGCCCCTTTTGAACAGTGGGGATGAAGTGTTGGTGCCTACCCCAAGTTACTCCCTGTGGGGTAATTCTGTCCATCTGGCAGGAGGAAAGCCTGTCTTTTACAGATGTGACGAGCAGGCCAACTGGTATCCGGATGGGTCAGATATTCGCGCCAAGATAAATGCCAGGACAAAAGCCATTGTACTGATCAATCCAAACAATCCAACAGGTATGTTGTATCCGGAGGAAGTGCTGCGGCAGATAGCAGATATTGCAAGAGACCACAAGCTTCTGATCTTTTCGGATGAGATTTACGACCGCCTTGTGATGGATGGCTTACAGCATGTTTCCATCGCGGCGCTGGCGCCTGACCTGCCGGTGGTGACCATGAACGGATTGTCCAAGTCTCATTGCCTTTGCGGCTATCGCTGCGGCTGGATGGTAATCAGCGGACCGTGCAAGCTGACAGAGGAGTACCGTCAGGGAATTATTAAGCTGACATCCATGAGACTGTGTGCCAATACGCTTGCCCAGCTGGTGATTCCTGCCGCTCTGGAGGATATGGAGACACCGCTGTCCATGGTCAGCCCCGGAGGCAGGATTTATGAGCAGCGCCGGGCGGCTGTCTCAGAGCTTGAGAAGATCGCCGGGCTTTCTTTTGTAAAAAATAACAGCGCATTTTATCTGTTTCCAAAGCTGGATGTGAAGAAATTTCACATTACAGATGATAAGAAATTTGCCAGGGATCTGCTGCATGCCGCCAATATATTGCTGGTACCCGGAAGCGGCTTCGACTGGCAGGAACCGGACCATTTCAGGATTGTAATGCTTCCACAGGCGGAGGTGCTTAAGGATGCTATGAGGCGGTTGGGAGAATTCTTGGATGGGTACAGACAGTAGTTGAAATGGATAGACCTTAACCAAAACAAAATGGGAACGCGACTACCGGCCTGTCGGCGTCTGTGTTCCCATTCCAATCTATTCTAAAATTTCTTCTGCCTTTTTCTGGAAAGCAGATAACATATCTACATAAGTGTGTATAATGGTCTGGCAATGTTGTAAAACAATTTCCCCATCATAGTCATGGGAGAGTTCGTTTCGTACCTTGAGCATTTCAAGCCATACATCATCAGCAATCAAGTCTGCCTGAAAGGAGGTACGAAGAACCTCACGTGGTGAACCTGAAACAAAATTTGTGATAGCATAATGCTGAATCAGGATATCTTTCATCACTTTCCATGCAAGATCGAAGGTAATGCAGAATTTAGCGCTTGTCCCGCTTAATACAAAAGAATCAGAAAGATCACGTTGTCTGGCTTCTGTTAAAGAGGCCAGGCTTTTCTTAAAGCTCTCAAATCTTTTCGTAAATTTTGCGTCCATAAATAGCAATGTCCTCCAGTAATAAATCATTGCGGCAATTGTCCAAGTCTACCAGGTCAATTTTGTAAAGGGTGGGAATATCATCTAATGCTTCCTGTAATCCTGCAATGTCAGTCACACCGTTTACTGCAATATCAAAGTCGCTGTGGCGTGTATGGGTACCTTTGGCACGCGAGCCAAAAAGGATAACTGTCTGAGCATTATAAAGCTGGCATTTTGATATGATCTGTTCCAGTATCTGAGATATTTCCATAAAACTCTCCTTATGTGTGAAACCTTTTACTTATTCTATCCTTAAAAGACAGGATTGTCAATGAAGCTATTTAGTTAATGTTCGCTCGACCTTATACTGCGAAGGCAAAATTGCATTGAAATGCGACTTTGCGAGACTTGCAGGCACCAAAATGCGCTAAAAGCGCATTTTGTGTGCATAATGTTGCTGCGAGCAGTAACCTATTCTATAAAATGGGTTATTATGCAACAGTAACACAGTGGACAAAACACATGCATCCGTGGTAGACTTAATTCAACGAGCCATTGCATAGACTGTAACAGACAGGTGAGGTCATCATGAAATTTGATTTTGAAGAAGAATTAAAGAAACTCCCCAACAAGCCGGGAGTCTATATCATGCGGGATGCGCAGGACACCATTCTTTATGTAGGCAAAGCCATCAACCTGCACAACAGGGTACGTTCCTATTTCCGGGAAAATATCGGCCGTGGACCTGCCATCGATAAGATGGTAAGCCTCATTGCCCGTTTTGAATATATCATAACAGACTCCGAACTGGAGGCTCTTGTACTGGAAAATAACCTGATCAAAGAGCATTCCCCCAAGTATAATACCCTTTTAAAGGACGACAAAACATATCCGTATATAAAGGTCACAGTGGGTGAGGAATACCCCAGGATTCTTTTTTCCAGACAGATGAAAAAAGACAAGTCTAAATATTTCGGTCCATATACCAGTGCTGCTGCGGTAAAAGATACCATTGAGCTGTTGAACAAGCTCTTCCAGCTGCGTACCTGCAACCGCTCACTGCCAAGGGATATCGGCAATGAAAGACCCTGTCTGAATTATCATATCAAGCAGTGTCTGGCGCCTTGCCAAGGTTACGTAAGTAAGGAAGAGTATCGAAAGCAGGTGGCCGGCGCCTTGGAATTTTTAAACGGTAACTACAATATGATCTTAAAAGACCTGGAAGATAAGATGAAGAAGGCTGCCGAGAACCTGGATTTTGAGGAGGCTGCCGGTTACCGTGACCTGATGAACAGCGTGAGGCAGGTATCCCAGAAGCAGAAGATTACAGACAGTGACGGAGAAGACAAGGATGTCATTGCCATGTATCAGGATGAGTCTGAGGCTGTGGTTCAGATTTTCTTCGTGCGGGATGGCAAGCTGATTGGAAGGGAACATTACTATATGACACATGTGTCAGGCAATAGCAAAGGTCAGATCCTGGGGGATTTTGTAAAGCAGTTTTATGCAGGAACACCGTTCATCCCCAGAGAGCTGATGCTGCAGACCGAAATCGAAGACATGGATCTGATCGAAAAGTGGCTGACTCAGCGAAGAGGAGCCAGAGCCTATATCAGAGTGCCGAAAATCGGCAACAAAGAGAAGCTGGTGGAGCTTGCAGCCCAAAATGCAAAGCTGGTACTCAACCAGGACAGGGAGAAGCTGAAGAGGGAAGAGGGCAGGACGATCGGTGCAGTGAAAGAGATTGCAACGTTGCTTGGAATCGAGCGGGCAGACCGAATGGAGGCTTTCGATATCTCCAATATCAGCGGTTTTGCCAATGTCGGTTCTATGGTAGTCTTTGAAAAAGGGAAACCTAAGCGCAGCGACTACAGGAAGTTCCGTATCAAGACTGTATCGGGACCGGACGACTATGCCTGCATGAAGGAAGTGCTGACAAGACGACTGACTCACGGAATGGAAGAGAGTAAAGAACTGGAAGAGAAGGAACTGGATCAGGAGTATGGAAGCTTCACGAAGTTCCCGGACCTTCTTTTGATGGATGGCGGAAGGGGACAGGTAAATATTGCCTTGGAAGTGCTTGAGGAGCTGGGAATCAATATCCCTGTCTGCGGCATGGTAAAGGATGATAACCACAGAACACGGGGACTTTACTTTAATAATGTGGAGCTTCCCATTGATACCCATTCGGAAGGTTTTAAGCTGATTACCAGAATACAGGATGAGGCTCATAGATTTGCAATAGAATATCACCGGTCGCTGCGCAGCAAGGCTCAGGTGAAATCCGTGCTGGATGAAATACCCGGCATTGGTCCGGCAAGGCGCAAAGCCCTGATGCGTCATTTTGCTTCCATTGAGGAAATTAAGAATGCAGAAGTGGAGATTCTGATGCAGGTACCGGAGATTCCCAGGCAAACAGCGGAAGAGATATACTTTTTCTTCCATAAAAAGCATTGAACACTTGCGAATCGTGTGATAAAATTAAGAAAGGTCATGATTCAAAGGAGAGGGAAGATGGCAAGTGTAAGTCTGAGAAAAGTAATCGAAAAGATGAAGCTGGAAAATCTGACACCTGATATTGATATCAGTAATATTCGGATTACCCAGCCTGATATTAATCGACCGGCATTACAGATGGCCGGGTACTTTGAACATTTTGATGTGTCACGTCTGCAAATCATCGGATTTGTGGAATATACTTATATGGAAAGCCTGGATGAACTGCAGAAACGGGAGATTTATGGGGAATTGTTGTCTTATGATCTCCCCTGTATCGTATTCTGCCGTGACTTAAAGCCGGATTCGCTTTTCCTGCAGATTGCCAATAAGCAGCAGATTCCTATTTTGTCGACCAAGGTTTCCACTTCTGCATTCATGTCAGAGATCATCAGGTGGCTGAATGTAAAGCTGGCGCCCTGTATCTCAGTCCACGGCGTATTGGTAGACGTATATGGTGAGGGCGTACTGATTACCGGTGAAAGCGGAATCGGTAAGTCGGAGGCGGCTCTGGAGCTTATCAAGAGAGGTCACCGTCTGGTCACCGATGATGTGGTAGAGCTTCGCAAAGTAAGTGACGAGACACTGGTGGGAAGCGCGCCGGATATCACGAAGCACTTCATCGAACTGCGTGGTATCGGTATCATAGACGTGAAAGCACTGTTTGGTGCTTCTTCGGTAAAGGATACCCAGCAGGTGGACTTGGTCATCCGTCTGGAGGAATGGGATAAGGACAAGGAGTACGACCGTCTTGGTCTGGAAGAGAATTACACAGAATATCTGGGAAATAAGATTGTATGTCACAACATTCCTATCCGTCCCGGAAGAAATCTGGCCATCATCTGTGAATCGGCAGCAGTCAATCATCGTCAGAAGAAGATGGGTTACAATGCGGCACAGGAGCTTTATACCCGTGTGCAGAATTCTCTGGCGAGAAGAAGAGACGAGGAAGACGACGACTGATAGAAGCTATGTTGTATCATGAGAGGGCAACAGTTAAGTCATACAAAAGTTTCGGAGAGAAAATTATAATAGTATTATAATAGAAGGAGATACAAAATCATGAGTAAGTATGCATTTGGAGTAGACATCGGAGGAACTACTGTAAAACTGGGATTATTTGATAAGGAAGGCTGTGTACTGGCCAAGTGGGAGATTCCCACAGATAAGAGCAATGAAGGATCTGCTATCCTGCCTGATGTTGCTGACAGCATTAAAGCAAAAATGCAGGAGAGAGGCATTGATAAGGAAGACGTAGTAGGTGTAGGCGTAGGCGCGCCCGGTCCCATCGACAGCGAAGGTACCGTATATCGTGCAGTTAACCTGGGCTGGGGTGTATTCAATATTGCCAAGGTACTGAATGGTTATCTTGATCTGCCTGTCAAAGCCGGAAATGATGCCAATGTAGCTGCATTCGGTGAAATGTGGCAGGGCGGCGGTAAGGGGTATAAGAACCTTGTAGCAGTTACCCTGGGAACCGGCGTTGGCGGTGGTATTATCGTTGAGGGAAATATCCTTACAGGTTCCACCGGAGCAGGCGGTGAAATCGGACATATTCATATTGAAGATAACGAAGAGGAATGCTGCGGTTGCCAGAATAAGGGATGCCTGGAGCAGTATGCTTCCGCTACCGGTGTTGTACGCCTGGCTAAGAAGAGACTGGCTAAGGACAATGCACCCAGTAAGCTGCGTAACGGCAACCTTTCTGCCAAAGCAGTGTTTGATGCAGTAAAAGAAGGCGATGAAGTTGCAATCGAAATTGCTAAGGAATTCGGTGACTACCTGGGCAAAGGTCTGGCGGCTGTTGCCGGCGTTGTGAATCCCGAAGTATTTGTAATCGGCGGTGGTGTATCCAAGGCCGGAGACGTTTTATTTGACTATATCTGCCCTGCATATCAGAAGTATGCATTCCATGGCTGCAGAAGTGCGAAGTTCGTGCTGGCTACCCTGGGCAATGATGCAGGTATTTATGGGGCAGCAGGCCTGATTCTGAATTCATAAATGGGCGGTCACCGAAAAAAGTAGGAAAGAGAGTAGAAATGATCAGTAAAGCTGTAATAGAAGCCTTAAAAGACATTGTACCGGAAGAGAATATCCACCTGGAAGAGCCGTTATCAAAGCATACGACCTTCCGGGTAGGAGGACCTGCCGACTGCCTGATAGAGATAGGAAGTGCGGTACAGCTTAAAAAGATACAGAAGTATCTGACACTGATAGAGATGCCCCATGTGGTTGTGGGCAACGGAAGTAATCTGCTGGCAGGTGACAGAGGATACCGCGGCGTGGTGCTTGAGTTGGGGACTAAGTTTGGTGACATCCGTGTGGAGGGCACTAAGATTACAGCCCAGGCCGGTGCCCTTTTATCCAGAATCGCTAAGGTCGCTCTCGAGCATGGACTTACCGGACTGGAGTTTGCCAGCGGCATTCCCGGAACTGTGGGCGGTGCAGTTGTAATGAATGCCGGAGCATACGGCGGAGAAATGAAGCAGGTAATCACTTCGGTTACCGTGCTGGATAAAGAGGGAGAAGAGCTGGTGTTAGACAATGACACCATGGAATTCGGCTACCGTGACAGTGTGATCAAGCATCATCCCTTTCTGGTGACGGAAGTGACCATGGAACTGTCCCAGGGAGATCCCCTTTCAATCAAAGAAAAAATGGACGACCTTGCAGCCAGACGCAGAGAGAAACAACCTGTGGAATTCCCAAGTGCAGGCAGTACCTTTAAGCGCCCGGAAGGTTATTTTGCAGGTGAACTGATTATGAAAGCAGGGTTAAGAGGCTGTCAGATCGGCGGCGCCAGAGTTTCGGATAAGCACTGTGGGTTTATTATCAATGCAGGGGGTGCCTGTGCGGCGGATGTAAGGGATTTAATGAGTGAAGTACAGCAGAGAGTAAGGGAGAAGTTTGGTGTGGAGCTGGAACCGGAAGTGATCATGCTGGGAGAGTTCTGAGCAGCCGGACTTAAAGGAGCAGAGAACATGAGATTTGTGGTAGTAACGGGAATGAGCGGAGGCGGTAAAAGTACTGCACTCAAAATGCTGGAGGATGCAGGATTTTACTGTGCAGATAACCTGCCCGTTTCCCTGATCGATAAATTTGT
>JAFTVH010000132.1 GCA_017465845.1 Lachnospiraceae bacterium | reverse complement strand
TCGCTCCAGTTCCTGTAATCTTTGCTCATTCAGCTTAGAAATCTCCACTTTCATCTTGTTAAGTGATTCTTCTCTGGCTGTTAGTCCTGCTGCGCGTTTTTCAAGTGCATCGGCTTTCGTGTCGATGTTCTCTTCCTTCTGCTGAACTCTGCGTTCATAACGCTGTGCTTCCGCTCTTCTCTCCTTGATCTCCTTATCCAGTTCGTTCTTGGTACGAATGGACTCTTCCTTGACTTCAAGAAGGGATTCACGTTTCTTCGTCTCAGCGGTCTTAAGAGCTTCATCAATGATTTCTCTCGCCTTGTCCTCTGCATTGCCGATTGTCGTCTCAGTAACCTTCTTCTGATACATGGTGGTTACTAGAGCAGTAATAGCAGCTGACACTACAATACAAACCAATGCGGTAATCACATAACTCCACATCGCTACAGGAGCACCTCCTTATTAAATTTTCATTGTACAAACATCTATCCAGAATGTATGTACCAACCTGCCTAATAGCAAGCTATTGTAGAACATTCTCACAAGCAATTCACAACAGTTAAATTTTAAACTGATTTAGTCGATATGTCAAGTAGAACTGTAAATTTCCGCAAACTTTTAGTCAGAGTTTACACTTTGGGACACTAGGGCCGCTCCTTATGGGGAATAATTCTTCCATTCAGACACGCTTTCGCTCGGTCAAACACGTAGCGGTACTAGGGCGCGAAAGTACCGCGCCCAAGGACCGACGTGCTTGAACGGTCTTCAGTGGAAGAATTATTCCCCATAAGGAGCTACTCTAATGCCTCAAAGTGTAGGTAAATTACATTAGGCAAGTGGTAGCACTTTGAAACATCAATAAATGTAATTAACCATCATAGATGAAATCTATGTTTTTTAGGGCTTGGCGGATTTGGGTAGGGGTGTGGCCTTTGCGGAGGAGGTAGGCGTACATTTTTTGCCGGGCTTTGTAGTCGGCAGTGTCTGGATTGTAGTGCTTTTTGGTTAGGAGGGCTTGGATCATGGACTGTTCGTCCTGAATGCCGCCTTGGGACTGCCATTCGGTGAAGGCCTGGGCGATGGTAGCCTGAGAGAGCCCTTTGCGGTAGAGGTCCTGTTCAATGCGGCTGCGGCTGCGGGTGGACTCGTGGACGGTGATATAATCGGTGGCATAGCGCAAGTCATCAATGTAGTGGAAGGAAGCCACGTAATCAATGGCTTGCGTGATGATTTCTTCAGGGTACTGCCCCTGGCGGAGTTTGGTCTTAAGCTGCTCGGTGGTGTATTCACGGCTTTTTAAGAGGTTCATACAGCGGAGCTTGGCACGCTTTGGAAGCACCTCTTCCATGATGGTGCGGTAATCTGATTCCTGCAGTTCTTCTCCTTCCCGCAAGTGGTATTGACGCAATTCGCCTTTGTATAAAACAAAGGCGAATTGATGATCAATCTCGATTCTGCTGCGGGATTTAGATACTTCTGCTATCCCTGTCACTGTCATAATTACTTCTCTGCGCTCTTTTCAGCGGTTTTCGCTGCGGTTCTGCCGGCAGCCTTATCTGCCGCCTTTTCAGATGAAGCCTCTGCGGCACCTACCTCTTCTGACTGCTTACCTACTCCGTCCAGACCAAAATGGGCTCTTACTTTCTTCTCGACCGCTTCCATTACTGCCGGATTATCTTTCAGATACTGCTTGGCATTCTCGCGTCCCTGACCGATCTTATTGCCTTCATAAGCGTACCATGCACCGGATTTGATGATGACATCAATGCTGGCTGCCAGATCCAGAATATCGCCTGAGGTGGAGATGCCTTCACCAAACATGATATCGAATTCTGCCTCTTTAAAAGGCGGAGCGATCTTATTCTTTACGACCTTTACACGGGTACGGTTACCGATCACCTCACCGCCCTGCTTCAGAGACTCGATTCTTCTGACATCCATACGTACGGAAGAGTAGAACTTCAACGCACGACCGCCTGTGGTAGTCTCAGGATTACCGAACATAATACCTACCTTCTCACGAAGCTGATTAATGAAGATAACGGTACAGTTGGACTTGCTGATAACTGCAGTCAGTTTACGAAGTGCTTGAGACATCAATCTTGCCTGCAAGCCTACATGGGCATCTCCCATATCTCCGTCAATTTCTGCCTTGGGCACCAAAGCTGCAACAGAGTCCACTACGATAATATCAATCGCACCTGAGCGAACCATGGTCTCAGTAATCTCCAGTGCCTGTTCTCCATTATCCGGCTGGGAAATATACAGATTATCAATATCTACTCCAATATTCTTAGCATATACAGGATCCAGTGCATGTTCTGCATCAATAAATCCTGCAATACCGCCACGCTTCTGCACCTCTGCAATCATGTGGAGGGTAACTGTGGTCTTACCACTGGATTCCGGTCCATAGATCTCTACAATTCGTCCCTTGGGTATACCACCTAACCCCAAAGCGATATCCAGGCTCAGGGAACCTGTAGGAATCGTCTCTACATTCATCTGCGCTGCCGGATCACCCAGTTTCATAACTGCTCCCTTACCATACTGCTTCTCAATCTGGCTGAGCGCCGCATCCAATGCTTTCAGTCTTTCATCTTTTTCCATATGTGTGATCTCCTTCTCTCAAGGAACAAATGTTCTGTTTTTATTAGAATAAAACATTTGTTCGGTTTTGTCAATCTTTTTTTGAACTATCTCTATAATATCACTCATTGAGTCCATTAATCCACTCTCAAAAGCATCCCTCCTCCAATATTTTCATTCTCTTCTCTGAAACTTGTGGCGAAATGCCGGATTTGTTTACAACAGATACTTTCCCCTCAGGATATAATGCAACCAAAGCCCCCGGATTCTTCAGTCCCCTCAGTTTAGTACCTTTCATAAGACGATAAGTTATCAGACTTCTTAACTTTACCACATTTCCCTCCCCCTGACAACCCACCTCCCAAAGAAATTTTCTTTTTAGAAAAATTATTTCTAGTGAAAATTTGTTTTACTGCTCACGAAAGTCACTGCTTCCAAACAGCAATACAATTCCTCCAAAACAGTTTTAAAAACTTGACCAAGACCAGCACAGAGAGAGGCACACAGACAGGAATTGGGAGACATACGCAGGGACATTAGGGATACTTAACGCTCCATATTTTGACTTTCATCCGCAAAACGCAACCTGTCTGAGACGCGCAGCGTCAAGTTTTGCATTTTTAGGACGGCCCTTTGTCAAAATATAGAGCGTTTAGTACCCCTTATGTCCCTGTGACTGACTCCCAATTCCTGTCTGTGTGCCTCGCTCCCTGTGCGGGCCTTTGCGTTAACTTTCCAAAACACATCTCCGCATGAGGGTAAGCGCTGCCATAACAGATGACTCCCTGATTTTCATGCGGTTTCCGATAAAGTGATATTCCTGCACAGTAATCTTTCCTTTGACATTGCAGGCAATATATACCAGCCCCACGGGTTTTTCCTTTGTTCCGCCATCCGGTCCTGCGATCCCGGTTATAGCTACTGCCACATCCGCCTTGTAGTTTTCAGCTGCTCCCTTAACCATTTCCTCAGCGGTCTGGGCACTGACTGCTCCGTATTTTTGCAGCGTATCCTTCTCTACACCCAGAATCTTACGTTTGGCCTTGTTGGCATAAGTCACAAAACCACACTTATAAACTTCAGAAACTCCCGGAACATTGATCAGTCTTGCCGAAAGCATCCCCCCTGTGCAGGATTCTGCACATGCTACAGACAATTCCTTTTCCAAAAGCAGATC
>JAFTVH010000131.1 GCA_017465845.1 Lachnospiraceae bacterium | reverse complement strand
TATTAATATTTACATTGCAAAAACACTGTTTTATCAAAAGATGGAACCGCTCTACTTCTTTTTGATGCTTTACGGACTTTCCTGTTTAGTGCTTTTGGTTCTCATAATACTGACAGGTACCCATCTTTCATCCAATCCCATTCTGGGTATCCTCACTATTCTGGAAAGCTGCAGGAATATTTTTAACAGTGACACAGAAGGGGACGGTGGCATGGAAGCTCCCGGGAGGAGGAATGACTTTGATTATATTTCAAACAGTATCCTCAGTGCAGACAAGCATCTGGAACAATATCAGCAGCTGATCGATACGCAGCAGAAAATCCTTCAGGCACGTTTTCTGGAAAAAGCAATTAATGGTCAGTTGACGGATCCTAAGGATGTCATGCAGTTCCATTGCTATTTTCCAGATTTTCCATCTGACGGATATTATCTGCTGCTCATGAGACTGCAGAGCAATACAGACAAGGCGGAAGTCTCTTACAATGATCCCATGCTGCTTCTTCAGACATTCCTGCAGAGCGAATTGCCCAATGCTTATCAGCAGCAGTTCAGTGACTATGAACTAATATTGCTGATCACCAGAAAAGACATGCAGGACTATGTTAAACTACTGGATTTTCTGGTTGATAATATTAACCGCGAGGAACCTTTCTATACCATTTACTGCATTTCCAGTAAATGCTGTCAAACACTGGAAAATCTGCCTGCAGCATACCGTCAGCTCCAAAGCATAGGCGACCTTCCCTGCTCTGACATCATGAAAAGAGTATGCACTGTGGATGACTGTGTGGAAATTCCGGCAAGCTCGTTCCCTATGACGGAGTTGATGACACTGTACACTGCCATCTCTTATGGCAATGTGGAAGTAGCACTGGGATGTTTGACCACATTTTCAGAAATATTGAATCAAAACCAGAATAACGCCTTAAAAAGAAATGTGTATGAGATGATCCGCACCACTTTGACCTGCATAAAAACGGAACATCCTCTGCAATTTATGGATGATTATATTCCTGCCTATAACGAGAGATACACTTCACACGAAGAAGATACTTTATATCATCAACTGGCAGATCTGATACAAAAGTTCGCGGAACAGATCAGGCAGGAGACTCATACCAATATCGACCCTTTCGTGCAGGAAATCATTGAATACATCGATGAACGTTATACAGACTGTGATCTTTGTGTTACGACACTGGCATCACACTTTGACTGCTCCTCCTCCACCATATATAAGGCATTTAAAAATGCAATGAATATGACGCCGGTGGAATATATTGAACAAAAGCGCATGGGCCGTGCCAATGAGCTGCTTGCCCAAAAACAGAAAATGGTCGTTGAAATCGCCGCAGAATGTGGCTATGCAAGCCTCAACTCCTTTTATAAAGCATATAAACGAATTTATGGGCATGCTCCCACCAGGCAAGGGGCAGACGCAGAGTGATTCAAACAATAGAAAGACGCTCCGCGAACTTCCTATTGTCATAAATTTTAAAGGGTCCGGCCGGACTGTCCTCAGTCCCAGCCGGACCCTCAAACAAGACCGACACTATTACTGTTTTTCTACACGCCTTTGCTCCAGCATCCACTTCCACAATTCATCGTCGCCATAGGCTGCTTCCCATGAATTATGCTTTACACCGTAACAAATTTTTATTTTGGCATTTCCACCGTTTGCATTCACCCTGGAAATCATATTTATGCTCTCACTGATCGGCACTGTAGCATCACAGTCCCCGTGATAAACATATATCGGTATATCTTTTAATTTTCCCGCATACCAGCAGATTCCCGTTCCGCAGACAGGAGCCAGGGCCGCAAATTTCTCAGGGCAGGCCATTGCAAGCATCCATGCACCGGTTCCGCCCATACTCAGTCCTGTAAGATATACCCTGTTCTCATCTACCGGCAGCTCCGCAATCATTTCCTCCAGAAACGCAATCAGCGACTCCGTGTAACATCCCCAGTACTTATCCAGGGGGCATTGGGGCGCTATGAATAGAAACGGATATTCTTTGCCCTGCTCTCTTGCATGTTTCATATAGCCATGCCGCATCGCCACATCAAGATCATCTCCTCGTTCTCCTGCACCATGCAGGAAAAATACCAGGGGATACTTTTTCTGTGGGTCATAATCTTTTGGTAGATACTTTACATAATTAAAATTGTAATGCTTGTCAGATTGCCATGTGTGCTTTGTATACATATCGCTTTCTCCCTCTATATCATTTACATTATAAGCCAATTTTAACGCAAAATATGTCTTTATGCATCATGATAATTGGGGATATTACAATGAAAATCTTTTACCCTCCCCGATCAATTTTCCGCCCGGTACTGCGACGGCGTCAGCCCCGTCTCCTGCTTAAACTTCCTCCGAAAGCTTGACGAATTCAGATACCCCACAGCAACGCTGATCTCATCAATCGGCATATCCGTACTGCTCAGCAGTTCCTTCGCTTTCTTAAGACGCAGTTCCCACAGATATTCCGAGAAGCTCTGATTCAGCTCTTTCTTGATCAGGTAGCTCATATATGCAATGCTCACATGACACTTGTCCGCCAGCAAAGCAATGGAGAAATCCGGGTCAGCATAGGATGTTTCCATCAGCTGTATGACCTGTGCCGGGGTGAGCGCCCTGTTGGCGATCTGCTGCTCATAAACGTCAATGAGACGGTAGATATTGTCTGCAATTTCTTTCTCCTTTTCTCCATAAGGGCAGCTGCGGCAGAAATAGAGAGTCTCCGTGTACAAGTCTTCGTAAGAATCAAAAGCGATATTGTCCTTATTCATGCAGTTGGCAATGACGGTCAGCATATCAACCAGGATGCAGCACACGAAGAAGTCAGGCAGATTGTTTTCTGACCGGACGGAGTCGCTGATGACCCGGAAGATGTCACCTGTCACTGTCTTGGAACCTGAGAAATTCTTTTCGTTCAACAAATCAGCCAATTCATGAAGCCTGGGATAAGGATAGTTAAAAGCAGTTGTAGCAGGAGGCAATGACTTATATGCTACAACCGGAATCTCGTGCCAGCAGCTACTGGCACGCATGACATTTTCGTAAAGGGAAGGAATGTCTAATGGAGAGTCCGTACCATTACTGATCGCCGAAAGATATCCTTCCTCTTCATAATAGTTGTTCAATAGTTCCTTCAATACCTCATCTTTATTCATTTCCATTCCCATGTAATTGATCAGGAAGGTAGCGCTGTTCTGTTTTGCTTCCAGGATGATACAGGAGTCATTTCCGGGAAGCACTTCCTGAAAATATATCTGAATATTGGAATAAGGCAGCGGCTTTTCCGGGGAAGCCATTTGTATCAGGAAAATCTCCTTATTGGACTCCATATCAAAGAACTGATCAATGTTGGGGGAGACCGTGTTCTCACCCGAAGAGTGCGATGCAACAAGAGAGTCTAACAATGACTTCTGCATAAAAAGTCGATAGCCGTCAAGCTTTTCCGTCAGCACCTGATTTTGCTTTTCTGTCTTAGTAAATACAAATTCCAGCTGTCCCAGATGGTCCTGGCTGGGAGCAGCATCCGGCAGCAACTTTTTCGTCAGCCTGTGGAGCGGCGTGTAGGTGATTCTCATAGAGAAAAGCACCAGAAAAAGACTTACGACACACAGCATGATCAGGCCCATATAGGAGCTGGCAAAAGCATCATTTACCTGGCTGGTCAGGGAATCCTGAGAGATCAGCGCTACCAGAGAATAACCACCGTAAACTCCTGTCTGTACGCAGATGGAATTGGAGGAATCCAGGGAATGGATGCCGCTTGAAAGCTCAAAGGAGTCTATGTAAGGTATCAGCAGTTCACCGTTCACATCAGCCGCCAGCTGCCTGTTCCCGTCAATCAGAGCGACGGCTGATACTTCATCCGTCATAATGTTCTTCTGCCACTGCACAATTTCTCCGGTGTCCAGGACGAAAAAGCGTACAGCTCCCTCCATGGACTTTGTGGGTGGGAGATATATGAGATATTGCACCGACTCATCAGAGACAAGGATGAGCTGCCCGAAGCTGGAACCCAAATAGGGAGTGGGGTCAAAAATAATGGTGGTTGAAGCAGAAGGTGCATTCGTAATATGAAATACATTACCGTCATAGGTAATATAATGCTGCGTGCAAATAATATCATTACTATTATCAAATTTATATGCAATGGAATTGATCAGCTGTACGCTGCAGTCGATTTTCATCAGTTCCTGATAAACATGATACTTGTGAGGCTCTCTTTTCGTATAGAGAGATTCCGCCAGTGCCAGTGTATCATCAAGAGAGGATTCGACCAGTGACAGATGTTGAAAGTTACTGTTCAACCATTCACCGGCATTTGTCAGCTGAAACTGAAGCTGCTCACTGCGCTGTTTGAAAAAACGTTCCGTCAGCTGATCCCTTATAATAAAGAAAAAACCCAGAAGCAATACCATGACGATGAGCAGATAGGACAGAATGTATTTCAGATAGGTATGTCCTTCCCATTTCTTTTTCAAAAAATCCATTCCTTTTCAATGCCTCCCTTAACTCTCAGAATGATTTCTGCTACAATTATTATGATTGTATATATTGTATAACGGAAAGGGACCTGGTGGCAAGCAAAGCGAACATCCAATTTTTTCAAGGTTTGAATTAATGTACGCCGGCTTTGTAAAATATGCCGAAAATATGGGATAAAATGCAAAAGGGCGCAAGCGTAAAACAAATGAAAATATTGTTTCTTGAAAAAATCCAAACCGCGGTTATAGAATTTAAGTATGATATGTCGCAGGGCATATCGTAACCGTGATTCACAGTGAGAGGCGCCTCCGGTGAATAAGTGAACTAAATAGTGAACTAAAATCGAAAAGTTTACGAAAGGAGTTTTCATTATGAAATTTAAAAAGTTAACAGCACTTCTCCTTGCAGCTATGATGACCGTATCATTTGCAGCTTGCGGAAATACAAACGAGCAGTCAAGTGCAGGTTCCAGTGAGAGCCAGAAGAAGGAAGAAAGCAGTTCCTCACAGCAGCAGTCTCAGACTCAGACCCAGACCGAGGAAGAATCAACCGGAGTTACCTTTCCATTAGAAGAGCCCATGACATTTACCATGTTCAACCTGATGAATGGTGAAACAAGTCTGACAGAAGTAGATGCATGGCATTATGTAGAGGATAGAACCAACGTTCACTTTGAACAGACCGAAGTAACAACTGCAGAATTAAGTGAAAAAATGAGTCTGGTTCTTGCAAGTGGAGATTATCCTGAGGTATTTTATAAATCTGCTATTGATGCTAACCGCTATGGAAAAGAAGGTATTCTGATTCCATTAGAGGATTTGATCAGAGAATATGCACCCACTCTGACAGCACTTTTGGATGAGGGCGATCTGTGGGGCGAGATCACAGCTGAAGATGGACATGTTTACGCACTGCCCAGACTTGATTCTCCCAAAGTTCAGACCGGATGGTATTTCAACGGCAACAAAGTGTGGCTGGACAACCTTGGACTCGACATGCCCACCTCAATTGATGAGTTGTACGAAGTACTTACAGCAATCAAGGAACAGGATGCTAACGGAAACGGTGATCCTAACGATGAAATTCCCCTTACCTTTGCTTCCAACGGTCTGCAGCTGCAGTGTCTGATGGAGTACTTATGTACAGATGGTGTTGTCTGGTCTAATAAGTGGATGAGCATTGATGGTGACCAGGTTTCCTTCATCCCTGCTACTGAAGAATTTAAAGAGTTCCTGGAAATCTGTACAAAGTGGTATGCAGAAGGCCTGATCGATGAGAACTGCTTCGTACAGACCTATGAGCAGCTTTACGCTATCGGAAAGAGTTCCGATCAGTATGGTTTCTTCTTCGGACCTGCTAATGAAGTAGGCGGCAGCGAAAGAAAATATGATTACTATGTTGTAGATGCTTTTGATGAGATGAAAGGTCTTGCAATCAATGCCGGTGTAAAAGTAAATGGAATGGCTATTACCGATAAATGTGAGCACCCTGAGGTAATGATTGCATGGGCTGACTGGTTTTATACCTCAGAAGGTACTATCCTTGCAATGCAGGGTGTTGAAAATGTAAACTGGGAGTACGACGAGGAAGGCTACAGAATCGGTCTCACACCTGAAATCGGCGCTTATCTCGGCGGTACTTCATATATGCCTTGTAACACTGACTTAGAGTATACCTCCAAGTTGGCATCTGCAAAAAATCCCGACACCAGACATTACGTAATGGGCGGAATTGAAGCTGCAGATAAATACGGTGTAAAGATGCCTACACTTGAGTTCTCAGAGGAAGCAAGTGAACAGTATTCAGATTTAGATACAAACATCAGACCATATGTAGAGAACTACATGGCAAAGGTTGTAACAGGTGAGACCTCACTTGAGGACAGCTGGGCAGAATTCCAGTCCAAGCTGGCAGACATGGGTGCCGCTGAATATCTTGAACTCTTTGTCGGAGCAATGGGCGATGGTTATGTAGCAGCTGAATAATTTCAACACTATATTCTGTGTAAACGGAAAGGTAAAAGGGCGCAACTGCCCTTTTACCTTTTTAAAGAAAGGAGTTTGTGAATCATGGCAAAAAGAAATGCCGGTATTGTTAAGAAAAAAGCTCCACTGAGCCAGAGGATCGCAAAAGAATTGAGGCACAACTGGATCCTGTATTTGATGATCCTCCCGGTTCTTATCTATTATATTATATTTTCCTACACACCCATGTATGGTATTACGATCGCCTTCAAGGATTATAAGGTAAAACAGGGAATCCTCGGAAGTGCCTGGGTTGGATTAAAGCATTTTAAGCGATTTTTCGGTGTCTACAATTTTACTAATTTGTTGAAAAATACGCTGACCCTCAGTATATACTCCCTGTTGGTAGGCTTCCCGATTCCTATTATTTTCGCCTTAATTTTAAATTACTCAACAAAACCTGTTTTGAAAAAAGCGACTCAGATGATCTCTTATGCACCGCATTTCATTTCCACTGTAGTTGTCTGCGGTATGCTTCAGCTGTTTCTGGATAAGAATACCGGTGTATTTAACTCTGTAAGAGCGCTTTTCGGTCTGGAAGGGATCAGTTTTCTTTCCAATGAGCACATGTTCAAACACATCTACGTGTGGTCGGGTGTGTGGCAGGGTATGGGCTGGAGTGCAATTATTTATATTTCCTCTTTGGCAGGCGTAGATTATGAGCTTCACGAGGCGGCTATCATAGATGGAGCATCCAAGATCCAGAGAATGAGATATATCGATATTCCCTCTATTACTCCTACAATTGTTATGCTTCTGATCCTGCAGCTGGGCGGTCTGATGAGCGTAGGCTTTGAAAAAGCATATCTGCTGCAAAACAGCTTAAATAGTCCTGCATCCTCCATTATCTCTACCTATGTATATGAGCAGGGTCTTACAAATGCCAGTTACGACTACTCAACGGCGGTCGGCTTGTTCAATACCGTTGTCAACGTCATATTGCTGGTAAGCTCCAATACATTCAGTAAGAAGGTATTAAATGAAAGCTTATTTTAAACAGATTCTGAGAACAAGGAGGATATCATGAGCAGGAAAGAAACAGGTGGATTTAAACGATCCTATAATGATAAAATATTTGATGTGGCAGATACCGTTATTCTGGTAGTACTGCTCTTTGTATTTTTGTGGCCTTTGTGGTTTGTATTGATTGCTTCGTTCAGTGATTATAATGCAGTTGCATCAGGACAGGTATTTCTCTGGCCAAAGGGGCTCACTCTGGGTGGTTACCAGGAAGTGTTCAAATATGACACGTTGTGGCGTGGATACGCCAATACCATTTTCTATTCTGTAGTAGGAACAACAGTGAATATGATCATGACAGTCTGCTGCGCATATCCTTTGTCCTGTAAGGATTTTAAGCCCAGAAAAGTGATCATGTATGTGCTGATGTTCACCATGTATTTCAGCGGCGGACTGATTCCTACATATCTGGTGGTAAAATCACTGGGACTTTTGAGTACACGCTGGGCAATGATCATACCCGGAGCAGTATCTTTTTATAACTGCCTGATCGTCAGATCCTATTTTATGAACAGCATCCCAACTGAACTGAAGGAAGCATCCACTCTGGACGGTGCAAACGCAGCCCAGTATCTGGTGAAGGTGGTACTGCCACTGTCAAAGCCGGTATTGGCCGTAGTAGCTCTGTATTATTTTGTTGGTCACTGGAATGATTACTATAACGCTTTAATCTACATATACGATAAGGATCTGTATCCACTGCAGAGTATTTTGAAGAACCTGCTGTGCGACGTACAGAGTACAATGGACATGGGCGGTATGGATACAGAATTCCTGAGCCAGCTGTACGCCCGAAAACAGATTATGAAATATAGTGTCATTATCGTATCCATGATACCGGTATTGATGATCTATCCGTTCGTCCAGAAATATTTTGTAAAAGGTGTTATGGTCGGAGCTGTTAAAGGATAGGAGGCTTGATACTGTGAAAACAGGAATTCAGACTGCACATTACGAAATCCATGGGACTGACATTGTTGATTATAAAAAGATGAAGGAGCATGGTTTTGATTGTGCTGATTTTAGCGGATTAACAGACATCAGAAAAGATTTATTTCACATGGATGTGGACAGTTTCACACAAAAAATGCTGGCAGAAAAAGGACGGGCAGACGAGGCAGGCATTGAGATCTTTCAGGTGCATGCCCCCTGGCCTGTAGATGATACGTCGGAAGAAAAACGCAACGCGAATCTTGCCTATATGAAACGGGCTGTTCTGGGCACTTCTCTTCTCGGGTGCTCTTATATCGTGGTTCACCCCGTTATGCCCTTTGGCTGGGGTGCAGAGCCTGACCCGGCATTTGCAAGACGTGTCAACAAAGAATACTTTGCTGAATTGTGTGATTATGCAAGACCGCTGGGCGTCACGATCTGCATGGAAAATATGCCATTTGTAGACTGTCAGCTGTCTTTCGTGACAAATTTGGTGCCATTCGTTGAAGAAATGAACCTTGATAATCTGAAAATATGTCTGGATACGGGTCATGCGCATACCTGTATCGAAAATGCCGGAGATATGGCGAGATTGTGCGGCAGCAACCTGAAAACACTGCATCTCCATGATAATGCAGGTCGCAGAGGCGGACATGGCGATGAACATGCTTGCCCTTATACCTGTACCATCGACTGGGTAAATTTCAAGAACGCCCTTAAGGAAATCGGCTATCAGGGATGTTTATCATTGGAATGTCACAGTGTGAATGAGGACTGTCCGGCTGATATACGTGAAGATATGTTAAAGTTACTTTGCCGTATTGCAAGAAGTCTGGGGTAGAATAACAGTTCAGACATGTCCGTATACATGGACGTGTACTGAACTGTTGCTGCAAAAGGAGAAAATTTTTATGAAATTTGACATTCGGGAAGCTGCAAAAGAGCGCGTCATCTTATGCGCCCACAGAGGCGTATGGGGCGGCAATATTCCCTGCAATAATATTTTGGCATATGACATTGCCCTGTCACAGGGCGCTGACATGGTAGAAATTGATGTAACAATGGCGGCTGACGGCGAGCTGTTCATCTTCCATCCCGGCATGGAGCAGCGTCACCTCGCTCTGGATGTCCATCTTGAAAAGATGACCACAGCTGAAATCAAAGAGCTGCGCTATTGTAATTATGACGGTGTACCTACAGAAATACCGCTGAATACCTTAGACGAGGTGCTGGAGCATCTGAAAGGCCGCTGTTTTATCAATGTAGACAAATTCGGTGATCATCCTGCGGAAATTATTGAGAAGATCAAGCGCCATGATATGAAAGACCAGATCATCCTCAAATGTGCGCCCGGAGAATCACAGCTTGCAACCATTGAAAAATATGCACCGGATATTCAGTTTCTTCCTATTATCCGCGAGGATAACGGAATCCATGAGATGCTGAAGAAAAGAAATATCAATTACATCGGTTCTGAACTGTTATTTACCAATATGGACAGTGAACTTGCCGGTGAAGAATATCGTGATAAGATGCACCGTGACGGCAAATTATGCTGGGTAAATACCATTGTCTATAATTATAAGGCAGTCCTTTCCGCATTTCATTCGGATGATACAGCCCTTGCAGGCAATCCGGAATTCGGCTGGGGCTGGTGTGCCGACAACTTTGATATTATACAGACAGACTGGGTTGGAGCCGTTTCACAATATCTGGACAAAACCGGAAAGAGATGGCGCTAGAGAACGGAGGCACAGAAAAAAATATACGTGGGCAAAAAATTGCCGATTTTCGGCTCATTTTGCCCACGCATTTTTCTGTTTATTTTTTAGAGATTCAGTCCCTTAGCTTCATCACATCCAAGCATGATATTCAGACACTGGATAGCTGCTCCTGAAGCGCCCTTGCCAAGGTTGTCAAATCTTGCAGATACCAGGATTCGCTCCTCATTACCTGTTACATAGATCTCCATTCCATCCCATCCGGAGCATCCGTTTCCGCCGAGGAATCCTCTGTAGTCTGCTTCTTTGCCCAGAGGCATCACCTTAATGAATTTCTCACCGGCATAATATTCCTCGAAGAATTTATGTACTGTCTCAGGTGTCTGTGTACCCTTTAACATATCTGCATAAAATGGAACGGACACTACCATTCCGCTGTAATAATCAGACACGATAGGCGAAAATAACGGTGCCCTGTCAAGACCGGCAATCTTCTGCATCTCTTTCAAATGCTTGTGTGTCTGGCTCAGGCCATATTCACGGGGAGAATCTAATTCCACATCTCTCTCCTCGCCTTCGTACTCGGCAATCATCTTCTTTCCGCCGCCGCTGTAGCCGGTCAGGGAAAAGCTTGCTACCGGGTAATCGCTGGGAAGAATACCGCCTGCTACCAGGGGATATACGATGGTAATGAATCCTGATGCGTGACATCCCGGAACAGCTACACGCTTGCCGTTTTTAATGGCTTCCCTGTGAGCCTTGGATAATTCCGGATAGCCGTATGCCCAACCTTTTTCTGTTCTGTGGGCGGTTGAAGTATCAATGATACGCACATTGTCGTTTTCAACCATGGCAACTGCTTCTCTGGCTGCTGCATCCGGCAGGCACAGAAATGTGATGTCCGATGCATTGATGAACTTCTTGATCTCTTCTGGATCTTTTCTCAGTTCTGAGGAGATCTTTAATAACTCTATATCGTCACGACCTTCAAATCTTTCGAAGATACGCAGTCCTGTTGTTCCTTCGCTTCCGTCAATAAATATTTTCGTCTTCATGGGGTTCCCTCTTTTCTTGTAAAATCATATACTCACTTTACCATTAATTGGGGGAGATTGCAACCGGCAGGATGAGATATTTCATACTTCTATACTAGATTCTTGCCTTTTAAGATACGCTATGATAAAATGAAACCAAGCTACAGAACTCCATGCTGCCTACTCCCTTATGGTATATCTTCCAAATGGGGAAAGCGCATACTTCTGCCCGGGAAGGAGGAAGCAAAATGGCAAATACAAGAAAGAAGCTTCCTGTCGGAATCGAAAATTTTGAGGAAATACGTACAGAAGGCTTTTACTATATTGATAAAACCGGATTTATTAAGGATCTTCTGGCTAATTGGGGAAAAGTAAATCTTTTCACCCGCCCGCGGCGCTTTGGTAAAACCCTGAATATGAGTATGCTCAAGTCTTTCTTTGAGGTCGGCACCAATAAATCTCTATTCGATGGATTGGCAATTTCACAGGAGACGGAATTATGTACTCAATATATGGGAAATTTCCCGGTGATATTTATCAGTCTGAAAAGTGTGAGTGGTCTGACATTTGACGTTGCTCTGGAAAACATGGGTCAGGTAATCCTGCGCGAAGCCAGGCGGCTGCAATTCCTATTGGAAAGCAACCGTTTGACGGAGCTTGACAAAAAACCTCTGCGTGCCCTTTATGAAGACGAAATCAGCCCAAAGAACCAAAGAAACAGTCTATCGCTCCTTTCGGAACTGCTCTATAAGCACTATGGAAAGAAAGTAATCCTCCTTATTGATGAATATGATGTACCTCTGGATAAGGCTTACGAAAATAATTATTATGATGAAATGGCCGCGCATATCCGCTCCATGTTTGAGTTGGCTCTGAAAACTAATGATTTCCTATATTTTGCAGTTTTAACCGGATGTCTGCGCATTTCCAGAGAAAGTATCTTCACAGGTCTGAATAATTTCAATGTGCATACTATATCTGACGCTGCCTACGATGAATACTTTGGTTTTACTGATGATGAGGTGCAGACGCTGCTTTCCGATTACGCCATGGAAACGCAATACCGGACAGTAAAAGAATGGTATGATGGTTATCTCTTTGGGAAAGAAAATATCTATTGTCCCTGGGATGTTATCTGCTATGCAAAAGATTATTTGGCTGATGTTACAGCGGAGCCATTGATGTACTGGGCCAACAGCAGCTCGAACAGCATTATAAAAAGTATTATCGAGCATGCCACAGGCACAATCAAAGAACAGATAGAAACATTGATTTCCGGAGGTGTTGTAGAAAAAGAGTTAGTCCACGAGCTCACCTACAATGATCTGGCTACAGAGGATCCAGACGAACGGCTCACCTATTTATGGAGCCTCCTTTATACTACAGGTTATTTAACAGATGCCGAGCGAACAACAAAACGACTGCACAAGCTGGTCATTCCGAATATGGAAGTGCAGCAGATATTCGAAAAGCAGATTCGTGTCTGGTTCAATCGCCTTGTAAAGAGTGACACAAGAAAGCTGCAAGCCTTCTGCTTCGCTCTAAAAACCGGAAATGCAGATGAGTTGCAAACTCGCTTCAATGAATATCTCCTGAATTCCATTAGCATCCGTGACACCTACACTCGCAAGGATATGAAGGAAAACTTTTATCATGGTGTTCTTGTGGGACTTTTAAGCAGCGAAAGCTCCTGGATT
>JAFTVH010000130.1 GCA_017465845.1 Lachnospiraceae bacterium | reverse complement strand
TGTTAGGCACGCCGCCAGCGTTCATCCTGACCCAGGATCAAACTCTCATGTTAAAAAGTTTGCCTGCCAGTTACTAACTGGCTTCATTCCGCTTTGCCATTTCTGGTCAAGCTTCCTTAAGTTTACTGTCTTTTGGGTTGTGATTCCTTTTCGCTTGGCTTTGCAGCCAAGCTTCCATTCATCACTCGTTCTTGATACGATTTATTCGCATCTCTCTGAAATCATCCAGAGTTGTTTGAATTGTTCAAACAATTTGTTCTCTTGGAATATTCAGGGTTGCATTACTGTTTATTTGTCAAGGTACTTTGTTGTCTCTCAAGCTTACCGCTCAGCGACAGCTTATTTAGATTATCACATTCTTTTGTGTTTGTCAACAACTTTTTTCATTTTCTTTCAACTTTTTTCAAGTTTCAGGAGTGAATCAGTTGTCTTACCAGACAACGAATGTGAGTATATCACCCTTTTCGACTCCTGTCAACATCTTTTTTTGAATTATTTTAATTTTTTCGACAATTCAACAATTCCTGTAACAGTTCAGATGCAGGAAAACATTACAAGCAACACAAGGTAACAATTACAGCATTTTCCTGAACCATTTTCTTTTTATACCTCATCAGGCATGTGATAATACCGGAAACATGATATGCTTCTCTGACTCCGCCATTTTTTCGTCTTCAAATAATGTAGTATCCTCTTCCTGCACTTCTTTTACCTGATACCCTTCTCTATGGAGCGGAGTAAAACCCAGAATCACTTTTTTGATTTCCTTTCCGAAAGCTTTCACAATCTCATCAAGATTTACTTCTGTCGAAGCTATCACTTCCTGCAAAAACAAAGCATCACCATCAGTTTCTGCTATCACCCATGCGTCCTGTGTCTTCACATAATATACATTATTCTGCATGAATTTTGTCACATAGAACATAATTAATCCTACATTCTTATCCATTCCAAAAGAAGAATTACTACAACTTTCCATAATTGCTTTTTCCAGACGCCGCCAGTCCGTCTTTTCTTTCATGGGCATGTGCACTGCGCTTGCAGGACCTGCTGCCGTTATCTCTTTCCAATACTGATACTCTTTCGCTTTCTTAAAACCAAACTTAGGATAAAAATCAAGTACACTGTCATTGGCAAATAGGTAGATTCCGTCTACTTTACCTGCATAATCCTTTTCAATTTCCTCCATCAGCCTTCTGCTCAGACCTTGTCCACGACTATCCTGCCTGGTCATAACCGTTCCTAACTGGATAAACCTTTTCTGCACGCCGTCACAACACATATCCATAGTATTCACTGATACATTTGCAACTATTTCTCCCTGATATACGATGGAATACGGATTATAGTTGTCTGACCAATATCCATTCTGATACCAGTCCTCAAAGGAAAGACCAAACGTTTCTTCCGCCAGCTTATTGAAGCTTTGTCTAAGCGCTTCATCCTGCCGATATGATTTCACAATAGTAAATTCGTCCATTCAACATCCCTCCCGTTTAAAACAAAAGAGCTTCCATACCAATGGAAAGCCTCATTCAGTACGGACAGCTCCTTGCAACTGTTGCCAGCCATTTCTTCTTAAATTTTGTTCAATACTTTAATGTGTGTCTTAAACACTGTGTAAATTTCTGCGCCCAGATCATGACCAAACTCTTTCATCATAGCAGAACGGATGGAATTCAGATTCTTCCTGGGAATACGAAGCAGGAAATTACCGAGTTCCTCTGCTGTTATGCTCTCCAGTTCGCTTCTGTCCAATACAATCTGCACATAATGGATAAATCTGTTCTTCACAGCGGGGCAATAAAGCGCATCCAGCTGCTCTCTGCATTCCTGATGCTCTTTCAATTCCCGGTAAATGCCATTGCCCAGTTCATTACCGATGAGACTTGTTAAAGCATTATTTACACTCGTCAGATTACTCATGGAAAGAGTACAGAACAGTTCTTTTACGCATCTTGCGTCCTTCTCAGGCTCAAGGCTGCCGCAACGCTTTACCATATCCAGGATCTGAAAATCCAGTTTATACTCTTCGCTTTCCGGCTGTTTGGTCTGATTCAGTTCGACTACTGCTTCCACGTCCGCCTGTTCAGCCTCCTGTTGCTTCATTGCATCTGCCTGTTCATCAACAGTGGGAGTTTCTTCAGGCACGTCTTCTTCTGCCGCTGTTCCCGTTGCTTTATCGGGTTCCTTTACTGCTTCCTTTTTGTGCTTCTTTCTGCGGTCCCTAGACCGCTTTTGTGTTTGATTGTCTTTCTGTGATTTCTGTGGTGTCTCCTGTCCTGCCTGCTCCTCTATAACCGTCTGAGCTTCTTCAGCCACCTGAACCGCTACGCTGTGCTCCTGTGTCTGCTCTTCTAAAAGAGGCTGCTCAATCTGCTGTTCTGCAGATGATTGCTCCTCCATAACAGACTGCTGCTCCACTTTCTCCGATACTACAGGCGGATTCATAACTTCATCCAAATCAGGGATAGTCGTTGTGCTCAGTTCGTTTTCACTGTTTAAAGAATTATCCTCAAGATTAGCGCTTTCCCGGGCAGGTACTGCCTCTATTACCTGTGGTTCTTCTGCTGCAAGGACCTCCTCTACAGGCTGAATTATTTCCGGCTGCAAAGTTTTCTCCGCATTCCGTACCGTTTTCCCTTTCCGTTCTTCAACCTGGATAGCTCTCACTTCCGATTGCACTGCTATATTATCCTTCTTAGGAAGAATCGGACGACAATACTTCTTACCGATACGCCGCACATTGTACTTTCTCTCAGACCAGTATCTTACTGCCGCATCATATCCATAATCATCTGAAACAATGATAAATTCAGCTGTTGGATCCTGACACAGCTTGAAACCGAGCTCTGAAACCAGTTGAAAATCCAATGCATTCTTTCCTTCATAGCACTTGAGGAAAACCGGAATCTCGCAATGCGCAATTACCTGCAGTAAATTCTCATAACTGATATAAGGACTCTTGTCTGTATAGAAAACGTACATTCTGTCCTCTTTGGACATGGAAGCCAGAAGCTGAGACCAGCTGGCACCAATATTCTCACTGTCAACCAAATAAACTTTAGCCATATTCACCTCTGTTATGGCTGGCTCATTTATTATACTATATTTTACCTTTTTATACAACTATTTTGATTGCAGCTGCCTCCTTACCAATGGCGTGAGCGTGTACAGTAACAGGTGCTATGCAAATGACGCAGGTCTATCATACCAGCTTTCCATACTTTCGCATCTGATACCGCATAATATAACGTACACGTTCCACTATGACTTCACCATACCCTTCCATGCATTCTCTAAGCAACACCTCAACATTCTTCATTGTAAAATCTATCTTCCATTGCCTTCCGTAAATCTGCTCGGCAGCATCTGCCTGCTCCTCAAAATCCCGTGCAAATGGCTTTGCCTGAATCTTTTGAATATACTTTTCCACATCTGCCGCCTCTTTCGTCACCGGAAAATCCACCGTAGTATCCGCCAAAAGCGCCAAGCCATTATCAAATACAGGGCAAAGCCTGAATTTTCTGCTCTCCCCGTGAAAAATCACTGCAATATTATTCATGTGCCTGTCTTCATTCAGGAAAAAGGCATCGACTTCAAGAAGCATGGTCAGATATTTACCAAAGTTCTCAAGTCCTGTAATCTCTGCCACGTTCTCCGCCACATATTCTACACGATTCCGCGTCCCCTCGATTTTATCCAGGCGATCCACAATGCTGCATCCAAGGTACATACGGAAAAGACGGTCCAATGTTATCAGGTTTTCTCCCTCCTCCAGGAAATTATGGCTGCGACAACCTATCACTGTCTGTTCCTGCAAAATTCTGCACAGGTCATAATGCACATACTGATCTACATTGGTATATTTAAGAAGCCCGGATACCAATACTTCCGAAAGGCTTTCATATCCCATATAGTCAGCTTTGTACCAGTAATCTCCCTGTTTCCATTTCCATTGATTCCCTTTGGAAGTCTTCCCTTCACTAAAAGCCCTCTCTTCTTCCTTCAGTCGGATTTCCTGCATTAAGCCGGCCTCCTTTCTCTCTGATTTCCACTATTGCGAAAATAATTTATTCCCATCACATAATATCCTCTTTATAGATAATCTCGATCCAGTGATGGTCCTCTGCCATTCTTCCCTGAGTCTTCTCAATAATCAGCAGCGGATCATAATATGCAATTCCCAATTCTTTCAACAGCCGCTTCAGACCTGCACGGCTTCTTGGAAAACATCTGCTTTCCAGAAAATATTCAAAATCTTCCCAGGTAGGATGCTCAATCACGCCAAATGCCCTGAAAATAGGCACATTCACGCGATTATCGATATAAAGCTTCTGGTGGAGGAAATCCACATCAATGACTGTACACAATACATCATTATACATATACTTCATCCGCATGGTTACGTTCACATCCTCTTTCAGGCGTTTCTCATTTTCCAGATACTTGTAAATCGTCTGGCGGCTTGTGCCCATTGTCTCTGCAATCTCCGTAACCTTCCGGCCTTCCCTATCCATCTGAAGGATTCTGGCAATCTCTTCTTCGCCAAAGCGTGATTTCCTGCCCGCATTGCGTACATTTAGGGGTCTGTCTTTATGATTCTGCTCATCATAAAGTCTTGCCTTGCGCGCGATCTCCTTCAGTTCTTCCACATCATCTGTCCCGAAGATTTCTCTGCATATCTGATACATTCCCCTCAAGCGTACTTTATCCTGTTCTATCTCATTCTTCTCCACATTCTGATTCATGGCTTCACCTCCACCTATCCTGACTATTTTATCCTGATATAACACTATCATACCATTTTACTTTTGTCAAATAATTAATTATTTGACATTTAAAAATGTGGGTATCTGTCCGCCATGCGCTTGAAGGCCTGAATATAAAAAGCTACGATACAGATTTTTATCATCTATATCATAGCTTTCTTATCATCATAGCACTATCAGCGTACAACAATCTCCGTCGTATCTTCCATTCCTAGCCCGCAAACTGGCTATTGTAAAGCTGAGCATAGAACCCCCCCTTTTCAAGGAGCGTCTCATGATTTCCCTGCTCGATAATATTACCATCTTTCATCACCAGAATAATATCTGCCTCCCGAATGGTAGACAATCTGTGGGCCACAATAAAGCTGGTGCGTCCCTCCATCATCCTGGCAAACGCTTTCTGAATCCTGATTTCCGTACGTGTATCAATGGAAGACGTCGCCTCATCCAATATCAGCATCGGCGGCAAGCAAAGCATGACTCTTGCAATACACAGAAGCTGCTTCTGTCCCTGAGACAGACCGCCTCCATCCTCCGTAATCACAGTATCATACCCTTTTGGCAGTCGTTTGATAAAGCTGTGAGCATGCGCCGCCTTGGCAGCTGCGATCACCTCTTCCTCACTTGCCTCCGGCTTGCCCATCCGGATATTATCGCGAATCGTACCGCTGCGCAGCCAGGTATCCTGAAGCACCATACCATAACTGGTGCGCAGGCTTCCTCTTGTGATATCTCTGATGTCGGTTCCGTCTACCTTGATGGAACCGCTGTCCACATCGTAGAACCGCATAAGCAGATTGATAACCGTAGTCTTACCGCAGCCTGTAGGACCTACGATAGCCACTCTCTGCCCGGGTTTTACGATCAGATTGAAGTCCTGGATCAGTTTTTTCTCCGGTACATACTGGAAATAAACGCTTTCAAGCTTTACATTGCCTTCTGCATCGGTAAGTACTTTTGCATCTGCTTTGTCAGGTACCTGAGGTTCTTCCTCTATCAATTCAAAGATGCGCGATGCACACACAATGGCATTCTGAAGCTCTGTCACTACTCCCGATATCTCATTAAAAGGCTTAGTATACTGGTTGGCATAGCTTAAGAAACAGGACAGTCGTCCTACACTGATACCGCCTTTGATTGCAATAAAGGCGCCAAAAATTCCCACACCTGCATACACCAGACTGTTGACAAAACGAGTTGCCGGATTGGTAATGGAGGAGAAGAAAATTGCTTTCAAAGAGCATTTCTCCAATCTGCCGTTAATCTCAGCAAACTGTTCCTTCACTGCTTTTTCCTGAGAGAAAATCTTTACGATCTTCTGGTTGCCGATCATTTCTTCAATCAATGAAGTTTGCTCTCCTCTTGTCTCGGACTGCAGCTTGAACATGCTGTAGGTTCTGGTAGCAATAAATTTCGCCACAAGGAAAGAGACAGGCGTGATACACACTACCACCAGCGTAATCGGCACATTGGTCACCAGCATAAAGCCCAGCGTACCAAGAATGGTGATCACGCCGGTAAACAGCTGGGTAAATCCCATCAGGAGGCCATCAGCAAACGTATCCACATCTGAGATCACACGGCTTACAATATCGCCGTAAGCTTTGGAGTCCAGATATTTTAAAGGCAGACGCTCCAACTTGCGGAAAGCGTCCTCCCTGATATCTTTTACCACATGATAGGTGATATAGTTATTACAGGTGTTCATGACCCACTGACCTACCGCCGTAATCACCATTACAATTGCGATTTTCTTCATAATGGCAAAGATACCCACCATATCAACCAGACCTTTGTCCACGATCAAATCTACCGCATCACCGGTAAGAATCGGTATATACAGGGTAAGAGCTACCGTCAAAGCAGCCAGCACCAGGGAAAGAATCACCTGAAATCCATATTTGCGGATGTAATGCAACACTTTTAAAATAGTATCTTTTTGCTTCACTGCTGTCTGCCTCCTTTCCGGGAAAGCTGACTGTCAGAGGACTGTGCCTCTCCGGTAACTGTAGACTGCATCCCCTGCCTCTTCTCCGGATACTGCGAGTAATAAATCTCCTGATATACCTCACACCCTGCCAGTAATTCCTCATGAGTACCAAGACCTGCAATCTCACCATCATCCAATACGATGATGCGGTCCGCATGCATGATGGAAGATGCTCTCTGAGACACGATAAATGTAGTGGTAGTATTCTCTATCTGACGCAAAGCCATGCGAAGCTTTGCATCTGTTGCATAATCAAGTGCAGACGCGCTGTCGTCCAATATCAAAATATCCGGTTTGCGCACAAGTGCCCTTGCAATCGTCAGTCGCTGTCTCTGACCTCCGGAGAAATTCTTACCGTTCTGTGATACCTGAGCATCCAGCTTGCCGGCTTTGCCCTCCACTACTTCTCTGGCCTGGGCAATATCAATGGCTTCCCACAATTCCTCGTCAGTTGCTTCCGGTCTGCCCCACAGCAGATTGCTTCTGATGGTTCCCTTGAAAAGCACTGCTTTCTGAGGTACCACACCGATTCTGCCACGCAGCTCCTGCTGTGGAATAGTGGTGATGTCTCTGCCTTCCAGACGGATAATACCTTCGGTCGCCGGATAGAAGCCTGGAATCAGATTCACCAAAGATGTCTTACCGGAACCTGTACCACCGATGATGCCTACAGTATCGCCTTTATTTACGGTAAAGTTCATATCCTGCAGCGTTTTGTCACCTGCGCCCTGATAGGTCAGAGAGACATGATCGAATTCCAGGAACGCTGTTTTCTCCCTTAAACCTACCGCTCCCTCTCTTGAACCTGCCAAACGCTCAGCGCGATCTGCCACCTCAGATCCCCGAACAACGATTTCCTTCTCCTCTTCCAGTTCAAACACTGCAGCCACACGGTCCGCACATGCCAGTGCCTTGGTAATCGTAATGATCAGATTCGCCAGCTTCACCAGCTCCACCAGAATCTGATTCATGTAGTTTACAATCGCAACTACTTCACCCTGACTCAGATTCCCCACGTTAACCTGAATCGCACCCACATAGATCAGCGCAATGATAGCGCCATTGACGATCACATAAGTCACCGGATTCATGCAGGCACTGATCTTGCCCACAAACATCTGCAAGGAAGCCAGCGTCTCATTATTTTCCCGAAAACGCTCTTCCTCTTCTTCCTCCTGATGGAACGCACGGATGACTCTCACACCTGTCAGATTTTCACGGGTAATGCCCAGGACTTTATCCAGAGCAGCCTGCACCTTGCGGTACATGGGAATGGTAGACAAAATGACGCCAAATACTACGATCGCCATCAAAGGAATCGCTACTACAAAGACCAGTGCACTCTTAACGTCAATGGTAAATGCCATGATCATGGCACCAAATACGATAATCGGTGAACGCAAGAACAGGCGCAGTACCATGTTCACACCGGACTGCACCTGATTAATGTCACTGGTCATCCTTGTAATCATTGTAGAGGTACCCGCTTTATCAATATTGGTAAAGTTCAGTGCCTGAATATGATCAAACAGTGCCTGACGCACTTTTGTTGCAAAGCCTACGGCTGCTCTTGCCGCAAAGAACTGTGCGGTGATGGAGCTCACCAGACCGATAACAGCCAGTCCGATCAGGCAAAGCCCCATCTTGCCAATGTAGCCGAAATCGCGGTCCGCGATGCCATGGTCGATGATGCTCGCCATGACAAGGGGTACCAACAATTCAAAGAAGGCTTCCAGCAGCTTAAAAAGCGGTGCCAGCACAGTCTCTTTCTTATAACTTTTCAGATAAACCAATAATCTCTTCATATATTTATTATTCTTTCCCTTACTCTTCCACAGGCTTACAAGCCAAATACAACTCATCAAGCTGCTTCTGATCTACCACATCGGGAGCGTTAGTCATCAGACAGGACGCATCCTTCACCTTCGGGAATGCAATTACCTCACGGATGCTTTCCGCTTTCACCAAAAGCATAACAAAACGATCCAGGCCGATGGCCAGTCCTGCGTGAGGGGGAACACCGTACTTGAATGCATTTAACAGGAAGCCGAATCTGTCATAAGCCTGCTCCTTGGTAAAACCAAGTACCTCGAACATCTTCTCCTGTACATCATTCTGGAAAATACGCACGCTGCCGCCGCCAAGCTCGACACCGTTTAAAACAATATCGTAAGCTTTTGCACGTACTTTACCGGGATCGGTATCTAAGAGTTCCAGATCCTCGTCCATGGGCATGGTAAACGGATGATGCATTGCTACGAAACGCTCTTCCTCTTCGCTCCACTCAAGCAGAGGGAACTCGGTAATCCACAGGAAGTTGAACTTACTCTGGTCGATCAAATCGAGCTGCTTTGCTACTTCACATCTTAAAGCGCCCAGCACAGACCACACGATATTATTCTTATCAGCTGCAAACAGAAGCAGGTCGCCGGGTTCACCACCCATAGCACTTACCAGAGCGGCCAGCTGCTCTTCAGTCATGAATTTTGCAAAAGAAGACTTGTAGCTGCCGTCCTTCTGCACAGAAAGATAAGCCAGTCCCTTCGCACCATAACCCTTAGCAAACTCTACCAGTGCATCTATCTTCTTACGAGGCATTTCAGCCTGTCCTTTTACATTGATACCACGCACGCTGCCGCCGTTTTCCAAAGCGGAAGTAAATACGCCAAAACCGCAGCCTGCCACAACTTCAGATACATCTACCAGTTCCAGCCCAAAACGAGTATCCGGCTTATCAGATCCGAAACGGTTCATAGCCTCGTGCCAGGTCATGCGCTTGATGGGAAGCTCCACCTCAAGACCGATAGCTTCCTTACATACTCTCTGCACCATTCTCTCGGTTGCATCGATAACATCATCCACGTCCACAAAAGACATCTCCAGGTCTACCTGAGTGAACTCCGGCTGTCTGTCTGCACGCAGGTCCTCATCACGGAAACACTTTGCAATCTGGAAATAGCGGTCGTAGCCGGAACACATCAACAGCTGCTTGAAGATCTGAGGAGACTGAGGCAGCGCATAGAAGGTGCCGGGATGTACACGGCTGGGTACCAGATAGTCTCTTGCTCCTTCCGGGGTAGACTTATTCAAAATAGGAGTCTCGATTTCCAGGAAACCATTCTCGCTCATAAAGGAACGGATGGTAGTTGTAATCTTACTTCTAAGCATCAGATTCTTCTGAAGATTCGGTCTTCTCAGATCGAGATAACGATATTTCAGACGCAGTTCTTCCTTGGTCTTGATATCAGCCTCAACAGGGAAAGGCGGTGTCTCTGCTTCTGATAAAATACGAAGTTCAGTTGCTCTGATCTCGATTTCACCGGTAGCCAGATTCTCATTTACCGCACCTGCACGCTTCTCTACGCGTCCCACTACTGCTACAACGAACTCACTGCGCAGCTTCTCTGCTTTTGCAAAATTTTCAGCACCGCAGTCGCTCTCCTCAAAAATCACCTGTAAGATACCTGCTCTGTCGCGCAGGTCTACAAAAATAATACCACCTTTGTTACGCTGCTTCTGCACCCAGCCCATGACGGTAACTACTTCACCTACATTGGCAGCAGACAGTTCTCCACAGCGCATGGTCCTTTTCAGACCTTTCATTGATTCAGCCATAATATATTCATCCTTTCCTACCGCTTACTGCTTCAGCGGATCCTTATAGAATTCTTTAAACTGTGTGTAGCCTTCCTTCTCAAGCTGCTCCTTCTGGAACTTCTTGTTCTTATTCATGCGGGCTACCAGCACCTGTGTGCCATCCTTACGTGCATCCTGCGCCTCAGCGATTACCTGGCACAGAGCCTCGCCATTTACCCCTTTTTCAATCAGGTATGCCACCTTTTCAGGCTGGGAAGGTACTTTAAATCCGCTCTCCATTAAAAGCAGAATGATTCTCTCAAATCCGATGGAGAATCCGCAGGCAGGTACATCCTTACCTGTAAATTTGCCTACCATCTTATCATATCTTCCGCCACCGCCGCAGCTTCCGCCGAATTCAGGCATAGCAATCTCAAAGATTGTGCCGGTATAATAAGACATACCTCTTACCAGAGTTGCATCAAATACAATTTCGAAATCAGAAGATTTGGTAGCCTTTACACTTGCAATAATTTCCTGCAGGCTCTGCTCAACATCAGGCTTTAAAAATCCTTCCAATACGTTTGCCAGGTAAGCCACACCGTCTTCTGCCTCTTCCAGACCCTTGAACAGTTCCAGATACTTATCAACGCTCTCTTTGGCAAACCCGTTGCTTAACAGTTCCTCTTCCACGCCTTCCAGACCGATCTTGTCCATCTTATCCAGTGTAATAAATACACTATCATAAGATTCCTCCGGGAAACCGCTGTAAGCTGCCATTGCTTTTAAGATTCTTCTTTCATTGATACGGATCTGGAATCCCTTAAAGCCCAACTTGCCCAGTGTAGTGGTAGTAGCCAGAATCAATTCAATCTCAGCCAGATTGGAAGGCTCTCCCAGAATATCGATATCACACTGCATGAACTGACGGTATCTTCCTCTCTGAGGACGGTCAGCTCTCCACACATTGCCCATCTGCAGTGATTTGAAAGGAGAAGGCAGCTGCGCTGCATTGTTGGAGTAGAATCTTACAAGCGGAACTGTCAGGTCATATCTTAAGCCACTGTCTACTACCTCATCCTCGGTAGTAGCTGCTTCCACGTTCAGCTTCTCGCCTCTCTTTAAAATCTTAAAAATCAGCTTCTCATTGTCTCCGCCCTGCTTGCTGCTTAAGTTCGCAATATTTTCTACACAAGGGGTCTCAATGGAAGTAAAACCAAACTTACCGTAGGTCTCTTTGATCACGCCCATTACATAATCGCGGATCTGCATCTCCTCCGGTAAAATATCTTTCATGCCGGTCGTCGGCTTCTTACTGAGTGCCATAGTTCATCTCCCTGTCTCTATAAAGTATTTCTTCTATATTTTAACAAATTTCTTTCTTCACAAGTATATGTTTTTTTAAGTTAGATGTCAACCTTAAATAACCTCTACCATACATTCATGCTTCTTTGTCTTTAGCCAAGAGCAGGCTCTTTCATCAGCATATTACAAAATTCATCCATAAGTTCCTTATTGGGAATATATACACAGCCATTCTCATAACTCAGGAAACCATACACTACCATGGCTGAAAAAATTTCATCCTTTGTCGACAAATTCATAGATGTAGCTGCATATTCCCTCACCTTTGCAGGAACAGGTTTACCGGCTACCATTAGTGCAAGATCATCTCTCACATCGTCCACATTTTTCTCGATATAGTAAAATATCTCATCGTAGGGTCCTGAGCTGGTCCAGTAATTCCCAAGATTATTATTTAGTAATGATGCAACCACAGATCGCGGATTATACACACGCTCTTTAGAGCGGGTATGATAGCCGTCATACCACATCCTAAGTCCTTCCCTGGTCACTTTGGGATCACTGCAATTAACCAGGTATCTCTCATACAGTTCATCTACCTCCGATTCTGTGAAGCCAAACGAATCACTGAATTTTTCTTCCGATGCCATGGTATATTCCAAGAACATATTCAACTCCGAACCGCTGGAGTATTTCGCAATGGGAAGAATCCCGGTCATATACGCAAATGAAACATATGCTTTTCCTTTTAACAGATTGCTTAAGAACTCCACATACGACATTTTGTCTTTTTCAGTCACAAAATCTCTATGGAAAATATAATCCCATTCATCCAATACGAATACAAACTGTGCATTCTCCTCGGTTTCATAGATTTCCTTAAGAATGTCCCACACAGCATCTTCTTTGCTAAATGTATAATCAGGGTACGCTTTCTGAATATCTTGAATCAGCTTACTTTCAATCCTGCCAATGTACTGCTCATAGGAGCTGCAATTCTTTGGAATCTCATTCAGTGTAATCGTGATTACAGAATATTGATTGTTATAGTTTGAAAACTTTTTGTAGCTTCCTATTTTTAGCTTTCGAAATAAGTCATGACTGTCAATACCACAACTCAAAAAAGAAGCAATCATATTAGCCATCACTGTTTTTCCAAAACGACGCGGCCTTGTGATACAAATATATTTATTTCCCTGCTCAACCATGTCAAGAACTTCCGCAAGCATGTCAGATTTATCTACAAAATAAGCAGCTTTTGTCTCTTCCCTGTATAGTGACCACGGATTCTTACTATTCAGATAAACACCCATATATTACGCTGCCTTTCGAGCTTATCATCAACCATTATCTTATCTCAAGTTTAACACAGCATACCTGTTCAAATCAACACCTTCGTTAATCAGCCGGCTACTCTTCCAGCGAAAACAGCTGCTCCTTGCGCTCGATCATCTCGTCAATCTTCTCAATATAAAGCTTCACATCCTTCACATTATCAGTCCGCTCGATTCGTCCGCCGGGCAGCACCAATTTAGTAATACTGCCTGCTCCCAACGCAACAATCGTCTGCTTCTCTTCCATAATCAGAATATTATAAAGACCGAACTTACCGGGGTGTGCATACCCCACATTTTCAAAGTTGCCAGACATATTTTTCTGGCGATACAGATAATAGGGCTCCATACCAAGACGTTTTGCTCCTGCTGCCGCAATAGCCATAGTCTCATCCGTATTTTGGAGTGCCGAGATACCATTCTCCTGAATCCACTGGCTCAATCTACTGGCCCGTTTGATAGCCAGGGAATGTACTGTCAGACTGTCCGGCGCCAGTTCCACTACACGGTCAATGGTACGCTGCACATCCTCCGGAGTCTCTCCCGGAAGACCGAGAATCAAATCCATGTTGATATTATCGAAGCCGATTTTTCTGGCTATCTGATAAGCTTCTACCACTTGCTCTACCGTATGTCTTCTGCCAATAAGGTCCAGCGTCTCCTGCTTCATGGTCTGCGGATTGATAGAGATACGGGTAGCTCCGTGACGATACAACACCTGAAGCTTTTCCTCCGTAACACTGTCCGGACGACCGGCCTCAACCGTAAATTCTTTCACCTGGCTAAAATCAAACAGCTCTTTTACTTTTCCGATCAGCCGATCCAGCTGATGTGCCTCTAAAGTGGTGGGGGTTCCGCCGCCGATATAGACACTGTCCAGAATCTTATCTGCATAACGCTTTGAAACATATTCCATCTCTTTGATCAGGCAGTCCACATAGTCATCCACCTGCTTGCGGTATGCTCCGATTGCAAAAGAGGTAAAGGAGCAATACAGGCAGGTCGTAGGACAAAAAGGAATCCCGATATATAAGCTGTATCCGCCTTCATAATGCACTCCCGATAAAAGCTCACGCTCGCGCTTTGCGATATCTATACTCAGGTTGCTCTTTTCATCACTGACAAAATGCTTCTTCTCCAGATATGTTAAAATCTCATCCTCAGATTTGCCCTCCTCCAGCATGCCGTAGGCAATCTTGGTGGGGCGGATACCTGTCAGATTGCCCCAGGGAAGCGTCTTACCTGTGATATGGCTCAGACTTTCATAGAGGAAACGTTTGAAACAATCCTTGTAGGTATCACCGCACTGCCTGTCCCAGGACCAGCTGTAATTCTCAGCTGCGTCCGCATCTCCCTGTACCACCATCTGCGCGCCGTCATCCGAAAGAAGAATCTGAAGCTTCACATCCCCTTTATACTCTTCCATCTTCTGTTCACCGGTCTCCGGCGTCAATACTTTCACCGTCTCCTCCGGATAAAACGCTTTTACGATAGAATGTACGTCATATTCAAAATTCGCCTTATCAATCCAAACTGCTAACATTACCATTAACTCTCTTTCCGCAAATGAGCAAGTGCAAAAGCATGCTTCTTCCATGTCTTTCGCCCTTGCCCATACACATTTCATACTCTATAAGCGATCACCCAAACCTTTGCCCTTACTGGCAGAACGGATTATACATCTTCTCATGCCCAATGGTCGTATTGTCGCCATGTCCCGGATAGACTTTCGTCTCATCCGGCAGCACAAACAGCTTCTCTTTAATGGACCGAACCAACGTCCCCATGCTTCCGGTCGGGAAATCTGTCCTTCCCACGGAATCCTGGAACAGAGTATCACCGCTTACAAGAAAACCGGCTTCTTTAAAATAATAGCAGCAGCCGCCCGCAGTATGTCCCGGAGTGGCGATCACCTGAAATGTCATGTTGGCAATGGCCATTTCTTCCCCATCTTTCAGATAAACATCTGCATCCGTGGTATAAGCTCTTCCCACCTGAGAGGATACATTTTTACGGGCATCCTGCAGCACTTCCTTCTCCGCATCCAGTGCATAAAGCTTCGCTCCGGACAGTTCACAGAGTTCCTTTGTTCCCCAGATATGATCGAAATGACCGTGTGTCAGCAAAACAGCCGCTATTTTAAAACCATTTTTCGTCATCGCCTTATAAATATTGGCGCCCTGATCAGCCGGGTCTACAAATATACACTCCTTACTGTGTTCTCTATACAGAAAATAACAGTTGGTCTGGCACACGCCCAATACCATGCGTCCGATTTTAATCTCTCCCATCAGCCTGTCGTCCTTTCTATGTCAATTACACTTTCAATACCTTGTATCTTATCAATGACTCTGTTCAATTCTTCTCTGCTCGAAATCTCAAATGTAGTCTGCAGAGTAGCCAGCCCCTGCTTACTGGTTCTGGTGTTCATGGACAGAATATCGATATTCTTCTCAGTCAGCGCCCTGGAAATATCTGCCAGCAGACCGTTTCGATTATTGGCAAAAATCTTGATTTCAGCCACATATTTTTCTCGGGCAGCCTTATCAGGCGCCTGCCATTCTGCATCAATCAGACGGGCACGTTCCAGTTCCGGCAGATTGAGGACATTGATACAATCTGTTCTGTGAATAGATACGCCGCGTCCTCTGGTGACGAAGCCCACGATTTCATCCCCCGGTACCGGTGAACAGCACTTGGAAAAACGCACTGACAGATCAGCAATTCCTTTTACCACGATGCCGCTCTTGGACTTCATCATGGCAGGTTTGGCAGCTACGGTCTCATTCGACTGCGCGATGCTTGCCAATACTTCTTCATTGGTCAGTTCCCGCTTGTGGTCACGCTCATACAGCTCCGACATCTTATTGATGATCTGTCCTTCTTTCAGTCCGCCATGACCGATGGCCGCCAGTACAGAATCCCAGTCCCTGAAGCCATACTTACGCATGACTGCTTCCATATACTCCTGCTTGAGCAGATTGGACAGATTGATGGACTTGGTCTTACAATAAGTGGAAAGCAATTCCTTTCCTTTAATGATATTATCTTCCTTCAGCTCATTACGGAACCACTGATTAATCTTATTCTTAGCCTGAGTACTCTTCACCACATTCAGCCAGTCACGGCTGGGTCCCTTGGAATTCTGGGAAGTGATGATTTCAATCCGGTCACCGTTCTTGATCTCATAATCGATGGTGACCAGCTTGCCATTCACTCTGGCTCCCACCATTTTATTTCCCACAGCCGAATGGATGCAGTAAGCAAAGTCTATCGGCGTAGAGCCTGCCGGCAGATTCTTGACCTCACCCGTTGGAGTAAAGCAATAGACATCATCCGAAAAAAGATCCAAATCACCTTTTAACAGATTCATGAATTCCTTATTATCTGACATGTCACGCTGCCATTCCAGAATCTGGCGCAGCCATACCAGCTTTTCTTCTTCCTGTACCTCCGGCTTCTTGCCGTCAGAAGCCTCTTTGTATTTCCAGTGAGCAGCAATACCGTATTCTGCTGCCTTGTGCATTTCAAAAGTACGGATCTGAATCTCAAAAGGCTGACCGTTGCTGCCGATCAAGGTCGTATGAAGAGACTGATACATATTGGGCTTGGGCATTGCGATATAATCCTTGAAACGGCCGGGAATCGGCTTATACATTTCATGAATCACACCAAGCGCCGCATAACAGTCTTTCACAGAATCCACGATGATGCGCACAGCAAACAGATCATAGATCTGATCCAACGTCTTATTCTGATTCTTCATCTTCTTATAAATACTGAAAAAGTGCTTTACACGGCCATCAACCTTGGCCTTGATTCCGGCACCTCTGATATGCTCGCTGACTTCATCCACGATACTCTGGATATATTTTTCACGAACGCTCCGGCGCACTGCAATTTTGTCCACCAGATCATAATACACATCCGGTTCCAGATATTTTAAAGACAGATCATCCAGTTCTACTTTTATTTTACTGATACCGAGACGCTGCGCAATGGGACAATAAATCTCCAGTGTCTCCTGCGCGATACGCTGCTGGCTCTCCGGCTTCTGATATTTCAAAGTACGCATATTATGAAGGCGGTCCGCCAACTTGATCATAATGACACGTATATCCTTAGCCATGGCCAAGAACATTTTTCGCAGATTTTCTGCCTGCATCTGCAGCTTCACTTCCGACTGGTCCGTTCCTCTTGTCAACGGAATCTTCTCCAGCTTAGTGACACCATCTACCAACTGTGCCACATCTTCGCCGAACTCCCTGATCAGATCCTCCTCTGTCATGATGGTATCCTCTACCACATCATGCAGGATACCCGCTACGATCGTCTCTTTATCCAGCTCCAGATCTGCCAGAATGATCGCCACGTTCAACGGATGAATGATATACGGCTCGCCCGATTTGCGGAACTGATTTTTATGTGCCTCAGCGGCCACCTGATAAGCCTTGGAAATGAGGGTGATATCATCACTGGGATGATATTTCCGGACACGCTCAATAAGATCCTGATACAACTGCTCGGGAGTCATGAATTCCTGTAATTTACTTATCATGCCATCATCAAAAATATCGTCCTTCTTTTCTTCTGTCATAAGCTGCACCAATCTCCGGGTCAGGATACACCTGACCACTTATTTCCCTTCATAGCAGATAGCTGATTCCAAACGATAATTCTTAATCTTCTCACGCCCCTTCAGCCCTGCAAGCTCTATCAAAACTACAACTCCTACCACTTCACCGCCAAGCTCCTCTACCAGCTTGATCATAGCTTCTGTCGTACCGCCGGTAGCAATCAGATCATCCACGATCAGAACCTTCTGTCCCGGCTTGATGCTGTCCTTATGCATCTCGATGGTAGCCTGACCATATTCCAGCTCATAGGTCATCTCCACAGTCTCACAGGGCAGCTTGCCTTTCTTTCGAATCAATACGAAAGGCTTCCTGTTATTATATGCAATCGGTGTTCCAAAAATAAATCCTCTGGACTCCGGACCTGCTACAACATCATATTCCAAATCAGCGATTTTCTCCTGCATGGTATCAATGGCAAGGTGCAATCCGTCTGCATCCTGCAGAACGCTGGTAACATCACGGAAAATAATTCCTTCCTCCGGAAAATCCGGAATACTTCTTACGTACTCTTCTAATCTTTTCATAATATCCTTCTTTCTACGGCAATTAAGACCGTTTATCTTGTCAGAAATCAAATTACCTGCACCTTGATTTCCTTCCGCTATGCTACATTATATATTCTTTTACCATTAAAGTCAAAGGTTAGCTCTCATCTCTTTTGCCAGGCGGAAAATTTTTCCAAACAGCCAAGGCATCGTTTCCTCATAAATTTCTGTTCTTCTGTATATCAGCCAGTACAAAATATTCGGCACTACCACGCACACCACCATCCTTGCAATCAGCCCCGTGATGCCGCCCTCCAGCATCTCACAGACAATGTAAGTTGCAACTCCTGCTGTCACCGTTGCCAGGCCATAGAAAATGTGGCTGCCGTAATACTCTGATATCTTCTCTGCCTTAAAATAGTGTTTGTAGATATTTCTGGATCCATAACAAAAATCAACAAAAAAGAGTACAATCAGAGTTGCCGCTATAATCCCATGGACTCCGAACCATCTTCCCAGCCAGAAATTCAGGATCAGATTTCCAACTGTCTCAGCAATTGCACGAAATCTGTTTTCCCACCAGATCCCCTTCGCCTGCTCATAAATGTTCCTGACATCTCCCATTTTGAGAAAATAGAAATAAATGCAGATCAGGGACACTACACTCATAGGGAACATTCCTTTTTTCCCCGCCCATATCTCCATGAAAGGCTGATACATACACAGCAGACAGATCGTGCACCATCCGGTGAGCCACATATACAGGAAATTCATGCGTTTCATATCACGATAATTCTTTTCCGGGCTTTCCAGAACCACACTGTTGCCCACACCTCCGGTCACCGCATCTGTCAAAACTTTCATCGCAGCCACAATGGAATGCATGACATAGCAATAATTGGTATATTTTGCCGTAGCCACCAGACCCATGAACATGGCAATAAAGATACTGTCCAATGAATTGCGGGAAGCTGCGCTGACCTTACAGATCATCAAACCGCTGACCTTTTCCTTAATAATCTCCTTCCTGTTCTCGGGAAGCACACCTCGAGGCGAATATTGGGGAAACTTCCATCTGGAGATAATAAGCGTCCTGATATTATTAATAATCGTAGAAAGCGGCAGCACCAGCAAATAAACATAATAATTCTTCACCGTCAGCATAATCGTAATCTGAAGACCACATATGATGCCGGAAATAAAGAAATCCACTTTGCTTATCAGATCCTCCCGCTGAAAAGCGGTAATCAGCGCTCGGCGATATCCGAACAGGATATAACTCATCACCGTATTGCCCAGAAAAACCAGATACACCACTGTCAGATTGATATCCGCCGGACAGGATCCATTCACAAGATATGGCAAAAACGGCACCAGAATCAGCCCCATACCCAGTATCGCAAGCCCAATATATCGATAGATCCTTCTGTAATAATGAAGCAGTGCATTGATCGTCTCATGATCATCTTCCGCAACGGGTTGATACATGCAGAATACAATAGCACTTCCAAACCCCAGTTCCGCCAGATTCAGCACGGTCAGAACTGAAGAAAACAGGCTGTTCAGCCCCAGATACGCTTCCCCAAGTGTATGAATGAACACTGTACGGCTTAAAAACGGAAACAAAATTGCTACAAACTTCGCTACCAAGCCAAAAGACACATTCCTGATTGCATTCCTTGATCGCTCCAGCTTCATAGAGCCACCCCGGAAGCTTTTCTAACCTCAAACTCTCTTAACCCCATCTCAATAATATCCCTTCTCGTACCTTGAAAGCCTTCTCTTTTGTTTCAGTACTGATTTGAAATTAATCATTCTTAAGAATTATACCATAAAGAGACTAATAAATCTACTCCTTACCGTATATAAACTTATTCAAAGCAGCAATATTCTTTTGCAGGTCCACATCAAGCACATCCATTCCCTTGACACGCATGGATAGACATATGCCGTCCACCAGAATTCTCATATCTACAGATCATTCCCATAATCACTCTCCCAAACATTCTTCTCATACACAATTCTCTGTTTCCTCTTACCCATCGCCTTCCATTCCTTCCTCGCCATCTGCAGCTTACTTCTATTATAATACGCCCCCAGTTCCCGCATCAGTTCCCTCATTCCCTGTATTCTCTCTTCCGGACATGGTCTGGTACATCGCCATATGATATCCTCTACTCCCGGTGATATTCTCTGATCATACTTTCTGATCGGAAACAGTTCCTGACCCTCTTTACAGGGAGGACACCCGGTCAGCATTTGATGCATGACGACACCCAAGGAATAAATATCACTTGCAGGTACCGGTTTACCTCGCTCTTCTGTATTTTCTCCCGAAAGCTTCATTTCCGGTGCCGCATATCCCAGGGTACCGGCTTTCCATCCACAGGGCACCGCTGCTGCTCCCAGATCAGTCAATCTGACTTTGCCGTCCGGCTGCAGGATGACATTTTCCGGTTTCAGGTCGCGATAAACCACTGCAGTCTTCCGTTCGTGCAGATACCCTAGCCCATCCGCCAGGGCAAGCGCCACCCGAAGCGCCTCTTTCCGCGTAAATTTTCCGATTTTATCAAGGCACTTTTCCAGACTGCTTCCACTGATGAATTCCATGACCAGAAAGCCCGACCCTGCTTCCTCCCAGTAATCCTTCCATTCCGGAAAAAGCGGATGCCTCAGGCTTTTCAGAAGTTCAGATTCCGGCGACAGCCACTCTGTCTTCTCGCTGACTTTACAGGCAAAGTATTGTCCGCTTGCCTGCTCATAGATTTTGTACACCTGCGATGTTGCACCTTCTCCTGCCTTGTCACACAGTTCATAGCCTCTGGCAGATAACATCACCTGCAATAATTGTTTCTCTTTCATTTCCATTCTTCCCCACATCATACACTCTTTATATACACACCGCTGCACTCGCTTTCATACCCCTGTCTGCGGCTTTCCTCTGCCAACTCCGCAAGCCGCCTGTCTATCTGCCCCTCTCTTGTGATATCCTGAGCTGCCAGGCACTGCATCATGGTTTCTTTAGATATCCCCTGCAAAAATTCTTTCCTGCCAAGCAAAATACCCACATTCTTCTGGATACGTCCTTCTGTCACTTGCCAGTCCGAATAACACGCCTCACTGAGCAGACTTCTGTGTGTTCGTTGAAATTTTCTGTTCAGCAGATAGATACAGCTTTCACCGCCCTGCAGCAACCAACAGTCCTGATCTGCGATCAGAATCCCTGACAGATTCACCTGTGATTTTTCCACTGTCTGCGGCTTTCCTGGTTTCTGCCTGTTTTGGGCGACAGCTTGCTTTTCTGCGGCCATCCATGTCTCCACATCTGCCTGCCATTCAGCCAGCTTACGTTCCAGTTTTTTTCTTATTTTATTATAGTCTGATTTCTTTTCAAAAAGCTCCGGTCCCCGTTCGGCCAGCCACAGCTTCATCTGCTTTGTCATATTGGCTCCTATCGCGCCTCCGTCGCAGACACAGGCCAATACTACATTACATCTGCCATAACGTATCTGCTGCAGCAGGATGCTGTCCCGGGAGATGCCATCAGACAGCCTTACATAACCTGTGATGTATTTCATGCATTCATCCTTTCGCTTTGAGTATAACTCATCTACACCAACTTATCTTACAATATGAAATTAATTCTCATTTCAGGGAATAATTCGGAAGATATTCCGCAGATTCCATAAGAACAGGATTCAACTGTGACCGTTGAATCCTTGCCCCGGTGTCTTTCCCCTTGCAAGCAAAGCCACCGGACAAGATTTTTCTTCCGGGTAAATCCAATTCAGTTACCCAAAAATATTCACTATATCATTAAACAGCACAAATACCATCAGTATCATAAAGAACACCAACCCGATAAAGTGTACCATGCCTTCTTTATCCGCCGGTACCGGTTTGCCCCGGAGCAGTTCCAACAGCAAAAATACCAGCCTTCCGCCATCCAGTGCAGGCAACGGAAGCAGATTCAGGATACCCAGGTTCACAGACAGAAGCAGTGTAAAGTTCAGCATCTGCTGTATCACCGTATCCCAGCCGTATTCCTTAGCGCTTTCGTAGGTCTCTCCCACTGCCGCCGCGATTCCTACCGGGCCTGCCACATCCTCTCTGTCTACTTTACCGCGTATAAGCATTCCCAGACTCTTGATCACTGATCTGGACGAATACCGCATCTCGTAAAAAGCATATTTCACAGAGTCCTTAAATGTAATTTCTGCCGGCTCCCCAAAGGTGACACCCATGAGGAATCTGCCGGACTGCGCATCGTAGGAAGGCGTCAGCGTTGTCTCATACTTTTCGCCCCCTCTTTCATAGACCACAGTAACCGCATCTCCGTCTGCAGTCAGGGTAAACAGATAAATATCCTCGTAGAGATAGGTCTTATCTCCGTCGATAGAAATGATTCTGTCACCGGAAGCCAAACCGGCAGCCTCTGCCGGACTTGCTTCTAATACATCCGTAATCACCACATCGCGAAAAGCTGTGTCCTCATCCGTAATAACCATGTTGACCATAATCAGTGCCACGATGAATGCCAGCAGGAAATTGAAGATAGGTCCTGCCAATACACAGGATATCCTGGACCAGACATTTGCCTCCAGGAACGAGCCTTCACCGGACTCGTTATTCTCTGTCTTCAGCCCGTCCTCCCCCTCAAACATACAGGCTCCGCCAATTGGCAGAAGCTTCAGGGAATAAATCGTATCCCCTTTCTTGAAAGACGCTATGGTAGGCCCCATACCTACGGAAAATTCAACCACATGAATTCCATTGGCCTTAGCCAGCAGAAAATGTCCGAATTCATGTGAGATCACCACCACCCCAAAGATCAGAACGAATAAAATAATTGTCACTGTTGCACCTCTTTATCAATAAATTCATATACCTGGCGCTCTGCCTCCAGGATTTGTTCCACGGTAGGCTCCGGGATTACCTTGTGCTGATCCATGGAAGCTTCAATCAGTTCAGGGATCTGCAGGTATCCGATTTTCCTGTCAAGGAACAGGCTTACCGCCTTTTCATTTGCTGCATTATATACCGTAGGCAGGCTGCCGCCGGTCCGCATGGCGCGATATGCCAGCTTTAAGCCGGTAAAGGTCTCGATATCCGGCTTTTCAAAAGTAATCTGCCCTAATTCAAAGAAATCTACTCTCTTACCTTCCATGGGACGTCTGTCCGGATAGAACAATGCGTACTGAATAGGCAGCTTCATATCCGGCGTACCAAGCTGGGCAATAATAGCACCGTCCACGTATTCCACCATGGAATGGATAATGCTCTGGGGATGTACCACTACCTGAATCTGATCCAGATCTACGCCGAACAGCCATTTTGCCTCCATGACCTCCAGGCCCTTGTTGACCAGGGTAGAGGAATCGATGGTAATCTTTCTTCCCATGGCCCAGTTAGGATGCTTTAAGGCGTCTTCCACCCTGATATTCTGAAGCTGTTCCCTCGTCTTTCCCCGGAAAGGACCGCCGGAAGCAGTCAGAAGAATCTTGGCAATTCTTTCTTTCGGCTCCCCGTTCAGTGACTGGAAAATGGCACTGTGTTCACTGTCCACAGGTAAAATCGGTACGTTGCACTTCTTTGCCAGGGGCATGATAATGTGACCGGCTGTTACCAACGTCTCTTTATTGGCCAGCGCGATTGCTTTACCTGCTTCAATGGCTGCAATGGTGGGTCTGATACCAATCATTCCCACAATAGCTGTAACCAATACCTCTGACTGAGGCATCACTGCGATTTCCAGCAAACCATCCATACCTGCCACTACTTTTACAGGCAAGTCTGCAATCCTTGCTTTCAGTTCCTTTGCCGCCTCTTCGCTCCACATTCCTACGATCAGAGGATGGAACTCTCTGACCTGCTCTTCTATTTTATCCACACTGGTTCCGGCTGCCAGAGCCACTACCTGAAGGTCCGGATTGGCCCGGACAATTTCCAACGTCTGGGTACCGATGGAACCGGTGGAACCAAGTACTGCTATATTTTTCATAAGTCAGCCTCCGTTAAAACTGTATCATCAGAATCGTCAGGAAATAAATCATAGGTGCCGTTACGATCATACTGTCAAAACGGTCCATAATACCGCCATGACCGGGAATCAGCTTGCCATAATCCTTGATATTATGATTACGCTTGATAGCCGATGCAGCCAGATCTCCCATCTGGCTCATAACCGCGCCCACTGCACAGATAAAGGCAATGATCCACTTCACCGTCTGATTCGGGAAAGCTGCTTCCACAAAGAGGTGCCCGTACAAGCCGCCAATGAGAGCAGCTCCCAGCACACCTCCAATGCATCCCTCCAGAGATTTCTTGGGACTTAAGACAGGGAAAATCTTCTTTTTGCCAATTAATTTTCCCACCACATAGGCACAAGTATCGCAGCCCCAGGAACTGATGAGGATCATCCACACCATGTAGATACCCTGAGGACACATTCTTGTCAGGTATACAAACGAAAGCATCACCGGTGCATACATAAATGAAAAGAACGCCCCGATACACTGTTCTGCTTTAAACTTGGGAAATACCGCCACATAAACAAACATCAGCGCCATAAAGACTCCTACGATGCTCATCATCTGCAGCACTTCCGCGCCTGAAAAATAAACGGCAGCATAATAGATTACCACTCCTGCCATTCCTATTCCCTCCATAACATTCAGGCCTTTCTCTTTGTCAGCCACCTGTAGTACCCTGGTAAGTTCCCTGTATGCAATCAGAGAAATTGCCAAAAGTGCCGCTGCCAATACCGGTCCACCCAGTCCCAAAGCCAGCAATGCGATGATAATCAGTACAATACCGCTTATCAATCTGGTTACAAACATGCGTACATCCTCCTTTATCCTGCGTCCTCCTAAGGAACCATTCCCATACTTACTCTTTGATCAGACCGTATCTTCTGTCTCTATGATTATATGCCTCTACCGCCTTGACCAATTCTTCTTTTGTAAAATCAGGCCACGCCACAGGAGTAAAATAAAATTCTGTATAAGCCAGCTGCCACAGCAGGAAATTAGAAATCCTCTGCTCGTTGCAGGTACGGATCAGAAGATCCGGCTCCGGAATACCGGCAGTATCCAGATGATCACTGATGCAGGCTTCATCAATTTCAGCTCCTGACAGTTTTCCTTCCTGAATCTCTGTGGTAATCTTTCGCATGGCTCTGACCAATTCATCTCTGCCGCCATAGTTGATGGCAATCTGGAAGTGAAGACCATCATTATCTTTGGTCGCCGCTTCCAGTTCTGCTATTCTGGTACGAATATCTTCGTCCAGACGGGATTTCTCCCCCAACACACGCACGCACATCCTGTTCTTTTCTGCGGTCTTTAAACAAGTTTTCATATAGTTACGAAGCAGCTTCATCAGCGCGTCCACTTCGTCCTGTGGTCTGTTCCAGTTCTCTGTAGAAAAAGCATACACCGTAAGATATTTTATCCCCATACGATATGCTTCTTCGCAGATGGTTTCCACAGTCTTGGCTCCCTGCACATGTCCATAATTGCGCGGCATGCCTTTGGCTTTCGCCCAGCGACCGTTTCCGTCCAGAATGATGGCTACATGAGCCGGTACTTTCAATTCATCACTCATAAGCTTTCCTTTCCTGCTCCCGATATGCACAAAAGGAGCAGAATCTGCCCCTTTCCCGCAATACTTTTCCTCTGCATGGTGCCGGCTATCCATTCACGGCAATTTATTGCTTTTCAAACCACCGACACACGCAATTAAATCATTAAACGGTCATGATTTCCTTGGACTTCTTCTCCATAACAGCATCTACATCCTTGATGTATTTGTCGGTCTTCTTCTGAAGATCATCGCTCAGCTGTTTGATCTCATCCTCAGACACATCCTGCTTGCTCAGCTTCTTGAAAGCATCATTACCGTCACGTCTGATGTTGCGGATTGCAACCTTGGCATCTTCTGCTTTCTTCTTAACTTCCTTTGCCAGATCTTTTCTGCGTTCCTCAGTCAGCTCCGGGAATACCAGTCTGATCACACTTCCGTCATTGGAAGGGTTCAGGCCCAGGTCAGAAGCCAGGATTGCTTTCTCGATGGCTCTGATCAGAGATTTCTCCCAAGGAGCAATCTGAATAATACGTGCTTCAGGTACAGTGATGTTACCTACCTGCTGGATGGGGGTAGGAGTGCCGTAGTAATCTACTCTCAGCTTATCCAGTACATGGGGATTGGCACGTCCTGCACGGATCGTAGCATAATCAGCTTCCAGATATTCTACTGTCTTCTTCATTTTGTCATCATACTGCTGTAATCTTGCGTCCATTTTATGTCCTCCATTCATTGTGCCGCTGTATTCAGCGGATCACCTCTTTTTTTTAATAATTAACACTGTTTACACCGTTACCTTGGTTCCGTTAAAGTTACCCTTTACAGTATTCACAATGCTGTTCTCTTCGTTCAGACCAAATACCCACATGGGCATCTTATTGTCTCTTGCCAGGATAGATGCCGTCATATCCACTACCTGCAGATTCTGTGCTACTACATCTTCAATAGAGATTTCGTCGTATTTCTTAGCATCCGGATTCTTAGCCGGGTCGGAATCGTATACACCGTCAATGGATTTGGCTAACAGGATAACCTCTGCCTCGATTTCGATGGCTCGTAATACTACGCCGGTATCGGTAGAGAAATAAGGATGTCCCGTACCTCCTGCGAAAAATACTACCATGCCTTTATCAAAATACTTGTTGGCTCTGTCCTTGGAAAAGAGTTTGGTAAAAGAACCACACTCAAAGGGAGTCAGCACTGCTGTCTGCATACCTACGGAACGGAAAATTTCAGATACGTAGATGCAGTTCATAACAGTAGCAAGCATACCGATCTGGTCTGCCTTGGTACGATCGATATTTTCACTGGTGCGTCCTCTCCAGAAGTTACCGCCTCCGGTCACAATACCTACCTCGATGCCATCGTCTACCAGTTCCTTGACCTGTAAGGCTACCTTTCTGACTGTTTCTTCGTCAAAGCCCATTTTCTTGTCACCGGCAAGGGCTTCACCGCTTAATTTTAACATTATTCTTTTCATTTTTCCTCATTTCTGAAAGCCACTGCTGTATGTGCAGGGACTTACTGATTATTTGGATGGGGCTTCTTTTCCTAACATTTGCCTCTGCCCTGTACGCACATTATAACACATTATCCAGACTCGGGGAAGTCAAAAATCTAAAAAAGGGATTCTTTCAATATTTTTATAATAATTTACCAAGCTTGCCCGCAAGGTAAAGTTGTACCTGATCCTTCCACCGAACATTCCTCCAGTTCCAACCTTTATCTATTCACTATTTTGCTACATCTACTGCGATGCCCTCTTCCCTAAGCCGTTCCAGCAGCTGCTCCACTGTCATGTTCCCCAAGTCTCCATCTTCCCTCTTTCTGACAGAAACACTGCCACTTTCCGCTTCTTTCTCACCAACTACAAGCATATAAGGCACTCTTTCCAGTCTGGCGCCTCTTATCTTATAGCCGATTTTCTCTGCCCGGGCGTCCACTTCGCAGCGCAGTCCTACTTTTGCGAGTGACGCTTTCACTGCTTCCGCATACCCCAGGAACTTATCCGAAATAGGCAGAATCTTCACTTGCACCGGCGCAAGCCATAGGGGAAACTTTCCTGCATAATGCTCAATCAAAATACCGATAAAACGCTCAATAGAGCCGAAGACAACTCTGTGTATCATAATGGGACGATGCTTTTCGCCATCTGCCCCGATATATTCTGCCTCAAACCGTTGTGGTAACTGAAAATCCAGCTGAATGGTTCCGCATTGCCATGTCCTTCCGATGGAATCTTCCAAATGGAAATCAATCTTGGGACCATAAAATGCTCCATCACCCTCGTTAATCACATAAGGAAGCCCCAGGTCATCCAATGCATTCTGCAGTCCGGCAGTGGCAACTTCCCAGTCCTCATCACTTCCTATGGAATCTTCCGGTCTTGTAGACAGCTCCACATGATACTTAAAGCCGAATCCGGCATACACTTCGTCAATCAGACGCACGACACCTTTTATTTCATCCGGTATCTGTTCTTTCGTCATGAAAATATGGGCATCATCCTGGGTAAAGCAGCGCACACGCATCAGACCATGTAATTGACCTGATTTTTCATTCCTGTGTACAAGTCCCAGTTCTCCTATTCGCATGGGCAGTTCACGATAAGAATGAGGTTCCATTTTATACACAAGCATACCGCCCGGGCAGTTCATCGGTTTGATGGCAAAGTCAGTCTCATCAATCGTCGTTGTGTACATAATCTCCCGATAATGCTCCCAGTGTCCGGATGTTTCCCAGAGCTTTCTGTCTAACATCACGGGCGTAGATATTTCCACATATCCCTCTCTCGTATGGATTTTCCGCCAGTAATCGATCAACAGGTTCTTTAAAACCAATCCTTTTGGCAGGAAAAACGGGAAGCCCGGACCCTCATCCATCAATGTAAAAAGCCCCAATTCCTTGCCCAGTTTTCTATGATCTCTCTTTTTCGCCTCTTCCATGCGATTCAGATACGCTTCCAGCATCTCCCCATTCGGGAAAGAAGTGCCGTAAATTCTGGTAAGCATTTTATTCTTTTCATCCCCTCGCCAATAGGCTCCGGCAACAGACAGTAATTTTAAGGCTTTTACAGCACTGGTATAGGCAGCATGAGGACCGGCACATAATTCCACATATTCACCCTGCTGATAAAAACTTAATTCTGCATCTTCGGGCAGGTCCTGAATCAATTCTACTTTGTATGGTTCTCCTTTTTCCTCCATCCATTTGACTGCTTTTTCTCTGCTCATGGTATAGTGTCTCAGCTGCAGATTTTCTTTGACAATTTTTCTCATTTCTGCTTCGATTTCTTCAAATCTGTCCGCTGAAAATTCAAAGTCAAATTCGAAATCATAGTAGAATCCGTCTGCAATCGCCGGACCGATGGCACACTTTGTATTCGGATAAAGGCGTTTTACTGCCTGTGCCAAAATATGCGCTGTTGTGTGCCTGAACGCATTCTTCCCTAACTCTTCTTCAAATGTTACTTCCCGGATGGAACCATCCTGCATACTAATCTTCATAGTATCCTTTCCTTTCTTGTTTTTTGTTATCAACATAAGAAAAAGCACCCTCACGACACAATACCTGTATCTATAAGGGTGCTCATTGCACGGTTCCACCTTAAGTTTCACTTCAGATTCCAACAAATCCTAATCTTTAACGCAGATATACGGCAGTACTTACCTCTACTTTCGGCGCTGCAGCTCTAGAATGGTTTTCACATATGATCTACATAAGCATCTTCCACCAAATGACGCTCTCTCTGGATGTTTTTCATATGCTACTTGTTTCCGTCATCGCTTTTTCTCATGTTAATTGTTAGTAGTATACCACCATCATTTTGAGATGTCAAAACATTTTTATTCCACTTCCACCAACTGATACTCTCTCGAACCATACTCCAATGCAGCGGCAGCTTCAATGGTATGCACACCATTACGGCTCTCAATCCGTTCCAACAGATGTGGTCTTCCGGGATCAGTACATGCATACACCAGATCGATACATGCCTGGTCGATTGCAATCGGGTCATCCGACACAAGTATACCGATATCCGCAATGCAGGGATCTTCCGCTATGGCACAGCAGTCGCAGTCCACGCTCATATTTTTCATTACATTGACGTAAATCAGCTTACCCTTAAAGTAATCTGACACGCTGCCTGCGGCATCCGCCATAGACTCCAGAAAGGAATCATGGTCAGCGGTCCAGATATTTTCCGGTACACCTGCTCCGTGGATATATGCTTTACCGAAAGAAGATGCCACACCAATGGACAACTGCTTCAGCGCTCCGCCGTAGCCTCCCATGGGATGTCCCTTGAAATGAGATAATACCAGCATGGAATCGTAATTTTCAATATTTTTGCCCACATAATTCTTTTGGATCACTTTGCCATTTGGGATAGCAAGTTCCAAATCCGGACCTTCCGCATCCAAAATGTCTACCGGGAAATGCCGGCTCCAGCCGTGGGCAGCCATCAGCTTCACATGCTTCTTCGTCTCGTTTCTCTCTCCCTCGTAGGCTGTGTTGCACTCCACTACGGTGCCGCCCACATAGTCGATCATTGGCTTCCAAAACTCAGGACCCAGAAAATTCTGATTCCCCTTCTCGCCGGAATGAAGCTTCACGGCTACTTTGCCGGGAAGTTCCTTATTTAACATCTGATAAAGCTCCAACACTTTTTCAGGGGTGATGGTACGAGAAAAATAAACTTTTGCGCTCATTTCAATGCCTCCAATCTTGTTACGCGATGAATCATCATCAGAATCCCATCATCTGTACTACAAATACCACTGCTGCCGCACCTACCGCTACCGTCAACAGTCCTTTTCTGAAATATGCCAATAATACTGCTGCCACGCAGCCTGCGATTGCACTGATCTGAGACCCGGTACTGGAGAAAATAGCAGGAAAAGTCATGGCTGCAAGTACTGCGTAAGGTACATAGTAAAGGAAGGACCGAATCCTCACATTGGTAATTTTCTTGCGGAATATGACCATGGGAAGCATACGGATGAAGTAAGTGGTGAGTGCCATCACTGCGATTCCTAAGATAATATATCCTGTTTTCATCTGTTGGTACCCTCCTTCTCCTCTTTGATATCACTTGCTTCTTCCTCGCCGGCCTCTTCTTCCGAATCAATTGGGAACAGCCATGCCGCGATTCCGCTGACTATCAGCGTAATTAAAATGATAGACCAGCCGCCGGAGATATTTTTGAGCAACGGCAGATAATTAAATGCCAGACTGGCAGCGACAGCCATGATAATTGTTATCATGATACTCTTGTTTTCCCTGGCCGGCGGAATGATAATGGCGATGAACATTCCATATAAGGCAATGCCCATGGCATTGGTGAGCGCCGTAGGCATAAAGGAAGCCGCCACAGCGCCAAACAGTGTTCCTCCGGTCCAACCCAGCACCGGTGTGAGAATCAGTCCCGCCATATAAGAACCTGTCAGATCACCTTTATGCTGCATGGATACTGCAAAAACCTCGTCTGTGATCCCATAGGAAATGGCCAGTCTGTGCCTGATTCTCATATCTTTATGAACTTTCTGGGATACAGACAGTGACATTAGAAAATATCTGATATTGATGATCAGAGTGGTCATCGCCAGCTCCACCATCGTTCCCTGTGCAATTAAAATATTGATTCCCGCGAACTGTCCTGCACTGGTTACATTAAACAGTGAAATCGCAACAGCCGACCATACCGGGAGTCCTGACAGGACTGCGGTCAGACCAAACGCCATGGATACAGAAAAGTATCCCAGGCAGATGGGGATTCCGTCTTTTATACCCTGTAAAAATTCCTGCTTCTTCATTTGTGTTTTCCTCGTTTTCTAACATGATACATCAGACAATATATCACAGAATGCAGGAAAAATCCAGTGTATACACATTATTCTGTTCCTTCTTTCACTGTTTGCAAATACTCAAAGAAATCATCTGCTTTTTTTCCGCTGTGCCGATTCTTTGAGGCTTCAGATTTTACTGATAATACATGGTCATCTTCGGTTACGTAGAACATGGTCTCACTACCTATATCTATTGTACCGTTTTTACTATTTTGGGGAAAATCCCTTTTCTGAATTGAGCAACTATGTTAATATGAACAGTATAAGCACACTGAAATTTGTGGAGGCTTATATGAATAAAATGAGGCTTTCTTGAATATGGGTATACGGGACAATGATTTGTTGGTTGAATAATAAGTCTTGAAACGGACAGAAATCGGAAAAATGATTTTTTTATCCGATGACATTATTATAAATTGGGCATTTTCAGCGGATAAAACTAGAAAAAATGAAGTTTTTATCCGTTGGTGTCGCTTTAAAATGGCGATTTTCGTCGGATGAAACTGAGAAAAATAGAGTTTTTATCCGCTGGTGTCGCTTTAAAATGATGATTTTCGTCGGATGAAACTGGAAAAATTAGAGTTTTTATCCGTTGGTATTGCTGTAAAATGACGATTTTCGTCGGATGAAAATAGGAAAAATAGAGTTTTTATCCGTTGGTATCGCTTTAAAATAGGATTTTCGTCGGATGAAAATGGGAAAAATAGAGTTTTTATCCGTTGGTATCGCTATAAAATAGCGATTTTCGTCGGATGAAACTGAGAAAAATAGAGTTTTTATCCGTTGGTATCACTTTAAAACGGTGGTTTTCGTCGGATAAAACTAAAAAAATAATGTTACTATCCGCCAGCATTGCTACAAAATGGCAAATTGACATTCTTGGTATGAAAAATATCCATAATTTAACGTCATGTACACCCAGTTCAGAAAGAACCATAAAAAGGATACAGCACTCATAAATCAAAAAGGAGAATAATATGAATACCTACACTAACTACATGTTAGAACAGACCACAAAAATCCTCGCCATCGACAGCCCCTCCGGCTTTACTGCCCGGGCAGCCGAATACGTGATGGAAGAATATCGCAAACTGGGATTCGCCCCTCAGATGACCACCAAGGGTGGCATCCTCGTCTGTGTAAACGAAGGCCGCACGGAAAATGATGCCGTCCTTCTGGCCTCACATATCGATACCTTAGGCGGCATGGTATGTGATATCACCTCAAGCGGACGCCTTATGCTGACACGTCTGGGAGGCCTGAATGCCAATAATACAGAAACGGAAAACTGCCGCATTTATACCCGGGATGGTCGAATTTACACCGGTACTTTCCAACTGAAAAACGCTTCCATTCATGTCAATGGCAATTACAGTGACACTTCCCGTTCTTTTGAAACCATGGAAGTGCTTCTGGATGAACTTGTGGAAAATAAAGAAGACGTGCTGGCCTTAGGCATCCTGCCAGGTGATATCGTATGCTTTGAGCCCCGCACGGTTGTGACACCCTCAGGCTACATCAAGAGCCGTTTTCTGGATGACAAATTAAGCGTCGGTATCCTTTTGGGCTACGCCAAATATTTGAAGGAAAACAATATCACGACCGAAAGAAAGATTTATCACCACATCACCGTATTTGAAGAAGTGGGACATGGTGCCTCCGCTTCTGTACCTGCAGATGTCACAGAAATCCTTGTTGTAGATATGGGATGTGTGGGCGATGGTCTTGGCTGTAAGGAGACACAGGTATCCATCTGTGCCAAGGATTCCAGTGGTCCTTATCACTATGATGTAGTTACCGGACTGATCAATGCTGCCAAATCCGCGAACCTTGACTTTGCAGTGGATGTTTATCCTCACTACAGTTCTGATGCAGGAACTGCTCTGCGTGCCGGCAATGACTGCCGTTACGGCCTCATCGGCGCAGGAGTCTACGCTTCCCACGGCTATGAGCGCAGTCACATAAAGGGGATGGAAAATACCTGGAATTTACTTAAGGCTTATCTTGGTTAATCCTGCTTCACTATTTTAACCCAAAGACACCTGCCGGATTTTTGAAGTGTGATGCGACCCCAAAACCGGCAGGTGCCTTATATATCCTTTTACATTACGATTTCGTAGATATCCTTTCCGGCCCATTTCTCAAACAGTTGTTTCAGCTGCATGTTCCTATCCCACTTATCCTGGGGATAGCTTCCATATCTTGCTTTTACATCTGCCATACGAGCCTCCATATCCATTACGCCCTCCGAACCGGCCAGACAATCACAAAGCTGTATCAGGCGATCGTAGTCGATCAGAACATTATCCAATCATATCCTGACCTTTTCTGATCAACGTATAGCATGCATTTCCATCCAGCTGAATCCTGCTCTCACATCGGATATCCTGTGAAGATGCAGCTGCATAGATGATATACTCACCTTTTTCTACTACCCACTGATTCAGCACGACATTGTAATATGCAAAATCTTCCATATCCAGTGATACCTCTACCGCAACCGTTTCTCCTGCCTTTACAAATACTTTTCGGAAAGCCTTCAACTCTTTTACAGGTCGCTTCACGCTGGAATCGCAGCATCCTACATAAATCTGGACCACTTCCCTTCCATCCACTTCCCCTGTATTGCTTATCTCAAGACTCACCAGAATGGAATCGCCCTGTACCTGCGTCTTCAGCCCGCTATATTCAAATCGGCTGTAAGACAGACCATGACCAAACGGATAAACGATTTCCTCCGGATGCTTATCATAGTAGCGATATCCTACCTCACCCTTCTCACGGTATTCCACCACGTTCCCTTCTCCGGGGTAGTCCAAATCTGTGCGCAATCCTTTGGGGAATGTCTCCGGAAGCTTACCGGAAGGATTCACCAGACCGGTCAGTACATCTGCAATGGCCTTTCCGGCACCTTCTCCTGCAAGCCACATCTGTACGATTCCATATACACGGTTACGCCACTCGCCCAATACCATAGCACTGCCAGTCTGCATCACTACGATCACTTTTTTACCGATATCACATGCCATTTCGATAAATTTCTCATAGTTCGGATTGAATCTGGCTGAGCGTCTGTCAAAGCACTCCGTATCTTCTGAAACCATAGAACCGATAAACATAATTACCACATCGGAATCCTTGATAAAGCTCTTGAACTCACCACCCTTAGGCCAAAGCATAGTATCTGAATATTCCCGCTTCCGGTACATCTCTTTATATTGGATTTCCACGTCATCGCCGAGATTTTTCTTAAGCTCTGCTAAAGGACTGTCTATATATTCCGGCCAAACATTCACTTCCGCACTGCCCTGTCCGCAGATATTAGGGCTGTCGGCAAATTCTCCGATCACAGCTATCTTGTGATATTTTTCTTTCGTTATCGGTAAGATTTCCTGCGCATTTTTCAAAAGTACGATTCCGGAAGACGCAATCTTGCGGGCAATTTCATGCTGCTTCTTTCTGTCATAGGTGGTATGTTCCTTTTTTTCTTTGGTGACAAAACGAAGCACTCTCAGAACTGCCTGATCGATTTCTTCCATCGTTACTTTGCCCTGCTCCAAAGCGGTCGTTAGCTCTTCCACAATATTGGCATTGCGCGGCATCTGAAGATCCAATCCGGCGGCGATCGCATTGCCGATATTATGTACAGCACCCCAGTCAGAAATCACGAATCCCTCATAATTCCAGTCATCTCTCAGCACATCTGTCAGTAAGAATCTGTTTTCAGAACACCAGATGGAATGCACTCTGTTATAAGCGCACATTACGCTTACCGGCTTTGCTTTTTTGACCGCAATTTCAAATCCTTTCAGATAAATCTCGCGCAGCGAACGCATGTCCACATCCACGTTTACATTGATTCTGTTGTCTTCCTGATTGTTACAGGCAAAATGCTTCAAACTGGTAGCAACACCTTTATCCTGCATACCATTGATATAGGCTGCCCCAAGATTGCCTGCCACCACAGGGTCCTCTGAAAAATATTCAAAATTTCTCCCGCATAGAATATGGCGCTTGATATTAATACCCGGGGCAAGCAGCATGGAAATATCTCTCTCGATACATTCCTCTGCCAGGGCTTCTCCCAGCTCATAAGTCAGATCCACATCCCATGTGGCACCCACACTGCACAAATTGGGAAAACTGGTGCAATTCTCTTCCCTATCAGTACGCACACCATGAGGACCGTCCGCCATTTTTTTCGGTGGAATTCCCAACCGCTCTATGCCATACGTATTCATACGTCCGGCTCCTGTCAGCAAAAGCACCTTCTCTTCAAATGTCATTTCCTGTAAAATTTCCTGAATCGTCATATTTACCTCCTGCGTCTGCCGGTCTGCTCAAGAAATTGTCTGCATGGCAGCAGGAAATCCGTCTGAATGATGTCGTAGCCTTTATCTGCAATCCAGCCCCATCCTTTTTCCGGGTCCTCCACCAGCGAAATATCATCGTTATGTCCGGCAGCTAATACGTCCTTATAATTATACACGATTCCGTTTGCCCACACAAGCATTCCTTCACTATGCATACGATCAATATATTCCTTTTGTGCAACCGGAGCAGTTTCCTCTGCAAAAACCACTTCCACTCCGACGTAACGAATATTACGTTTCCGAATCTCCTCGTAGGTGGTGTCCTCCTCTTTCACAATGGCCATATAGGGAAGGTCCGGAGCATATTTTTCCACATCATCAAGATATTTAGGCTTATTTGATGTTTTGATGATGACCTGATCTTCCATATGCAGCTTTCGCACCAGTGCAGCAATCTCTTCGGGATGCTCCCAGAACTTGTCGATATTCACGATACATTTATCTTTGAGCATCGTCAATGCATCCTCAAGACGCATGATATGCTGGTCGGTGCGAGTCAGATCACAATTGGAAAGATAAAATTCCTTCACCACAGAGGCAGGATAATTCTTGATAGAATCCGCCAAACGCAGATGTACCTTCTCCATACCGGGGTGCTGAATGAAAAGTTCTCCGTCAAGGCTGCTTTCCACATCCAGTTCGATGATATCAGCTCCCTGATTCAATGCAATCTGAAAAGCCTGCCTTGAATTACAGGGAATATTTCCGCCTGCAGCACCTCTGTGGGCTGCCAATAAAATCTTTTTCTCTTTTGCTCGATCAAATAATTTCATCTTAGGACCTCTTTTCTCCCATTTTCTGTGACTTAATATATTGCTGTGGAGTCACTCCCACATGCTTTACAAATGCTCTCCGGAAAGTAACCTCATTTTCATATCCACATTTACGCGCTACATCCATCATATCAAAGTTTCTTTCATCAATCAGCCGCTTGGCCGCCTCCACTCTCATCATATGGAGATAGTCAATGAAGTTCATATTTACCGTCTCTTTAAACAGCTTGGATACTGTGGGTCTGGACACACCAAAATGATCAGCAATATCCTGTTGAGACAATCCGGAGGACATATAATGCTGCTCCACATATTCCACCAGGCTGCTGCCTATGGTCAGGAATCGGTGACTTCTGTTATAAGCATTTATAATTTCGCGCAGCTGTTCTTCCAGAACATTCCACAAACCTTCCATGTCCTGAACTTCTCTCATTTCCTGATATCCAAGTATCTTTTCATTCCATGCCAGGTTAAGTTCCAACGCATATCGGCAGAAAGTCTCATAAATCAGACCAATCACCTTGCATTCCACTTCGGGCATCAATTTACGCGCCGTATTTTCTTCCCTTATTTGATCCAAAACCAACGCTGCTTCCTGGAAATTTGCCAGCTGCAGACATTTTATCAGCTTCACCTCCACATCAAAAGGATAAAAATAAGTAAGTTGCTTCTCCTCAATCTTATTGTGAGCAAACTTTGCTTTCATTTCTTTATAAGATCTGTGTATTCCCTTAAACCCCTTATAAGGCTCTCCAATATAGAATCCCACTTCCTTTTCCGCAAGGTATTCTTTCGCAAGCTCACTGATTCTCTCACTCTGCATGATAAGTTTCTGCTCGCTGCCGGCATAGCCCATAATAAGCAGTAAACAGCCTTCCATATAGGATACTACTGCAGTAATTCCCTGATAATAACAATCCATCTGCAGTTTCAAAGAAATATCCATCAAAGGCTTACGCTTTTCGCTATCAGACACAATATCGGCAAATGCGATGACCTGATACATCATATTATCAGAAAATTCCGTATGGAATTTCTGAACATATTCCCCTATCTTTTCTTCATCATAAGTACCTTTCAACAAGCTTGTGAAAAAGCTGTTCTGACCGATCATATAGTACTGATTTGCCAGTTCCTCCATACCTTCCTTCTGGTTCTGAAGATCCAGAAAGATATTTTCCAATCCCTCCAGTCCATGAAAACGTTCCTGCACATTTACCCCGAATCGTTCCAGCAATGCACCGATGGGTCTGTAGGTCAGCCTCGCCAGCATATAGGATACCACTATCGCCGCAACCATAAGAAACAGGCATCCTAAAACAATATAACTTACATTTACAAAGGTATCCTGATAGAAAGATGCGCCCACTTTGAATCGGTATTCCCATTGATACAATGTGGAAGGCAGTGTGATGCCAAACTGCTCGCTGCCTTTTACATCACTCTTTTCATAAGAAAATATTACTTCATTTTCATAACATATTTGAAATTCTTCAGCATCTACAAGATTTGTCTCTATATATTTCACAAACTGCTTTGCATCTACCAGGACAAAAAGCACCATTCTGGAGGATTGGTCATAATCTATCTGTTTTAAAATGCAGAAATCCCCGCTACTATTCTCAGAGTCGCTGCATGAGAATAATACCTGGGCACCATATTTTCCCTCCAGTTTTTCTTTTACCGTATCCAGCAGATTACTGTCCAAATCTATGGACTTAAAGTATCTTTCGCATTCCCAGATTTCCTTTCTGTCTACCGCCAGATTCCTCTTGGGAAACAAGACGGCAGTAGACTTAGCAATCCGTAAAATATCATTGAACACACCTAATTCCTTTAAGATTTCCTTCTTTTTAAAGTAATCCACTTTGGAATTCAATATTTCCGACTGGGATGCTAAATAAGGCGACCAGCTGGAAGCGCCCACATGGGTCGCCACCAGCTCTATTGTGCTGAATTTGTCATCTATGATCTGTGTCATCAATTCTGCGGAAGCTTGCGCTTCCTGCAGAACTCTTTCCTTGTTCTCCATCTCTTTCTGGTAGACAAAAGTAATGTACACTAACAGAATCAATATTGACATTATCGATATATACATTAAAAAAGTATCTCTGAAAAATCGATTCTTAAAGTAATTCAGCATAGTCGTCCTTCACTTTCATCTATTTTTTATTTATTTGCGCGGTCATAACGATTCTGGCTTATCTCAATCAGCTCGTCCAGACCAAGCTCCTTCATCTCAGCAATGTAGGTATCCCAATCGTCCATGGATGATTGTCCCATAATCAGTTTTGTCAGGAGTTCCTTATAATAAGTATCCAGATCTGCTCTTAAGTCAGCACTTCTCTGGGTTTCATCTTCTGTTGCAACTGCCAGGCTTGCAGACGGAGTCATCTGGGTAAATACATAATTCTCTGAATTTTCATAGATATCTTTGATGACATTTGCCTTATCTGAATATCCTGATTCTTCGTAACCGACAGAATAACCTGCTTCTACAACAGTAGCAAGCTCCTGAGCACGGTCAACAACCTCAAGTCTGGGCAGAATCGCATTGTTGGTCCACAAAGCAGGCAGGTTGGAAATCAGCTGTACTTCACTGATATCACTGTCAGTAATCTTCACCTTCACACCGTCTACTACTTCATAGGAATAACCTTCAATACCATACTCTGTTAAAGTACTGAATTCTTCGCTGCAGAGATAATCCAATAATCTTCCGACTGCTTCCTTATTGGCCTGTGAAGTAAATGCAACTTCATAGTTGGAATTCTTCTGAATACCGTCCTGAATGCTTACTACAGGGCTTACACCTGTTTCAGAATCACAGATAATACCTACATAATTAGCACCAGCCTGACCTTCCGGTACAACAACTGCAGCTTCTTCATAAGTACCTGCCCACCATGAGCAGATCAAAGCCAGCCTATTCTCAACCTTATTCTCTGTTCCGGATTCTGCAGTATCCAAAAGGCCTGCATCATACAGCTTCTTCATGAAGTTGATGTAGTCTTTGATACCATCCTGATACCAGGGAGAAGTTACTACTCCTGACTCATAATCTGTAAAGCATACCAGATCTGTTCCCAATCCGAACATCTGTGCAATTCCGTTATAGAAACTGCTGAGAGAAGCTCTTGTCAGTTCATCTTTAGCACCATTACCATTGGCATCCTGCTCCTGGAAAGCAAGTAATGCATCATACAGTTCATCGGTAGTCTCAGGCATCTCGATGTTCAGCTTGTCCAGCCAGTCCTTACGGATCATAGCACCCTTCACACTGCCCCATGATTCTCCCTGATAATCACCGATGGTGATAGGAGACAGCCAGTAAATATTACCGTCTTCCATTGTGTTAAGCTCTAAAACCGATCCGTCACCGGTAGTATAAAATTCCTTTGTAGACTCTTCGGAATAAGTATCCCAAATCTCATTGATAGGAATCAGTACACCCTGTTTGATCAGATTCATTCTCGTTTTGGAATCTACACCGTGGATATTAACCATGTCACAATCAAGACCTGCTGCAATCTGTGTCTGAATAACAGTTTCATACTGGTCTTCTGCAATCAGGTCAAGCTCCAGCTGAATGCCTCTCTCAGCAAGATCGGATGTCAACCGCTGCCATATCTTACTGTCACCGTTTACCCAGTCAGACAGATATACAGTATTACCGGCATTATCTGTTCCCGGACGGTCAACACCCAGGATTTTTATGGTGTCCAATTCTTTCGTTTCCTCCTGGACGGATTCACTTGCGGAACCAACTTCTGTTTTCCCGCCAGAGGTGCTCTTGTCTTCTGAATCTTTGGCACCACAGCCGGCCAAACTTCCCATTACCATTGTCGCTGCTAATAAAGCAGCCCACATTCTCTTCTTCTGCATAATAACCTCCTAAATTTATAATATATGATTTCTCTGTAAAAGGCCAGAGATAAACCTTCATGTAATAATATTTTTATTCCTTCAGCGACCCCATTACCATACCTTTCACAAAATACCTCTGGAAGAAAGGATAGGCAAACAAAACAGGAAGGGTCGTAAAGATGATCATTGCATATTGCAGCTGTGCATTGGACAGTTCTCTGGCTGCCGCTTCTTTTGCTGCCGCAGGGTCCATAGCCTGTGTTACCGTTCTGGTGGTTTCTACCAAAATTCTTCTCAAATGCATCTGCAAAGGCTGCCAGTCTGTATGAGGCAGGTACAGCATCGCTTTGAACCAGCTGTTCCACGTAGCCACTATGGTATAAACTGCAATTACCGCAAAAATCGGTTTCCCCAGAGGAACGAATATCTTTATCAAAATTTGTAAAATGCCTGCTCCGTCAATCTTAGCTGCCTCTGACAGGGAATCCGGTATGGACCTGAAATAGGATCTTACCAAAATAATGTTCCAGATAGAAAAAGCAGCCGGAATGATCTGTGATAAAGGACTGTCATACAATCCCAGTTTTACGATCAGCAAAAAGGAAGGAATCATTCCGCCGGAAAAATACATGGGAATCAGCAGGAACATGGTCAGGAACTTTCTGCCGATTAATTTCTTATAATTAAGTCCAAACGCAACCGTGGTACTGGTAATCACCATAAGTATGGTATTGGCAATTACATACAGAAAAGTATTTGCATAAGCCCGCCACATTTTTGTATCCGTTACCAGGACCTCGTATGCACCCAGATTAAATCCTTTCGGAATCGTATATACCTTCATTGTTGCAGCATACTGCGGCTCACTGAGTGACAGAATGAGTACATAATACATTGGATACACTGTAATAAATGCCATCAGAGCAGCTAACAGGTACAATATTGCGGTAACTGCACGATTACCTTCTTTTATCTTACTCTTATATTGATTTCTATTTTTCATATCGCACCTTCCTACCAGAGACCAACGCCAGCCAATTTATTACTTATTTTATTTGCCACATATGTAATCGCAAATCCAATTAACGAAGTAAATACTCCGGCTGCCGTGGTATAACTGTATTGTCCTTCCAGAATACCGAGTCTGTATGTATAGGTTCCGATAACATCTGCCACATCGTAGGTAGCAGGTGTATAGAAAAGAAGGATCAGGTCTGTATTCGTTGACAGAATATCACCAACCGTTTTAATCAAATTAATAGCAATTACCGCTTTCAATCCGGGCAATGTTACATGCCATACCTGCTGCCATCTGTTGGCACCATCCAATTTTGCAGCTTCATACAATCCCGGATCAATAGAAGAAATTATGGAGCAATAAAGAATACTTCCGAATCCGAATCCCTTCCATACGTTAGTGAATGTGTATATCCAGGGAAATGCACCGGAATTCGTACGGTAATTCTCCCTTGCGAATCCAAAGACCGACAACAGGCTGGTAATAAGACCATCCGTATCGACAAAGGAAATCACCATACCTGCGACAACTACAGTAGATATAAAATAGGGCATATAGCTGGCAGTCTGAATGAATTTTTTGTACTTCAGATGTTTGATCTGATCAAGAAGCAATGCAAACAGAATCGGTGCAGTGAATCCAAAAATCAGATTTAGAATACTGAGTACCAACGTATTCTTTATTAATCTGGCAAAATAGTGTCCTGTGATAAACTGCTTGAACCATTTCAATCCTACCCAGTCCACATCTTTTCCAATGAAAGACGAACCCGGTACGTAATCCTCAAAAGCGATGATGATTCCATACAGCGGAACGTAACAGAATATCAGAATCAGTAATAGGGTAGGAAGCATCAGCGCATAGACCTGCAGATTCTCCTTAATAATCCCTTCTCCATACTTCTTCTTTTGCTTCGTTCCTGATTCGCCTTTTGTGTTATGAATCTTACGAAACATAAATAACAATCCTCCTTTTCTTTGCTTTTGCTAAAACAAGTATAAGGTTGTCATTCCCTTTATTTCAATTGCCAAAATGTTCTCCGAAGGTCAAAATGTTCCTGCCCTATGCAAAAAGGGCAGGAACATTTTGTTCCAAAAAGTACAATTTTTTTAGAATGCAAAAACTGCTTTACATTCATTGCCAAAAGTAAAATGGACTTTACACTAATCGCTTAATGTAAAGTCCATTTCATGGGATTATCATATATTCAAATTTTAGTCAATTGGCTTATTTATCTGACCATGCATTTCCAATAGCCGTAGATTACAGCTGCCACACAGCCCACTCCTACTGCCTCAATTGCCAGTACCTGCAACACCTCTCTGATAAACAACATCATTGTTCATGCCCTCCTTTAAGGTATCTTTTTCTTTTGCTTCTGCTTTTTCTTTATTTAAATAAAACATTGGAAGTCCTAAAAACAGAATGCCTCCCAGAATGTTACCAATGGTTACCGGAACCAGATTTCCGAAAATATAATTCGGTGCATTTAATACAGCTAACTGCTCGCTGGTATATCCGTACTTTTCCATTGCAAGTTCTACGTAAGCGGAATTGGTCTTTGCCAGAAGACCTGCTGTAATATAATACATATTAGCCACACAGTGCTCGAATCCTGCAGTCACAAACAGCATGATGGTAAAGAAAGATGCCAACAGCTTGCCGGTAACATCCTTTGCGCAAAGAGCCATTAAAACAGCTGCACATACAAGGATATTACACAGGATACCTGAAACCACCGCTTTGGAGAAAGAAATTCCTGCCTTACCTACAGCTACCTTAATCGTATATGCTCCCAGCATTCCGGCTGAATAGTCTAATTGATTGCTCATTGCAATCAGCACCGCCAGCAAACTGGCGCCGACAAAATTTCCGAAATACACCATCACCAGCACACGTACTACATCTTTTATAGAGTTTTTTCCGGCAGATACACCCATTGCCATGAGGCAGTCTCCGGTAAATAATTCTGCTCCCAGCAGTATCACCATCATAAGTCCAACCGGAAATACCACAGCTGCTGCCAGTCTTGCAAGTCCCACATCTGCAATGGTATGCGCTGCCACACTGCTTGCAGCTGCTCCCATACCAATCATGATACCTGCCAGGATTGCCTTGCCGAACAGACGCTCATTTGACAGCTGTGCTTTCGCCTGACATCCTGCTATATATTTATCAATTGCTTCCTTTGTTGATAAAAATCCTTCCACTTTCTTCTCCTCTTAATCCATTCACGTTTACCGGCTTCCTTAATTCTTCATTAAAATAGCAGATATCAGTTTTTTATGGAAATATAAATTTAAAAACAGCGCTATATATTTTCTCATATAGCGCTGTTTGCCAACTCACATATTTAATTATACTTTGTGGCAGCAACTTCCACCTTGGACTCATAGATTTTCTTCTGGAAAAGCTTATCATACTCGCCAAGCCGGTAGTCCTGCCTGTAAATCAGCACATCCTTGTAGAGATTGTTCTCCAACTTGCATGCCCTCTGTACCAGACGATTTTTCTCCAGGTAAGAATCCGGAATCGGGGACACCCACATGTATGTGGTAGGGACATTAGCCAGAAGGTCAAACTGACTTCCTCTCTCATACACATAAATGGTCCTACTCTCCGGAGCTTTCCCTGAACCTGCAGCTTTTCCTGGATTTTTCGTATGCGGAGCATCAATATCGGCGTGAGTAATCTTCACATAATCCTGTAAATCCTCCACTGTGATAACCGGTTTATGAGCTAACGGGTGTTTGATGGACATTACCAATACATATTCAAATTCCCAGATAGTCTCGTGCTCCAGCTTATTATTTTTCAGACATGCTTTAAAATAGTCTTCATCCGATCTCTGATACCTAATGATTCCCATATTATATCCACAATCCGTCACATTGGAAATGGTCTTCAACGCATTGGTTTCATTAATCGTAATGTCAATTCCATGGGTGAGCTGCAGTTCTGATACAAAGGCTGTAAAACCATTTGCAATATAGCTGCCTCTTGGAATGGATATTTTAAATTTCTGATTAGCATCATCGTTTCGTTCCGATATCTTCTCCATCTCGGCAAGCTGCTCCATCATTTTTCCGGCATGATAGAGAAACTCACCGCCCTTCTCTGTAACTTTAATTCCGGAGGAAGTTCTGCTGAAAATGGTATATCCCAGCTCTTCCTCCAGATCTTTTATCGCTTTACTTAAGTTTGGCTGTGCCATGTACAGGCTTTGCGCTGCCTGTGTGATAGAACCTGCACGTTCTACCTCTAATGCATATTTAAAGTATAGTGTATTCATGCTTCCCCATTCATTCTGTGCCCCGATTACGCCGGCTGATTGGTATATCCCCTGCAATCGAATGGGCGACATATGTTCTTTAATATGTTGTCTATATATTAACATGAATTGATATAAAACAATACATATTTTTTCAGAATTATTGATATATGCAATTTTATATGGCTCTGCTTATCTTATACACAAAAAAACCTGAATGCAATCCTTATATGAGGACATACATTCAGGTTTTATACCTTTAATGTTATAATGCATCTTTGCGCCATTTTCCTCTTCTGTAGAAGATGGCAGTCAATATTGCTCCCAGCACCCAGGAAGTCAGCAGTGAAATAAACAGACACTCCGGACGACCGTTGGGATAAGCATCACTCATTGTCAGATAGACCAATCCATAAGCCAGAGGCACTCGAATGATAATTGTCTGTACAATTGATATCCACATGGGTGTCATCGTATCACCTGCACCACGCATAACACCTGACAGACTCTGGGTAACTGCAACAGCAATATATCCCACAGCCAGGATACGCATCATACTCATGCTAAGATCTACTAAAGATGCTGTATCTGTAAAAATACCCATGAGGTACTTTCCAAAAATTAATATGGCTCCCGTAATGACAGCAGATGTTCCAAGTGCCATAACGGTTCCCTGCTTAGCCCCTTTCGAAACACGCTCATGTTGACCTGCTCCTACATTCTGTCCGGCATAGGTGGTCATTGCTGTGCCGAATGAGAAGTTAGGCAGCATGGCAAAGCCATCTACACGCATAATGATTACATTAGCTGCTATAAACTGCTCTCCAAAACTATTGGTGAGTGCCTGAACCAGAATCATGGCCATGGACATAATAGCCTGTGTAATACCGGAAGGCAGTCCCAGACGAATGACATTCCATGCAATCTCCTTGTCCAACTTAAAATACTTTAGTTTAAAGTCAAACAAATCTTTCATTCTCATCAGCTTACACACGCAAAGTACTGCTGATACCGCCTGAGCGATAACTGTCGCCAATGCAACACCGGCAACTCCCATATTGCATTTTGCCACAAAAAACACATCTAAAACAATATTCAGTATACTTGCCACTACCAGGTACACCAGCGCAGAGACGGAGTCGCCCAGACCTCTTAACACACCGCAAAGAATATTATAAAAAGCCAATCCTGCAATACCGATAAACAAAATCTGTAAATAAGAGGTACACCAGTCAAGGATACTCTCCGGCGTGTCCAGAAGTATCAACAGTGGCCTCGATGCTAACGTGGCGACAACCATAATAAATACAGATGCAATCGCTGTCAGAACGATACAATTCCCGATGGTCTTGGACAGTTCTTCCCTCTTTCTTGCTCCAAAGTACTGAGATACCATAATCGTAGCACCCGTACTGATTCCTATGAACAACACAAGCAATAAATTGAAAATGGGACCGGCACTTCCTACTGCGGCAAGGGCATTGTCCCCGATGTATTTACCAACGACAACACTATCTACTGTGTTATAAAGCTGCTGCGCGATATTTCCGAGAAGCATGGGGAATGTAAAGAGCAGAATCTTCTCCCATGGGCTTCCATCTGTCATATCTACTGCTGCAAATAATTTCTTAAAACGTTCCATACTTTTATCCTTCAAAGAGCGCTATTAGAGAAATCTGTTCTTTTTTACTAAGGAAACAAACTCTCTGTTATTCCTGGTGCGTGAGAACATATCCAGAATCTTGTCCGTTGCTTCATCCGGCTTCAAACCGTTCAGTGCTTTACGCATGATGTTGATAGCTTCCAACTCGTCCGCATCTAACAGCAAATCCTCTCTTCTGGTGCCGGACTTCTGCAGGTCAATGGCAGGGAAGATACGCTTCTCGGAAAGCTTACGGTCCAGGATCATTTCCATGTTACCGGTACCTTTGAATTCCTCGTATACTACATCATCCATCTTACTTCCGGTATCTACCAGCGCTGTAGCAAGAATGGTCAGGCTGCCGCCTTCACGCATGTTACGTGCTGCACCGAAGAATCTCTTAGGCATATGCAGAGCGGAAGGATCCAGACCACCTGACAGCGTACGTCCACTGGGTGGAACCACCTGGTTGTAGGCACGAGTCAGACGGGTGATACTGTCTATCAGAATAACAACATCTTTCTTATGCTCTACCAGTCTCTTGGCACGCTCGATTACCATTTCGGATACTCTCTTATGATGCTCAGGAAGTTCATCGAAAGTAGAATAGATTACTTCCACGTTCTCACCCTGAATAGCTTCGCGGATATCTGTAACTTCCTCAGGACGCTCATCGATCAGAAGGATCAGCATATGCATATGAGGGTTAGTACGCAGAATGGACTTTGCCACTTCCTTTAACAGAGTGGTCTTACCTGCTTTCGGCGGGGATACGATCATACCACGCTGTCCCTTACCAACAGGGCTTACCAGGTCCATAACCCTCATGGCTACGCTGCAGCCCGGTGTCTCAAGGTTGATTCTCTCGTTAGGGAAAATGGGAGTCATATCCTCGAAGTTCATTCTTCTGGATGCCTCTTCCACGGTATAGCCGTTAATGGAACGCACGAACAAAAGAGCACTAAACTTCTCCTGCTGGGTCTTGATCCTCTTATTTCCTTTTAAAATATCACCGGTTTTCAGACCAAAACGTCTGATCTGGCTGGGAGCTACATAGACATCGTTCTCACCGGGCATATAGTTCTCGCATCTGATAAATCCATAACCGTCCGGCATTACTTCCAAGATACCGCTGGCTTCCACACCACTGTCAAGCTCCTTGGGATACTGGCTCTCATCATACGCCTCCTGAGGACGATAAGCAGGACGCTGCTGACGATCTTCTGCTGTCTCACTATTGTCAGTGCGCATATCTGTTTTATTCTCACGAACTACATTGTCAGTACGGTTATCATTCTTCTTATAATTATTATAGTTACCGGAATTGCTTCCGTAATTATTATTTCTGGTGTAATTTCCGTTGCCTGATGCTTCGTATCTGTTAGAACCACCCTCCACTCTGGAAGCTGACTGACTTTCATTACGCACAAAGCTGATTCTGGACTCCGGCTTTCTCTGGAATTCCTGATTCACTTTAACTACGGTTCTATTCTGAGCAGGCCTTGCTCCTTCTTCTCTGGCCGGTGCTGCTGCCTTAGGCGCTTCCTCTTTAGCAGGTACTGCGGACTTAGGTGCTTCTTCCTTAGCGGGGGCAGGCTTTGCACCTTCTGCTTTGGCCTTCTCTTTCTCATCCTCAGCCAGCATTAATTCAATCAATGCAGCTTTCTTCATGATAGAGACACCTTTCAAGCCACGTGCTTTTGCAAGTTCTTTCAACTGTACGAGCTGTAGTGATTCATATTTTTCTCTCATTCGGATCCTCCTGAATATATTAAATGAAAATGAACCCGGCAATGCCGTTCATTTAATTACCTTATATAAATATAAAACTTGGGGTAATGGGTAATTGTATTCAATCAAGATGTGTCTTGGACGTGTGACCATGACTTCAAGACTCGATTTGTCGTACTGGGGTCATTATAACTCATTTTTTTCCAAATAGCAAGTCCAAAACACTTGCGATGAATCAAATTTTATTATATTATAGTAACAGTTCAAAATTTATTCTAAATCAGAAAAGAGGATGTCGTCATGACTACAAACGAAAAAGCATTATATCTGCATGAACAATGGAACGGCAAGCTGGAAACCACTTCCAAAACTCCCGTAAAATCCCGTGAGGATCTGTCTCTGGCTTATACCCCCGGTGTAGCAGAACCCTGTAAAGTCATCGCGCAGGATAAGGAAGCTGCTTATAAATATACTATGAAAGCGAACACTGTAGCGGTAGTTTCTGATGGAAGCGCCGTACTCGGTCTGGGCAATATCGGACCTCATGCTGCCATGCCTGTTATGGAAGGTAAAGCTGTCCTTTTTAAAGAATTCGGTGGTGTCAATGCTGTGCCGATCTGCCTGGATACTCAGGATACAGAAGAGATTATCAAGGCAGTTACATGGCTTGCTCCCGGCTTTGGCGGAATCAATCTGGAGGACATCAGCGCTCCCCGCTGCTTTGAGATTGAGGAACGCCTGAAAGCAACACTGGACATCCCTGTGTTCCATGACGACCAGCACGGTACCGCCATCGTAGTACTGGCAGGTATCATTAATGCCCTGAAAGTCGTTGGCAAGAAGAAAGAGAACTGTAAGATCGTAGTAAACGGTGCGGGAAGTGCCGGCGTCGCAATCACCAAACTGCTTCTCACCTACGGTTTCCCCAACATCGTAATGTGCGACAAAGTCGGTATTGTTTCCAAAGCTACTGAGGGACTTAACTGGATGCAGAAGAAAATGGCTGAAATGACCAATCTTCAGAATGAAACCGGTACTCTGGCAGATGCGCTGAGGGGCGCAGATATCTTTATCGGCGTGTCAGCTCCCAATATCGTATCCCCTGAGATGGTAGCTTCCATGAATAAAGATGCCATTCTCTTTGCCATGGCTAACCCCGTTCCCGAAATCATGCCGGACGTTGCCAAAGCTGCCGGCGCCCGCGTAGTGGGAACAGGACGCAGTGACTTCCCGAATCAGGTAAACAACGTAATCGCTTTCCCCGGTATCTTCAAAGGTGCCCTTGAGGGACGCGCTACTCAGATTACCGAAGAAATGAAGCTGGCCGCTGCAGAAGCAATTGCAAGTCTGGTGCCGGAAGAAGAATTAAATGAAAACAACATTTTACCGGAAGCTTTCAATCCTAAGGTAGCAGAACTGGTAGCAGAGGCTGTAAAGTCTCACATCAAACGCTGATGTCCGCCAAAGACTGTAAATTACAACTGCCGGATAACTGGCTGGGTAAGCCCTACTATTCTCTGGATGCTTACTGCAAGTATACGTTTCATCATAAGTGTTACAAAATCGCCCTGGATGCCCATATGACCTGTCCCAATCGGGACGGCACCCTGGACAGCCGGGGCTGTATCTTCTGCAGTGCAGGCGGCAGCGGCGATTTTGCAGTTAGTACCTTAGAACGTACCATAGAAGAACAGTTAAAGGAAGGTCTCTCTCTTTTCCGCAGCAAGAAGACAGGAGAGCATTTCATAGCTTATTTTCAAGCTTATACTAACACCTATGCCCCACTTTCCTACCTTGAGAACGTCTATGCACAGGCATTAGAGCATCCTGATATCTGCGGTATCTCCATTGCAACCAGACCGGACTGTCTTGGAAATGATGTGCTTACATTATTGTCGCAGCTTATGGAACGCTATCCGGAGAAATTCATCTGGATTGAACTGGGATTACAGTCCATTCATGAGGCTTCTGCTGCTTTTATCCGCAGAGGCTATCATCTTGATTGTTTTGCAGACAGCTTCCGTAAATTGAAGAAACGCTCCATTCCGGTGATCGTGCATGTTATACTGGGGCTTCCCGGGGAAATGCCGGAAGATATGTACGAGACCATTCATTATCTGAACCACTGCCGGCCTTTCGGCATCAAGTT